>NZ_AKJC01000106.1 GCF_000282535.1 Pseudomonas sp. GM84 | reverse complement strand
ATTGGGCTGCAACGCAGCCCCTAGACCGGCTTGGCGCCCATCAACCCGGCAATGGACAGGAAGCACACCCCGCTGAACACCGCCAAGGCCAAGGTAAACCGCAACCCCACCACCTCGGCCTTGCGCAGCCGGTTCAGGCGCACCAGCAACCACCACACGGCAAACGCGCCAAGCGTATAGATGACGCTGGAGGCCAGCACCCAGGTCTGCCCCAACGGCCAGCCGACCAGATGCACCAGCCACCAGCCGGTGAACGGCATGCTCACCAGGCACACACCCATCAGCAACCAGACGAACACCAGCGGCCGGCGCAGCAGCTTGCCATAAGCCTCGGCGTCACCCTGGCGACGGGCGCGCACCGTCCAGATCGCGAGGCCCAGCGCACCCAGCAGGAGCAATGCAGTGGCAATGATGTGCAGCGCCTTGAGGGTTGTCAGATGTTCCATGAGCTTCGCATCCTTGAGCAGTAAGCCAAGCTTAGCCGCTTAGCCCAGGAACAGCCGGTAAGCCGGGTTGTCGGTCTCGTCCCAGTACGGGTAACCGATCTTGGCCAGCGCCGCCGGCACCAGGTGCCGCTCGTCTTCCGGCACCTGCAGCCCTGCCACCACACGCCCGTCGGCTGCGCCGTGGTTGCGGTAGTGGAACATCGAGATGTTCCAGCGCCCGCCCAGCTTGGTGAGGAAGTTGAACAACGCCCCCGGCCGCTCGGGAAACTCGAAGCGCAGCACGATCTCGTCGCTGGCACCGGCCGAGTGACCACCGACCATGTGGCGGATATGCAGCTTGGCCAGTTCGTTGTCGGTCAGGTCGGTCACCGGGAAGCCCTGCTCGATCAACTGCTGCACCAGGGCGGCCCGTGGGTCGTTCTCCGGGTGCGTCTGCACGCCGACGAAGATATGCGCCTCGTCGGAGGTGTGCTTGCGGTAGTTGAATTCGGTGATCTGGCGTTTGCCAATGGCCTCGCAGAAGGCTTTGAAGCTGCCCGGGCGCTCGGGAATGGTCACGGCGATGATGGCTTCGCGCTTTTCACCCAGCTCGGCACGCTCGGCGACATGGCGCAGGCGGTCGAAATTGACATTGGCGCCCGAGTCGATGGCCACCAGGGTCTGACCGGTCACGCCCTTGAGCTCGACGTACTTCTTGATCCCGGCGACACCCAAGGCGCCAGCAGGTTCGGTGATCGAGCGGGTATCGTCGTAGATATCCTTGATTGCCGCACAGATCTCGTCGGTGCTCACCGTGACCACTTCATCCACATGCAAGCGGCAGATATCGAAGGTGTGCTGGCCGATCTGCGCCACCGCCACGCCATCGGCAAACAGCCCGACCTGTGGCAGCACCACGCGCTCGCCCGCAGCCATCGCCGCCTGCAGGCAATTGGAGTCGTCCGGCTCGACGCCGATCACCTTGATTTCCGGGCGCAGGTACTTCACGTAGGCGGCAATACCGGCGATCAGGCCACCGCCGCCGACCGGCACGAAGATCGCGTCCAGCTGACCGGGGTGTTGACGCAGGATTTCCATGGCCACGGTGCCCTGGCCGGCGATGGTGTGCGGGTCGTCATAGGGATGGATGTAGACGAAGCCCTTCTCGTCCACCAGCTTCAGCGAATAGGCCAGCGCTTCAGGGAACGAGTCGCCATGCAGCACCACCTTGCCGCCCCGCGAACGCACGCCCTCGACCTTGATCTCCGGGGTGGTCTTGGGCATCACGATGGTGGCCTTGATACCCAGCTCCCGGGCCGCCAGGGCCACGCCCTGGGCATGGTTGCCCGCCGAGGCGGTGACCACGCCACGGGCCAGCTCCTCAGGGCTCAGTTGCGCCAGCTTGTTGTACGCCCCACGGATCTTGAAGGAGAACACCGGCTGCAGGTCTTCGCGCTTGAGCAGAATCTGGTTGCCCAGGCGCTTGCTCAGCTGTGGAGCACTCTGCAACGGGGTTTCGACGGCGACGTCGTAGACGCGCGAGGTGAGGATCTTCTTGACGTACTGTTCGAGCATCGGGAAAGCATCACTGGCCGCGGGACAAGGGCTGCGAGTCTACCCCAGCGCTACGTCGGGCGACCACAGCAAAGCCGCCCAAGCCGTTATACTAGGCAACTTTGAAACCGCCCTGCCCCTTTCGGAGCCCGCATGACCCAGGACCAACTCAAACAGGCCGTCGCCCAGGCCGCTGTCGACTTCATTCTGCCGAAGCTGGATGAAAAGAGCGTCGTCGGCGTCGGTACGGGTTCGACTGCCAACTTCTTCATTGACGCCCTGGCCCAGCACAAGACAGCCTTCGACGGCGCGGTCGCCAGCTCCGAGGCCACTGCCCAGCGCCTGAAGGGCCATGGCATCCCGGTCTACGAGCTGAACAGCGTCAGCGAGCTGGAGTTCTACGTCGACGGCGCCGACGAAAGCGACGCGCACCTGAACCTGATCAAAGGCGGTGGCGCGGCACTGACCCGCGAGAAAATCGTCGCGGCCGTGGCCAAGACCTTCATCTGCATCGCCGATGCCAGCAAGCTGGTACCGGTGCTGGGCGCCTTCCCGCTGCCGGTCGAGGTCATCCCGATGGCCCGTAGCCATGTGGCCCGCCAGCTGGTCAAGCTGGGCGGCGACCCGGTGTACCGTGAAGGCGTGGTGACCGATAACGGCAACGTGATCCTCGACGTCTACAACCTGCAGATCACCAACCCGGTGGAGCTGGAAGCGCAGATCAATGCCATCGTCGGCGTGGTGACCAACGGCCTGTTCGCGGCGCGGCCGGCGGACTTGCTGCTGCTGGGCACCTCGGAAGGCGTGAAGAGCCTCAAGGCCGAGTGATGCCATTCGCGGGACAAGCCCGCTCCCACAGGGACGCCACTGGATGTATGGCAATCTGTGGGAGCGGGCTTGTCCCGCGAAGAGGCCCTCAAGCCCAATCAATCAGCCGGCTGCTTGAACACATAGAACAGGTTCGGCTCGCTGACCAGATAGATGGTACCCGCCTCATCCATCGCAATCCCCTCCGCCTGCGGCACTGTCTGCTTGAGCCCCTGAAACCCCTTGCGCAAAGACAAGGTGCTCAGCGGCCTGCCCTCGACATCCAGCTCCAGCACCAGCCGCGACTCATCCGACAACGCCAGCAAGTGCCCACTGCGCTCATCGAACTGCAGGCTGGAGAGATCGCGCACGAACAACCGCGAATCGCGCTTGCGATCCTGCACCACATGCACCGCATAGGGCTGCTCGGGGTTTTCGTGGGGGAAGCCATGCACCTCGTAGATCAGCATCGGGTCGCGCTCCTTGGCCACGAACAGACGCTTGCCCGCAGAGTCGTAGGCCAGCCCTTCGAAACCTTTGTTGCCGTTCAGGCCGATGCCCAGGGACAGTTGCTCGGCATCCCCGGCATCAAGGAACAACGTGTCGTCGTCGACACGCACGCGGATCAGCCGTTGCTGACGCTCATCGGTAATCACATAGCTGTTGGGGCCGACATATTCCACGGCTTCCGGGTCGCCGAAGCCGGTCAGCGGGATGCGGCGCAGAATACGACCGTCGAGCGACAGCTCGATCAACTCCGAACGGGCGTTGGTGACGGTGAACAGGGTCTTGCGGTCGGGATCGTAGGTCAGCGCTGACAGGTCGTCATCCAGCCCGTCCACCGGCTGAGCCTCGATAACCACCTGGTAGCGCTCAAGGCCCATGCTCTGCTCGGCCGGTTGCCACCAAGCCTTGACGTTGAACCAGGCCCGCTCGTACAGGCGAAACTCCTGCCCGGCCAGGCCCAGTACCAGCAGCCCGGCAAACACGAACAGCAAAGGCAAACGAAGAAAACGACGCATAACGGCAGACTCGACTCAGGGGGTGGCGAATCTAACCATGGGTTACTGAAGTAAAGCTTAATCTCGGCGTCAGAATGATCCGACAATGCCATCAGTTCTTCTTGAAGCGATAAAAGAGCGCAGGCTCGCTGACCATGTACAGGTTGCCCTGGTCATCCATGGCCACGCCTTCGGCACGCGGAATGGTGTCCTCAAGGCCGTTGAAGCCGCCCAACAGGGTCATGAAGCTGACTTGCTGGCCCTGTTCATCGAGCTCCAGCAGCATGTTGGAGTCGGCCGACAAGACCAGCAGGTGACCGGTACGCGGGTCGACCCCAAGGGCCGAGAGGTTGCGCACGTCGAGCTCGTCACTGGCCAGCAGCTGCTTGTCACCCTTGAGCGGGCTGCGACCGTCGGAGGCCCAGGTGTACAGCTTCGGTGGCCGCTCTTCGCCAATCACCAGGCGCTGGCGCATCGGGTCCCAGGCCACGGCCTCGAAGCCCTTGTTGCTCTTGACCGACTTGCCCAGGTCGTAGCTGTGGAAATCCGCATGGTTCAGCGTGCGAGTCTGCGCGTCCACCTTGACCACCGTCAGGTCGTGCAGGCGCTCATCGGTGATGGCCAGCTGACCATCTTCGAGCACGGCGAGGCCTTCCGGGTTGCTCCAGCCCACCAGAGGGATCTGCCGCAGCACATCGCCTTCGAGGCTGAGCTCGACCAGGAACGGGTTCTTGCCCATCACCACGAACAGGGTGCGGGTCTGCGGGTTGAACGCCACGTCCGAGGCTTCGTCATCGTCCATGCCGGGCAGTGGCTTGGCATCGATATCGACCTGGTAGTCCGGCAGCCAGACGCTTTCGCTGCGCTCGGCGCTGCTCTCGAAGCCTTCCTTGACCCACAGCAGACCACGGTCATCCCAGTGCATGGCAATCGCCAGCCCGTAGCCAATCACCGCGGCAACAGCCAGGCCGAAGGGCCAGCGCAGGTAGAAGCGACGCTTGGGCCTGGAGGAAGCAGGGGCGCTGGAAGGAGATGCCATGCGGAGTGGTCCTGGGAAAAAGGGGTTGGCGCATTATCCGGATGGATTGTGAAAAAAACGGTAAAAACCCAAAAGCTTGCGCGGCCCCTGTGGGAGCCGGCAAGCCGGCTCCCACAGAAAACTGCGCTCAGTCCTGGATCAGAGCACACGGCTCTCGAAGCGGCTCGCGCCCGGCAGTTCCAGCACCAGCTCATCGCCCACATTGAACGGGCCAACGCCAGCCGGCGTACCGGTCAGAATCACATCACCCGCCTGCAGCGAAAAATGCCGCGCCATGTACTGAATGACCGGCACGATCGGGTTGAGCATCATCGCGCTGTTGCCATCCTGGCGCACTTCGCCGTTGACGGTCAGGCGTACCGGGATATCGGTGACATCGTCAAAGGCGGCGGCCGAGACGAAGGGCGGCAGCACGCACGCACCGTCGAAGCTCTTGGCCAGCTCCCACGGCAGGCCCTTCTCCTTGAGCTTGGCCTGCACGTCGCGCAGGGTCAGGTCGAGCGCCGGCGCATAGCCGGAAATGGCGTCGAGCACTTCTTCCTCGGACGCATGGCTGGACAGCGACTTGCCAAGCAATACCGCAATCTCGGCCTCGTAATGCACCGAGCCACGGTCGGTCGGAATCTTGAAACCACCTTCCAGCGGCACTACGCAGCTACCCGGCTTGATGAACAGCAGCGGCTCGCTGGGGATGGGGTTGTCCAGTTCCTTGGCATGCTCGGCATAGTTGCGGCCGATGCACACCACCTTGCCCAGCGGGAAGTGGATACGCGTGCCGTCTACGTACTGGTGCTGGTAACTCATGGCCGACTCCTAGGCTTGCTGCTTTTTATTCAGGAGCGAAGATCTTACCCGGATTCATGATGCCGTTAGGGTCGAAGACGGCCTTAATCGCCTTCATGCAGGCAATTTCTTCAGGCGAGCGGCTGTAACCCAGGTAGTCGCGCTTGGTCATGCCCACGCCGTGCTCGGCGGAGATCGAGCCGTTGTAGCGCTGGACGATCTCGAACACCCACTTGTTGACCTTGGCGCACGAGGCGAAGAAGTCGTCCTTGCTCATGGGGTCGGGCTTGAGGATGTTCAGGTGCAGGTTGCCGTCGCCGATATGGCCGTACCAGACCACTTCGTAGTCCGGATAGTGCTCGCTGACGATGGCATCGATGTCACGCAGAAAGGCCGGCACCTTGGAAACGGTCACCGAAATATCGTTCTTGTACGGCGTCCAGTGGGAGATGGTTTCCGACAGGTACTCGCGAAGCTTCCACAGGTTCTTCAGCTGGGTTTCGCTCTGGCTCATCACCCCATCCAGCACCCAGCCCTGTTCGACACAGTGTTCGAACGTGGCCAGCGCCTCGTTGGCCACCGCCTCGGTGCTGGCTTCGAACTCCAGCAAGGCATAGAACGGGCAGTCGGTGGCGAACGGCGCCGGCACATCGCCCCGGGCCATGATCTTGGCCAGGCCCTTATCGGAGAAGAACTCGAACGCGGTCAGGTCGAGCTTGCCCTGGAAGGCATGCAGCACCGGCATGATCGAGTCGAAGTCCGGCGTACCCAGCACCATGGCGGTGAGGTTGCGCGGGGCACGGTCCAGGCGCATGGTCGCCTCGACCACGAAGCCCAGCGTACCTTCGGCGCCGATGAACAGCTGGCGCAGGTCGTAGCCCGTGGCGTTCTTGATCAGATCCTTGTTCAGCTCCAGCAGCTCGCCCTTGCCCGTGACCACCTTCAGGCCGGCCACCCAGTTGCGGGTCATGCCGTAGCGAATCACCTTGATGCCGCCGGCATTGGTGCCGATATTGCCGCCAATCTGGCTGGAACCGCTGGAGGCGAAGTCCACCGGGTAATAAAGGCCATGCTCTTCGGCAAACGTCTGCAACTGCCGGGTGATGACACCTGGCTGGCAGACCACGGTGCGGTCGAAGGCATTGAAGTCGAGAATCTGGTTCATGTAGTCGAAGGCGACCACCACCTCGCCATTGGCCGCCACGGCCCCGGCCGACAACCCGGTACGCCCGCCAGAGGGCACCAGCGCGACCTGATGGCGATTGGCCCAGCCGACGATGGCCTGCACCTGTTCTACAGTCTTGGGAAACACGATGGCCGTGGGCGCCGGGGGGTAATGCTTGGTCCAGTCCTTGCCAAAGGCCTCCAGGGAAGCCGGGTCGGTCAGGACCTTGCCCGGGTCGACAAGGGTCATCAGTTCATCAATTACCGCAGGCTGGGTCATCGCTGGAACTCTCGACTTATTCATAGTCACCCTGAGTACTCTTCACCTGTCGGGATAAGCTCAGATTGTGTCGCGTATGCTAGCATAGCCCTCCCGCTGTTCATGCTAAGGCCGATGCCGCGCCTAGCATCACCCCTCGCCATTTTTTCTCCGGGATACAGGTTTACGCAGATGAGCAAGACTTCTCTCGACAAGAGCAAGATCAGGTTCCTTCTTCTTGAAGGTGTGCACCAGAACGCGGTCGATACCCTCAAGGCTGCCGGCTACACCAACATCGAATACCTCACTGGTTCGTTGCCGGAAGCCGAGCTGAAGGAAAAGATCGCCGATGCCCACTTCATCGGCATCCGCTCGCGCACCCAACTGACCGAAGAGATCTTCGACTGCGCCAAGAAGCTGGTCGCCGTCGGCTGCTTCTGCATCGGCACCAACCAGGTCGACCTGGCCGCTGCCCGCGAGCGCGGTATCGCCGTGTTCAACGCACCGTACTCCAACACCCGCTCGGTCGCCGAACTGGTGCTGGCCGAAGCGATCCTGCTGCTGCGCGGCATCCCCGAGAAAAACGCTTCCTGCCACCGTGGTGGCTGGATCAAGAGCGCTGCCAACTCCTTCGAGATCCGCGGCAAGAAGCTGGGCATCGTCGGCTACGGCTCGATCGGCACCCAACTGTCGGTACTGGCCGAAAGCCTCGGCATGCAGGTGTACTTCTTCGACCCGCTGACCAAGCTGCCACTGGGCAACGCCGTTCAGGTCACCAGCCTGCACGAACTGCTGGGCCTGGCCGATATCGTCTCGCTGCACGTGCCTGAGCTGCCGTCCACCCAGTGGATGATCGGCGAGAAGGAAATCCGCGCGATGAAGAAGGGCTCGATCCTGATCAACGCCGCCCGTGGCACCGTGGTCGAACTGGACCACCTGGCCGCCGCGATCAAGGACAAGCACCTGATCGGCGCCGCCATCGACGTGTTCCCGGTCGAGCCGCGCTCCAACGACGAAGAGTTCGAAAGCCCGCTGCGCGGCCTGGACAACGTGATCCTGACCCCGCACATCGGTGGTTCGACCGCCGAAGCCCAGGCCAACATCGGTCTGGAAGTGGCCGAGAAGCTGGTCAAGTACAGCGACAACGGTACTTCGGTATCCTCGGTCAACTTCCCGGAAGTGGCCCTGCCGGCGCACCCGGGCAAGCACCGCCTGCTGCACATCCACGAAAACATCCCAGGCGTACTCAGCGAGATCAACAAGGTCTTCGCCGAGAACGGCATCAACATCTCCGGTCAGTTCCTGCAGACCAACGAGAAAGTGGGCTACGTGGTAATCGACGTGGACGCCGAGTACTCCGATCTGGCGCAAGAGAAGTTGCAACAGGTCAAGGGCACCATCCGCTCGCGCGTACTGTTCTGAGTGTGATCGCTGGATGAAAAAGGGAGGCCCTGGTGGCCTCCCTTTTTCGTTGTGCTTACTTCACCTCGACGGTGATCTTCTTCGACTCGACGCTCGGCTTGAACGGTACGTGGTACTTGTCGCCCAACACCAGTTGCAAGGTGTGCTTGCCCGGCGTCAGGGTAATGGTGGCCTCGGTCTGTGCCTTGCCGAAGTGCAGTACTTGCGGGCCGGCCGGCAGCGCTACCCCGCTCTCTGGCATCAGACTGGTCGGCAGCGGCTGGTCGGCGACAGGCTCCTTGTCCACATCCACCAGCAGGTGATGATGGCCCGAGTGCTCCGTCTGGTCACCCGCCGGCTTGAGCGCGATGCCCTCGATGCCGAACTTGACGGTGAAGGTCTTGTCGACCGTGGCGCCGTCGGCGGGGGAAACGATGAAGACCTTGGCATCCTTGGGTGGCTCCTGGCTCTTCAGCGCGGTATCTGCGGCGCTGGCCACGACTGCGGCTCCCATTAGCAATCCGGCGACGGCAGCACGCGAAAATAGGCTGTTCATTCACTTCTCCTGTGATTCACTTAAAGACCGCAGCTTGATAAATCAACGGCGGCGGTGTTTCACCATAGCCCACAAAGAGAAATATTTCAGTTAGGGTTAAACCTCGCCAAGGCTTCAAGGTCATAGGCTGCGCTCGACCGCGACGAAGGAACAAAGTTGCGGCGATAGTTATTCAACTGCCGAAAAAGGGGCATTACATGCGTTCGACCATGGGCGTACTGCTAGCAGTACTGATCACGCCATTGGCTCAAGCCGAGCTGATAGACGAAATAGCCGACCGGGGCGAACTGCGTATTGCCGTGCAGGCCGACAGTCCACCTTACGCATTCAAGGAAAATGACCACCTGACCGGTTTCGAGATCGAGTTCGGCCAGGAATTGGCCAAGGAGCTGGACCTGCGCGCCGAATTCATCGAGGCACCGGCGGCAGAGGTGCTCCCGGGTGTCGAAAGCGGCAAGTACGATGTTGCCTTGACCCCTGCGGGCAACACGCCCGAGGCGAAAGGCCCGTTCGATGTCAGCCAGCCGTTCGGCGAGAAGAAGTTCGTGATTCCGTTCCAGAAGGACAACCCGGCCTTTGAAAGCGCGCTGAACAATGCCCTGCAGCGGCTCAAGGACCGTGGGCGCACGTCGGAGCTTGAACAGAAATGGTTCAAGGGTGAGCAGGAGACTGCGGCGGGGCAGTGAGTGCTTTTTAGACTGTACCGGCCCTTTCGCGGGGCAAGCCCGCTCCCACAGGTATTGCACACAAATCTAAAGCTGTGGAGTTCCTGTGGGAGCGGGCTTGTCCCGCGAAGAGGCAGGCGCAGAACTACGCTGAAAGCGCGGCCAACGCCCGCTGTGCCTCTTCCAGCTCCAGCTCGCTGAACACCTGCACCCCCTCGCGTCGCAGCAACGCCGTGGTCACCCCCTCCCCCGGCACCTTCACCCCAGTGAACGTGCCATCGTAGGTCAACCGGTTACCACACGAAGGGCTGCCAGCCTTGAGCACCGCGACCCGGATGTCATATCGGCGCACCAGTGCCAGGGCCTGCTGCGCACCGGCAAGAAAGGCCGCACTGACATCCTCGCCCGCCACTGTCAGCACCTGCGCGCCGCCATCGAGCACGTCGCCACCCTGGCCACCTGGAATCTCCGCCGGCGGCCGTGGCGTCGGCAACCCGCCAGCCACTTCCGGGCACAACGGCACCACGCGGCCCTCGGCCTGCCAACGCTGCAAAAGATCAGGATGCCCACTGGCCCGCCCGTCGTAACGCACCGGCTGCCCCAGCAGACAGGCGCTGACCAGCACCTTGGGCAGGTCAGAACAGGTCATTGCCACGGCGCCGGAACCAACCGGTCAACGACAACCGCTCACGCGTGGCGGGCAACACCTCATGGGGCACCTCGCCCGACAGGAACACCACCAGGCTCCCGGCCAGCGGCTGCACATCGTGCTCCACACCGTCCGCCAGGAACATGCGCAACTGGCCGCCATCCTTTGGCTGCCAGTCTTCATTGAGGTAGAGCACCGCCGAAACCATTCGCCGGTCATCGTCGCGAAAGCGGTCCAGATGCCGGCGGTAGAACGCACCTGGCGGATACAGGGCGAAGTGGCATTCGAAGTCTTCAAGGCCCAGGAACAGGCCCTGGTTGATGGCCAGGCGCAGGTGGTCCATGGCTTCCAGGTATTGATCGCAGGCTTCGGCCTGGCCTGGGTCGATCCACTGGATCTGATCACCGCGGATGGCTTCGCGCACCTCCTGGGAAACCCCGCGCCCAACCCCGGCAGGATTGAGTTCGCCTTCGGCATCGCGGCGCCGACACTCAGCCGCCAGCGCGCGAACCAGGTCGGCAGGCAGAAACAGCGCTTGCTGGGACCAGCCATGGGTGGCCAGATCGTCGACGACGGCCGCAAGCATCGGGTGTTCAGGGGAAATGTGCATGGCGCGCATCATATCCATAAGCCCCGCACTCGCACAGCGCCACTTGGCCGAGAAACTCGCGCCTGTCTCGACAAACCGGCGTTCGGCCAAGGACAATAGCCACCTGCCGACAGGAGTCCTGAATGCGCCGTCTGTTTTCTCTGTTTTTTCTGATGATCTGCACCATGCCTGTCTGGGCAGACAGCCTTGATCAACTGTACAAGGCCGCCGGCTGGCCCGACCAGCGCGCCCATTTCAACGATGCCGTGAGCGCTGCCCAGCTGCGCTACCGCAACAGCCTGCCGCCTGCGGTATACCAGGCGCTGGTCAACAACAGCAACCAACGCTTCCAGGCCCAGGCCATGGACCGGCGGGCCCAGGCACAACTGCGCGTCGCCCTGCCTGACCCGGCGCCGGCGCTGGCCTTTTTCCAGTCTCCGCTGGGACGCAAGATCGTCGCCGCCGAACTGCTGGCCACGCGCAAGGACCAACTGGCCAAGAACGCCAAGGGCCTGCCGAAGATCCAGGCCAGCGACAACCGCATCCTGATCATCGGCCACCTGGCCCAGGCCCTGCCCGCGCGTGAGGCCGGTGCCGAAGTCA
Organism: Pseudomonas sp. GM84; assembly: GCF_000282535.1. Classification (GTDB taxonomy): domain Bacteria; phylum Pseudomonadota; class Gammaproteobacteria; order Pseudomonadales; family Pseudomonadaceae; genus Aquipseudomonas. The sequence goes on along the minus strand of NZ_AKJC01000106.1, from coordinate 12,463 downwards.
GCCTGGCGATTGCCGGGGTCGCCGCCGACAGCTTGAGTTCGATGATCCCCGGCCTGTTCGGTGGTGGCCAGGCCCAGGGCCTGCTCGATGGCCAACGCCAACGGCTGATGAACCAGATTGGCGAAGACCTCAACAATACCTTGCTGTACGTCTACCGTGACCTGTCCGACGCCGAGCTCGAGCAGTTCGCCACCTTCGCCGAGTCGCCGCAAGGCAAGGCCTACTACCAGGCCGCCGTGGCCGCGGTGCGTGCGGGCCTGGCGGTCGGCCAGAACGGCGCGGACCTGAAGTGATCAGCCCAGGCGCTGGTCGATGAAGTCGAAGTAGCGCTGGCGAATGCCCGGCAGCTCGTTGGCCAAATGGTGGCGAGCTTCGGGCAGCATCAGAATCTGCGGTTCGGCGAACTTGGCCTTGAGCACTTCGAGGTTGTAGGGCCAATCCACCGTGCCATCGGCCTCCCCCTGTACGATCAATGGCTGCCGCGTGCTGCGTGGCGCAGCCTCGATACGCTTGACCCACGCCATCAGCGCGCCGACCCAGGCCGTCGGCAGACGCCGGGGTTGCAGCGGGTCGGCTTCGAGGAATGGGAGGAAGGTCGGGTCGTTGGTGTTCTCGCTGAAGCGCCGCTCGATGCCGTTGACGAAGTGGCGCAGCACCCGGTAACTGAACTTCGACCACCGCCAGGCACGGGGCCGTACCAGCGGCGCCAGGAGGATCACCTGGCCATCGATGGGGCTCTCTGCGCCCTTGTGCAGCAGGTGGTCGACGGCGATGGCGCCGCCCGTGCTCTGCCCGCAGAGATGCCATGGGCGTGGCAATGCAAGCTGTTGCGCCTGCTCGAACAGTGCATCCAGCACCTGCTGGTACAACGCGAAATCGCTGATGCTGGCACGCTCGCCACTGGACAGGCCATGGCCCGGCAGGTCGCAGCTGATGACCGTATAGCCAAGCTTCAGCGCCCATTCGATCACATGCCGATAAAGGCCCATGTGGTCGTAGTAGCCGTGCAGCAGAAACAGGGTCGCCACAGGCCGCTGCGGCTCCCACACCTGCCCGACCAGATCGAAACCCGCCGCCTGGAAACCGCCCAACCAGCTCTGCGCCGGCAGGTTCAGGCCATAAAAGCGCTGGTACTCCTGCGCTTGCGCAGACAAGGGCTGGCGTGCGCCAAGGGGCGCGAGGCTGGCGCGCAGGCGGTCGGGGTCAAAGGCAGCAGGCATCAGGTACATCCACAGCGAAGCGAGTATTGATCTGGGATATTCAGCTCTGAGCTTCGCCGTGGCAAGCTTGGGACATGTGTCACCTGCACCGGCCCTATCGCCGGCAAGCCGGCTCCCACAGGGATATCACCCCTTTCTGGCCTGGTGAGATCCCTGTGAGAGCCGGCTTGCCGGCGATGGGGCCCGTGAATCCACCACAAGGCCCACGCGCACACTCATGCAGACCCGCCTCCTCAAACCCATCCTGACCACGCTCGCCCTGCTGCTCGGCGTCGCCGTCCTCTGGCAGGCGTACTCCAGCTTCCAATCCCGCTACCTGCGCCCCTTCGACAACCAGACCACCTTCTTCGACGGCAGCCAACTGCGCCTGCCCGCCGAGCTCGCCGGGCCCGGCCCCCTCCGCGTGGTGCACTTCTGGGACCCGGCCTGCCCGTGCAACGTCGGCAACCAGCAACACCTGGGCGAGCTCGTCAGCCACTTCGCCGGCCAGGGCGTCACCTTCCACGTCGTGCAAAAGCCGGGCAGCCACGGCCAGTTGCCCGCCAACCTCGGCAGCCTGCAGCCCATCGCCCAACTGCCCGGCAGCGAACACCTGCCCGCGTCTCCCGCCGTGGCGATCTGGGACCAGCAGGGCCACCTCGCCTATTTCGGGCCCTACAGCGAAGGCGCGGTGTGCAATGCCAGCAACAGCTTCATCGAGCCGATCCTCAAGGCATTGCTCGACGGCCGCCAGGTCACCGCGTCCAATACCCTGGCGGTGGGCTGCTATTGCCCTTGGGCCGGCTGACCCGACCACGGCGTGAATGCTCCTGTCGGGGGCTATGCTCTGTTCGCGAGTCCGTCGAAGGTCGGACCACGGTTTTCACTCGAATGCACAAGGAGTCTCGATGAAACGCAGCCTCACCCTGTTGGCCGTGGTGGTGGCCGTGGCCGCCGGTGCCGGCTACTGGTACGTGCAGGGCAAGCTGCCGCAGCGCCAGGGCGAGGTCACCCTCGCCGGGCTGCAGGCGCCCGTCAGCGTGCGCTACGACGCCCGCGGCGTCCCGCACCTGCAGGCCGAGAACGAAGCCGACCTGTACCGTGCCCTCGGCTACGTGCACGCCCAGGACCGATTGTTCCAGATGGAAATCATGCGCCGCCTGTCCCGTGGCGAGCTGGCCGAAGTGCTGGGCGACAAGCTGCTGCCCACCGACAAGCTGTTCCGCAGCCTGCGCATCCGCGAGCAGGCCGCGCTCATGGTGCAGCGCCTGGACCACCAGTCGCCCGCCTGGCAAGCCCTGCAAGCCTACATCGACGGTATCAACAGCTGGCAGGACGGCCACCCCAAACCCATGGAGTTCGACCTGCTCGGCATCACGCCCAGACCGTTCACCGCTGAAGACACCCTGAGCATCGCCGGTTACCTGGCCTACAGCTTCGCCGCCGCGTTTCGCACCGAGCCCGCCCTCACCTACATTCGCGACCAGTTCGGTCCGCAGTACCTGGAGATTTTCGACCTCGGCTGGCAGCCCGAAGGCGCACTGGCCACCCCGCTGGCGACGGTCGACTGGCAGAGCCTGGAAGCACTGGCCCGCCTCAGCCACGATGCATTGAGCGAAGCGGGCATCCCGCAGTTCGAGGGCAGCAATGCCTGGGCCATCGCCGGCAGCCGCACCCGCAGCGGCAAGCCATTGCTGGCTGGCGACCCGCACATCAGCTTCGCGGTGCCGGCCGTGTGGTACGAAGCCGAGCTGTCGGCACCGGGCTTCAACCTGTACGGCTATTTCCAGGCCCTCAACCCGTTCGCGCTGCTTGGGCACAACCGCGACTTCGGCTGGAGCCTGACCATGTTCCAGAACGACGACGTCGACTTGATCGCGGAAAAGACCAACCCTGAAAACAACGAACAGGTCATGGTCGATGGCCAGTGGCGAACGCTGGACAAGACCGAACAGCAGATCGCGGTCAAGGGTGAGCAGCCCGTGACCATCAGCCTGCGCCGCTCACCCCACGGGCCGATCGTCAATGAGGTGCTCGGCGCCACCGCCAGCACCACGCCAATCGCCATGTGGTGGGCGTTCCTGGAAACCGAAAACCCTATTCTCGAAGGTTTCTACCAGCTCAACCGCGCCGATACCCTGGCCAAGATGCGCGAGGCGACAGCCAAGGTGCAGGCACCGGGGCTCAACTTCGTCTGGGCCAATGCCAGTGGCGATATCGGCTGGTGGGCTGCCGCGCAGTTGCCGATCCGACCGGACGGGGTCGACCCGGCGTTCATCCTCGACGGGGCCAGTGCCCAGGCGGACAAGCTGGGCTTCTACCCGTTCAGCGCCAACCCGCAACAGGAGAACCCGGCCAGTGGCTACATCGTCTCGGCCAACGCCCAGCCGCCTGCCGCGATGGCGATTCCCGGTTACTACAACCTGCCCGACCGCGGTCGCCAGCTCGACCGCCAGCTGGCCAACCCTGAGGTGAAATGGGACACCCAGAACAGCCAGGCCCTGCAGCTGGATACAGCCAGCGACTACGGTCCGCGAACCCTGGCGCCGCTGCTGGCGACCCTGCGCAATGTTGCCCAGGGCGACGAAGAAAAGGAGCTGGTCGAGCAACTGGCGGCCTGGGCTGGCGATTATCCGCTGGAATCCACCAGCGCCACGCTGTTCAACCAGTTCCTCTACGAATTGGCCTATGCCGCGCTGCACGACGAATTGGGCGACACCTGGTTCCCGGTGCTGATCGGCACCCGCGCCATCGATGCCGCCCTGCCGCGCCTGGCGGCCGACGCCGAATCGCCCTGGTGGAATACCCGTGGTGCCAATCAGCGCACTGATCGCACCAGCGTCGTACGCATCGCCTGGCAGCAGAGCCTCAAGCACCTGCGCGACACCTTCGGCAACGACCCGGCCAGCTGGCAGTGGGGCAAGGCGCATACCCTCACGCACAATCATCCGCTGGGGGTGAAGAAGCCGCTGAACCTGCTGTTCAACGTCGGACCGTTTGCAGCGCCCGGCACCCATGAGGTACCGAACAACCTGTCGGCGAAGATCGGGCCGGCACCGTGGCCGGTGACTTACGGGCCTTCGACACGGCGGCTGATCGACTTTGCCGATGCCGGGCAGGTGTTGACCAGCAACCCTGTCGGGCAGAGTGGCGTGCCGTTCGATGCACACTATTCGGACCAGGCAGAGGGGTATATCGAAGGGCGGTATCAGCGAACGCAGATGGGGGCAATTCCAACGCAAAGCTCACTCAAGCTGGTTCCGGCGGAGTGAAGGGGGCTGCTCTGCAGCCCATTCGCGGGACAAGCCCGCTCCCACAGAGAGTTGTGGTGAAACTGTGGGAGCGGGCTTGTCCCGCGAAAGGGCCGGCAAAGCCAGCTCAGCATTTGCGCCAGCCACAAACGAAAACGCCGACGCAAATGCGTCGGCGTTTTTCATGCGAGGGCCAGGCAGGCGAATCAGAACGCCGGCAGCACCGCGCCGCTGTACTTCTTGGCGATGAATGCCTTCACTTCAGGGCTGGTCAGGGCCTTGGCCAGCTTCTGGATCGCATCGCTGTCCTTGTTATCCGGGCGTGCCACCAGGAAGTTCACGTAAGGCGAGTCGCTGCCTTCGATCACCAGCGCATCCTTGGCCGGGTTCAGGCCCGCTTCCAGCGCGTAGTTGGTGTTGATCATGTCCAGGTCGACCTGGTCCAGCACACGCGGCAGCATGGCCGATTCCAGCTCGCGGAACTTCAGCTTCTTCGGGTTCTCGGCGATGTCTTTGGGCGTGGCCAGCGCGTTTTTCGGGTCTTTCAGGGTGATCAGGCCAGCCTTCTGCAGCAGCAGCAGGGCGCGGCCGCTGTTGCTGCCCTCGTTAGGGATGGCAACGGTGGCGCCGTCTTTCAGCTCGCTCAGGCTCTTGACCTTCTTCGAGTAGCCACCGAAGGGCTCGACGTGCACGCCGACCACGGTTTCCAGGTGAGTGCCCTTGCCTTCGTTGAAGTTCTGCAGGTACGGCAGGGTCTGGAAGTAGTTGGCGTCCAGACGCTTCTGGTCGACCTGAACGTTAGGTTGCACGTAGTCGGTGAAGACCTTGATCTGCAGGTCCACGCCTTCCTTGGCCAGGGTTGGCTTGATCAGTTCGAGGATCTCGGCGTGCGGTACCGGGGTGGCGGCAACCACCAGTTTCTCGGCAGCGGCGGCCAGGCCGGAGAACGACAGGGCGGCGGCCAGGGCCGTGGTCAGCAGGGTCTTCTTCATGGTGGTCCTTGTTCTGATTCTGGGCCATCGGCGATGGCAAAGTCGGTTGCCCAACCGGTTCACCCGGGAGCGTGAGGCGGACAATACCGAGATTTTTTATTCCAGAACAATATCTTTTAATTAGCTGCTTATGCCGAAAACAAATAGCCATCACGGCATTTGTTCATGAGCGCTGTCTAGCGTGCGGTGTCCGGCAAATCGAGGTCCTCTGGCAGGATCTCGTCACCGTCATTGACCAGCAGCGCGAAGTGGATGACGTTCTCCAGCTCGCGGGTATTGCCCGGCCAGGCATGGGCCTCCAGCAGGCGTTGCGCCGCTTCGCTGATCAGCGGCAGCGGGCGTTGCAGGCGCACGCAATAGATGCCCACGAAGTACTCGGCCAGCGGCAGGATATCGCCGCGCCGCTCACGCAAGGGCGGCAGCTCCAGCGCACCTTCGAGCAGGTATTGGTACAACCGCTCGTTGAAACGGCCTGCGCGTACCACGCGCGCCAGGTCGATGCTGGTCGCGGCCACCAGGCGCACATCCACCGCTTGCGGCTGCTGCGCACCAACCCGGGTGACCTCACGGTTTTCCAGCGCCGCCAGCAACTTGCCCTGAATCTCCAGTGGCAGATCGGCGATTTCGTCCAGGTACAAGGTGCCGCCGTTGGCCGAGCCGAACCAGCCGGCGCGGCTGCTGGCAGTGCCGCCCAGGGTCCCGGCGCTGTAGCCGAACAACTCGGCATCCGCGTAGGTCGGGCTGATGGCGGCGCAGTTGACCGACACGAACAAGCCGGCGCGGTCGCTGGCGCGGTGGATCTGCCGCGCCAGCAACTCCTTGCCGGTGCCGGTTTCGCCACGGATCAACACTGGCAGCGCTTGCGGCGCCAGGTGTTCCAGCGCCTGGCGCAGCTGCTGCGAGCGTGGGTCGATGAACACCAGCGCCTTGGCACGGATGCTCAGTGGGCTCTTGTCCAGTTCAGGAAAGGTCAGCAACGGCTGGCCAAAGGGGTTTTGAAAAGTCATGCAGAACTCCCGCCCCGGGTCGTGGGTGGCCGGGCGTCAGGCAAAGGTGAACGATAAGGTGGATCAGGCGCGACGCAGCGCGCGCTGCTCAACCCGGCTTTGCAGGCGATACAGGTAGGCGAAGCCCTGCTCCCAGCGCTCATGCCCGGACTTGACGTTGATGTGACCGGCATTGCTCAGCAGACCGGCTTCAGCGCCCCAGGCCTGGGCCAGGTACAGCGCACGCGGCACGCTGACCGCAGGGTCGTTGTCCGAGCTGACCACCTGACTGGGGAACGGCAATGCCTGCAACGGGATCGGCGCGAAGTTGCGCAAGGCCGGTGCGCAGGTCGGGCGCTCGACGTCCGCTGGCGCCACCAACAGTGCACCGCGTACACGCCCCAGCAGCGCCGGGCTGGCCTGCGCCGCCCAATGGGCGACCGTGATGCAGCCCAGGCTGTGGGCGATGAGGATCACCGGCGAGGGTTCGGCCGCGATGGCCCGTTCCAGCGCTTGCACCCAATCCTGGCGCTGCGGGGTCAACCAGTCGTGCTGCTCGACCCGGGCGCTGTTGGGCAGGCTGCGCTGCCAGTGACTTTGCCAATGGTTGTCTGGCGATCCTTGCCAGCCCGGCACAATCAGGTAACGAATCGACTCATTGCGCATGGGGACGCCTCCAGTAAGTTTGCGTGCTTGCAGGTCAGTATAGGGCTCGAGTTATATCAGTAAAGGAATAAGAAGCTATTTATTAATAACCAAAAAAGCAAAATCAATGACCCGCATCAATAAAAAAAGGGCCATCCCCTGCCAAGAGATATGGCCCTGAGCACTTGCCTGAAGAGGGTTCGCCGGTCAGCGCGCGGTGATCACCGCCAGCTTGCTGATTCCGGCCCGTTCGATGGCCGCCATGGCGCGGGCCACTTCGCCATAGTTCACGCCGTCGTCGGCCTGAAGCTGCACACGCACTTGCGCGTCCTTGTCCTTGGCCGCCTTGAGATTGGTTTCCAGCAGGTCAGGCTGGATCTGGTCCTTGTTGATGAACAGCTTGCCGTCACCGTCGATGCTTACCACCAGCGGGTCCTTCTGCTCGACCGGGGCTACCGCCTCGGTCTTGGGCAGGTTGATGGGGATGGCGTTGGTCAGCAGCGGCGCGGTGACAATGAACACCACCAGCAGTACCAGCATGACGTCCACCAAGGGTGTGACGTTGATTTCACTGAGGACTTCGTCGCTGTCCTGGGTCGAAAAGGCCATATCAGGACGCCTCCTTCACCGGCTGGGTGAACCCGACATGGGCCTTGTGCGCCGCCGGGTGCACCAGCACGCGGAAGGCACTCTTCTGCGCCAGGCTGTAGAAGTCGTGGGCGAAGTCATCCAGGTCGGCGGCGGTCAGCTTGAGGCGGCGGAGGAAGTAGTTGTAGACCAGCACCGCCGGCACTGCGACGGCGATACCCACGCCGGTGGCCACCAACGCCGCGCCGATCGGGCCGGCCACGGTTTCCAGGCTGGCCGAGCCGGCCGCGCTGATGCCCTTGAGCGCTTCCATGATGCCCCACACCGTGCCGAACAGGCCGATGAAGGGCGAGGTGCTGCCGATACTGGCCACCACCGCCAGGCCGGTTTCCAGCGAACGGCGCTCACGCACGATCTGCTGGCGCAGGGCACGTTCGAGGCGGTCCTGGTGGTTGATGGCGTGGCTCAGGTCGTTGGCCTGGGTATCGCCGACGGCGATCGCGGCGTAACCGGATTGGGCGACACGGGCCGCAGGGCCGGGTGACTCATGGCTGATTTCGGCAGCCGAATCCAGGCTTGAAGCCGCCCAGAACTGCTGGTGGAAGCGCTTGTCCTGGTGCTTGAGCCGCACGAACTGCACGACCTTGACCAGGGCCAGGCCCCAGGTGACGACAGAGAAACCGACCAACAGCCAGATGACTGCGCTTTCAACGGATTCGAGGGGGGATGCCAGCAGGCTCATGATGATGTCTTCCTGTGTTCTGCGAAAAAGTTAACGAAGCTTGAAATCGATTGGCACGCTGACCCAGCCGGCCTGGGCCACGTCGCCCTGCTTGGCAGGAACGAAGCTCCAGCGCTTGACCGCAGCCAGGGCGGCAGCGTCGAGGGCGTCACGGCCACTGCTTTTCTGGATCTGGATCTGGCCCGGCTTGCCGCTGGCCAACACCTCGACGCGCAGCAGCACGGTGCCTTCCCAGCCACGGCGCAGGGCCATCTGCGGGTACTCCGGCGCCGGGTTCTTCAGGTACGCGGCGTTGGCCGAAGGTGGCGTGACCGGCGCTGGCGCGGGTGGCGCGGGCGGTGCCGGAGCCGCGACCGGAGCAGGTGGCGGCGCCTCGACCGGCTTGGGCTGTGGCTTGGGCGGTTGCTTGGCCACGGGCTTGGGTAGCGGTTTTGGCTTGGGCTTGGGCTTGGCGGCCAGCTCGTCGACCACCGGTGGCGGTGGCTCCACCACAGGCGGTGCCGGGGCCGGTGGAGGCGGCTCGACCACGGGCGGCGCGGGGGCGGCGAACTCGATGGTCATGGGTGGAATCTGTGGCGGCACCACGGGCAGCTCGGGGGTCGGAGCCTGGCTGACCCAGTAGGCTGCGGCACCGTGCAAGGCCAGCACCAGCAGCGCCAGCGCCAGCTTGTCGCGGCGCTTGAGGCCACTGACCGGGGTGCGTTGCAGGCGCAGTTGGCCCAATGGCAGGCGTAGCGTCCGTCCGAGCTCGACCAGGTCACCCGGGGCCGGGCGCCATGGCTGGTCGTAGGCCCTGACGGCCGTCTGGACATTACCCATTGATCAAACTCCTGGGGTTCTTGATTCAGGTGTGTGGCTGAATCATCGGGGCCAGAGGCTTATCTCTTAAAGTAATGTTTAAAGTTAAAGCTAGATCGTTATGGCATATGTGATTTTCAGAGATGTGGCAAAGCCGCGCCGTTCGCGGGTCGTAGGCGTTTGGGTAAAACAGCATGCTTTGAAGGCATCTGAAATATTCGTGCAAGGCATGAGATTGCTGCGAGGGCTTTGCCCTCGTTCGCGGGACAAGCCCGCTCCCACAGGCTCACCGCAGGCCGTGATTACTGTAGGGGTACTTGTGGGAGCGGGCTTGCCCCGCGAATAGGCCTTAACAGGCAATAAAAAACCCGGGGCTGTGCCCGGGTTCCTCATGCGTCGAAGCGACTCAGATATCCGCCACCTTCTGCCAAACCTTCGGCCGGAAGAACAGCGTCTCGCCCCGCGCCAGCCCGGTCAGGCTGTCGTGATCCTTGACCACTTCAGCTTCGATCAGCTCGCTCTGCCCTTCCACCTTCAAGGTCACCCGGGTAGTCGCACCGAGCGGGCGAATATCCCGCACCTCGGCGGCATGGTGCCCCTCGGTTTCATGGCGCGACAGCGACACTTCGTGCGGGCGGAACAACACGTGATGCCCTTCGCTCAAGGCCAGGCGGTTGGAATCGCCCAGGAAGTGGTAGACGAAGTCGTTGGCCGGCTTCTCGTAGACCTCGCCAGGCGAGCCGATCTGCTCGATCACGCCCTTGTTCATCACCACGATGCGATCTGCCACTTCCATGGCCTCTTCCTGGTCGTGAGTCACGAATACCGACGTCAGGTTGATGTCCTCGTGCAGCCGCGCCAGCCAGCGGCGCAGCTCTTTACGCACCTTGGCATCGAGGGCGCCGAACGGCTCGTCGAGCAGCAGCACCTTGGGCTCTACCGCCAGGGCGCGGGCCAGGGCGATACGTTGACGCTGGCCACCGGAGAGCTGCTCAGGGTAGCGGTCGGACAGCCAGTCCAGCTGCACCATGTTCAACAGCTCATGAACCTTCTCGGCGATCTTGCTCTCGCTCGGGCGTTCGCCCTTGGGCTTCATGCGCAAGCCGAAGGCGACGTTGTCGAACACGCTCATGTGGCGGAACAGCGCGTAGTGCTGGAACACGAAACCGACGTTGCGATCACGCACATCATGGCCGGACACATCCTCGCCATGGAACACGATGCTGCCGTCGTCCGGCGTTTCCAGGCCGGCGATGATGCGCAGCAGGGTGGTCTTGCCGCAGCCGGACGGGCCGAGCAGGGCCACCAGCTCACCGCTGTGGATATCCAGGTTGATGTTGTCCAGAGCCTGGAAGCTGTTGAAGCGCTTGCTGACGTTACGAACTTCGATCGACATGAATCATTCCTCCGCGGCGCTATGGCGCAGGCGGTTAATACGGTTCTCGCTCCACTGCTTGAGCAGCAGGATGAAGAGCGCCAGGATCAGCAGCAGGCTGGCCACGCTGAAGGCCGCGACGTGGTTGTACTCGTTGTAGAGGATCTCCACGTGCAGCGGCAAGGTGTTGGTCACGCCACGAATGTGGCCGGACACCACCGACACCGCGCCGAACTCGCCCATGGCCCGCGCGGTACACAGCACCACGCCGTAGATCAGGCCCCATTTGATGTTGGGCAAGGTCACGTGCCAGAACATCTGCCAGCCGTTGGCGCCCAGCAGGCGCGCGGCCTCCTCCTCTTGCGTGCCCTGCTCCTGCATCAGCGGGATCAGTTCACGGGCGACGAAGGGCACGGTGACGAAGATGGTCGCCAGCACGATGCCCGGCAGGGCGAACACGATCTGGATGTCGTGGTCCTGCAACCAGGGGCCGAACAGGCCTTGGGCGCCGAACATCAGCACGTAGACCAGGCCGGCGATTACCGGCGACACCGAGAACGGCAGGTCGATCAGGGTGACCAGCACGCTTTTGCCGCGGAACGTGTACTTGCTCACGCACCAGGCGGCGCTGACGCCGAACACCAGGTTCAGCGGCACCGAAATGAACACCGCCAGCAGGGTCAGCTTCAGCGCCGACAAGGCATCGGGTTCGAAGATCGCCTCGAAGAACGTGCCGAAACCGCTCTTCAATGCCTGCGACACCACGATCACCAGCGGCAGCAGCAGGAACAGCGCGAACACCAGCCAGCCAAGGCCGATCAGGATGCGCCGCGAGGTGGCGCTGCCACGCCGGGCGGCATTGGCGGCGGCGCTGGCGCTCAGGGATGAACTGGACATAGCCGGGCCTCCTTCAAGGGGTTTCGATACGGCGCTGCAGCAGGTTGATCAGCAGCAGCAGGATGAAGGAAACCACCAGCATCAACACGCCGATGGCGGTCGCGCCTGTGTAGTCGTACTGGTCGAGCTTGACCATGATCAGCAGCGGCAGGATCTCGGTCTTCATCGGCATGTTGCCGGCAATGAAGATCACCGATCCATACTCACCCACGCCACGGGCAAAGGCCAGGGCAAAGCCGGTGAGCCAGGCCGGCAACAGCGCCGGAGCCAATATGTGGCGGAACACCTGCAACGGTTTGGCGCCCAGGCAGGCGGCGGCTTCCTCGACCTCACGGGGGATGTCGGCGAGCACCGGCTGTACCGTGCGCACCACGAACGGCAGGGTGACGAAGGTCAGCGCCAGGGTGATGCCCAACGGCGTATAGGCGATCTTGAAGCCCAGGTCGGTGGCGAACTGGCCGACCCAGCCTGACGGCGCGTACAGGGCGGTCAACGCGATACCGGCAACTGCGGTGGGCAGGGCGAACGGCAGGTCGATCATCGCATCGATGATCTTGCGCCCGGGGAAGGTGTAGCGCACCAGCACCCAGGCCAGCAGGGTGCCGATCACACCGTTGATGATGGCGGCGAACAGGGCGGTGCCGAAACTCAGTTGCAGCGCGGCGATCACCCGCGGGGCACTGATGATGTTCCAGAACTGCTCCCAGGTGAGCTGCGCGGCATGCACGAACATGGCGGCCAGCGGTATCAGCACGATCAGGCTGAGGTACACCAAGGTGTAGCCCAGCGTCAGCCCGAAGCCGGGTATGACGGGGGAAATGCGACGTGACATAAATATCCCTGGTTGAACGCACGAAGCCCGGCGGTTATGCCGGGCCGGTGCAGGCTACTGAATCCTGAGGCTGCTGTGCAGCCCATCGCCGGCAAGCCGGCTCCCACAGAAGGTCAGCGGTGAACCTTGTGGGAGCCGGCTTGCCGGCGATAGGGCCG
>NZ_AKJC01000105.1 GCF_000282535.1 Pseudomonas sp. GM84 | reverse complement strand
GCGAAACAGGCAGCGCGGAGCATGGCACCGGCTTCGCCGGTGTTCGCGGGACAAGCCCGCTCCCACAGGAATCGCGCCAGCTTTTAGAAATTGAGCAAGACAGTTGCTCCCACAACGACCCCGCCAAATCGACGAGTCCTGCACCGAAGCTGTGCCACCTGCACCTTGGCAAGGCACAAATCCCCTCGAATCCCGGCCAAATCCCACTGAAAGCCCAATATTCCCGGGCTTTGCAAAACTGGCACGCCCCCTGCAATAACCAAGACATCTCCAGTTTCGGGGGCCTCGGTACAGGCAGGCCGGGTGAACCCCTCTTTTATTCGCAGTCCGCGCAAGTTTTGGGGACCTCGGTACAGGCAGGCCGGGAAATCCCCTCTTTTATTCGTGCAGCCGTACCTGCACACGCCAGCGCCCAGCGTCTTCTGCACCGGCCCACTCGCCGTGCAGAGGGCGCGCGGCCACCAGGGTCAACAGCAACCCCTCTTCACTCTTCTGCAAACGCCAACCCACCGGCTTGCCCTGCAGGCTCAATTGCCCACGCTGGGCCTTGCCCTGGGCTTCGAACAACACCGCAACCGTCCCTTCGACATGCTCACCGTGCAGCTTCGGCTCTTCGTTGAACCACAGGTCAAGGCCATCCTGCACCACGTCCACCTGTTCCAGGACACGCTCATCCGGCGACGTCAGGCGACCGATCATCAGCCCCACCATCACGCCGACGATCGCAAGGGACAGCAGCACACGCGGGAAGCCCTTCGATCGCAGGCCCGCTTCAGGGGTAGAATGCTCGTCATCTTCATGCTTGGAGCCGTGCATGTTTCACGTCATCCTCTTTCAACCAGAAATTCCGCCGAATACCGGCAACATCATCCGCCTGTGCGCCAACAGCGGTTGCGACCTGCACCTGATCGAGCCGATCAGTTTCGAGCTGGACGACAAGCGCCTGCGCCGCGCCGGGCTGGATTACCACGAGTATGCCACGCTCAAGCGCCACGAAAGCCTGGCCGGATGCCTGGAAAGCCTGGGCAACCCGCGGCTGTTCGCCTTTACCACCAAGGGTTCGCATCCGTTCCACGAAGTGGCCTATCAGCCGGGTGATGCATTTTTGTTCGGGCCCGAGAGCCGTGGCCTGCCGGCCGAGGTGCTGGACAGCCTGCCGGCCGAGCAGCGCCTGCGCCTGCCGATGCGGCCGGGGTGCCGCAGCCTGAACCTGTCCAATACCGTGGCGGTGACGGTGTATGAGGCGTGGCGGCAACAAGGGTTCGCCGGGAGTTGATACACGGCCTGTACCGGCCTCTTCGCGGGACAAGCCCGCTCCCACAGGTCCTGTGCTGCATTCAGAGCGGGTCTTATTCCTGCACAGGTCTCAGGACTGGCCATATCCCTGTGGGAGCGGGCTTGTCCCGCGAAAGGGCCGGCACAGACAACCGGCCAATAAAAAGGCGACCACGAGGGTCGCCTTTCTACTAACAGCAGAATTACTGCACGGTCGGCGCTTCGCCGGCTTCCTGCATGCGCTGCATTTCTTGCGCGTACAGGGCGTCGAAGTTCACCGGCGACAGCATCAGGGCCGGGAACGAACCACGGGTCACCAGGCTGTCCAGGGTCTCGCGTGCATACGGGAACAGGATGTTCGGGCAGAACGCACCCAGGGTGTGGCTCATCGACTGGGCGTCGAGGTTCTTGATCAGGAAGATACCGGCTTGCTGCACTTCGGCGATGAAGGCCACTTCGTCACCGTTCTTGACGGTCACCGACAGGGTCAGCACCACTTCATGGAAGTCGCCTTCCAGGCCTTTCTGCTTGGTGTTCAGGTCCAGGGCAACGCTCGGCTCCCACTGCTGGCGGAAGATCTGCGGGCTTTTCGGCGCCTCGAACGACAGGTCACGCACGTAGATGCGCTGCAGGGAGAACTGAGGGCTGTTGTCTTCGGCTGCTGCGCCGTTGGTCTGTTGGTCAGTCATGGCAGGTCCTTATCCTAATGTTTTTGAATGCAGTGCAAATCAGGCCGCCAGCAGCGCGTCGAGCTTGCCGGCGCGCTCCAGGGCATAGAGGTCATCGCAGCCTCCAACGTGGGTAGTGCCGATCCAGATCTGCGGCACCGAGGTACGGCCGGCTTTCTGGCTCATCTCGGCGCGCACCTGCGGCTTGCCGTCGACCTTGATTTCCTCGAAGGCCACGCCCTTGCTCTCGAGCAGGTACTTGGCGCGCATGCAGTAGGGGCAATAGTCGCTGGAGTAGACGATGACGGACTTCATATCACTTCACCAGGGGCAGGTTATCGGCTTTCCAGCTGGAAACGCCACCGCTGAGCTTGGCGGCGGTGTAACCAGCCTTGAGCAGATCACGGCAGACCATGCCGGACTGCTGGCCCATCGCATCGACGATGATCAGGGTCTTCTCTTTGTGCTTGTCCAGCTCGGCCATGCGGTTGGCCAGCTTGTCCTGCGGGATGCTCACTGCACCGACGATGTGGCCGGCGGAATAATCCTTGGACGGGCGGATATCGATGACCAGGCCCTTGTCGGCGTTGACCAGCGCGGTCAGTTGGCCATTGCTCAGGCTCTTGCCGCCGCGGCTAATTTCATTGACCAGCAAGGCAACCAGCAAAACGACGAAGATGGCAACCAGGATGTAGTGATCTGTCGCGAATTGAATCAGGTGAGCAACCATCAGCGGTGTTCCAGGCGATTGAAAATGCCGGCCAGTATACACAGCCCCCCATGACCGCCAAAGCCCGACAGGCCGGGCGGGAGAGTCACTTCATGTTCCAAACAGGGCTCGCCGGTCAGGCAATAGGACGATTATTCGCCGCAGGTGGCGTATTTGCCCTAAAATGCGTGTCTTTATCATCTTTGAACAACCGTGAGTTTGATTGATGACGAGTACGCCCAAACCCCTGGTGCTGATCATCCTGGATGGATTCGGCCACAGCGAAAGCCCCGAATACAACGCCATCTATGCCGCCAACACACCGGTCTATGACCGCCTGCGCGCCAGCCAGCCGCATGGCTTGATCTCCGGCTCAGGCATGGATGTCGGCCTGCCGGACGGGCAGATGGGCAACTCCGAAGTCGGTCACATGAACCTCGGCGCCGGCCGCGTCGTCTACCAGGACTTCACCCGGGTGACCAAGGCCATCCGCGACGGCGAGTTCTTCCACAACCCGGTACTCTCCGGCGCGGTGGACAAGGCTGTGGGTGCCGGCAAGGCCGTGCACATCCTCGGCCTGCTCTCCGACGGCGGCGTGCACAGCCACCAGGACCATCTGGTCGCCATGGCCGAACTGGCCGCGCAGCGTGGCGCCGAGAAAATCTACCTGCACGCCTTCCTCGATGGCCGTGACACCCCACCGCGCAGCGCTCAGTCGTCCATCGAACTGCTCGATGCGGCCTTCGCCAAGCTCGGCAAGGGCCGTATCGCCAGCCTGATCGGTCGCTACTACGCGATGGACCGTGACAACCGCTGGGACCGCGTCAGCGCCGCCTACAACCTGATCGTCGACAGCGTCGCCGAATACAGCGCCGACAGCGCCGTGGCAGGCCTCGAAGCGGCTTATGCACGTGACGAGAGCGACGAGTTCGTCAAGGCCACGCGCATCGGCGAAGCGGTCAAGGTCGAAGACGGCGACGCCGTGATCTTCATGAACTTCCGCGCCGACCGCGCTCGCGAATTGTCGCGTGTGTTCGTCGAGGCCGATTTCAACGAGTTCCCGCGGGCGCGTCTGCCGAAACTGGCGGCCTACATCGGCTTGACCCAGTACTCGGCGAAGATTCCGGCCCCTGCGGCCTTCGCACCTGCCAGCCTGAACAACGTGCTGGGTGAATACCTGGCGAAGAACGGCAAGACCCAGCTGCGTATCGCCGAAACCGAGAAGTACGCCCACGTCACCTTCTTCTTCTCGGGCGGCCGCGAAGAACCCTTCGAAGGCGAAGAGCGCATCCTCATCCCGTCGCCGAAGGTCGCCACCTACGACCTGCAGCCAGAAATGAGCGCACCTGAGGTCACCGACCGTATCGTCGAAGCCATCGAGCAGCAGCGCTATGACGTGATCGTGGTCAACTACGCCAACGGCGACATGGTTGGCCACACCGGCGTGTTCGATGCCGCGGTCAAGGCGGTCGAGGCACTCGACGGCTGCGTCGGTCGCATCGTCGAGGCGCTGGACAAGGTGGGCGGCGAAGCGCTGATCACCGCCGACCACGGCAACGTCGAGCAGATGGAAGACGAGTGCACCGGCCAGGCGCACACCGCCCACACCACCGAGCCGGTGCCGTTCATCTATGTCGGCAAGCGCAAGGTCAAGGTTCGCGAGGGCGGCGTGCTGGCCGACGTGGCGCCGACCATGCTTGAGCTGCTGGGGCTGGAGAAGCCGGTGGAAATGACCGGTACTTCGATTCTGGTCGACGCCTGATGGGTGCACTGGGGCCGCTCTGCGGCCCAATCGCCGGCAAGCCGGCTCCCACAGGAATCGCGTCAGCTTTTAGAACTTGAGCAAGACAGTTGCTCCCACACAGAGCAGGCCAGCGTCGGCCTTGTGGGAGCTGGCTTGCCAGCGATTGGGCTGCAAAGCAGCCCCCATGCACATGAATTCCAGACAAACGCCCCGCCGCACCCGCAGCGAGGCGTTTTTTTTGCAGGCCCGCGCGGGCATACTAGGCCAGTCTCCATCCCTGGTACGCCAAACCCCATGCTTCGCGCCCTGATCCTACTCGCCCTGTCTTGCCTGCTCAGTCCGGCCTTTGCCGATGAGCGCGCACAGACCCAGCAACAACTGGACGCCACCCGCCAGGACATCGCCGAGCTCAAGAAGATGCTGGGCAAGCTCCAGGAAGAAAAGGCCGGCGTGCAGAAAGACCTCAAGTCCACCGAGACCGACATCGGCAACCTCGAAAAGCAGGTGGAGGCACTGCAGCAAGAACTAAAAAAGACCGAGGGCGAGCTGGAGCGCCTTGATACCGAGAAAAAAAAACTCCAGAGCGCCCGTATTGAACAGCAGCGACTGATCGCCATCCAGGCCCGTTCCGCGTACCAGAACAATGGCCGCGAGGAATACATCAAGCTGCTGCTCAACCAGCAGAACCCCGAGAAGTTCGCCCGCACCCTCTCCTACTACGATTACCTGAGCAAGGCGCGCACCGAGCAACTGCGCGCCTTCAACGAGACCCTGCGCCAACTGGCCAACGTCGAACAGGACATCGGCCGCCAGCAAGAACAGCTGCTGAGCCAGCGCGCCGACCTCGACAGCCGCCGCCAGGCCCTGGAGGCGGAACGCGGCAAGCGCCAGCAAGTGCTGGCCAAGCTCAACAGCGACGTGAAGGACCGCGGCCTGAAGCTGCAGGCCCGCGAACAGGACCAGGCCGATCTGGGCAAAGTACTCAAGACCATCGAGGAAACCCTGGCCCGCCAGGCCCGCGAGGCCGAGGAAGCACGCAAGAAAGCCCTGCTCGCCCAGCAGGAAGCCGAGAAACGTCGCCAGCAGCAAGCCCTGGCCGCCCGCGACGAAGCCGAACCACCGAAAAAGGCCCGCACCACCCTCGGCCCGATTGTTTCCGGCGACGGCGCCAGCTACGGCGGTGCATTTTCCGCCGCGCGGGGAAAACTTCCTTGGCCCGTCAATGGTCGATTGCTGGCGCGCTTCGGCGATGCCCGCGGCAGCGATGCCCGCGCCAAGTGGGACGGTGTGATGATCAGCGCCAACCCAGGCACCCAGGTGCGCGCCGTACACGGCGGGCGCGTGGTGTTCGCCGACTGGTTGCGTGGCGCCGGACTTCTGGTCATTCTCGACCATGGCAATGGTTACTTGAGCCTGTATGGCCATAACCAGAGCCTGCTCAAGAGCGCCGGTGACATCGTCAAGGCCGGCGAAGCCATTTCCACCGTTGGCGACAGCGGTGGCCAGGACAGCGCGGGTTTGTACTTCGCCATCCGCCAGCAGGGCCGGCCTACCGACCCTGCGCAGTGGTGCAGAGGTTGAGTCCATTTTTTACGGCGTAGCGCCAGGCGCTGCGCCGATGCTCCCCAGGGAGCGTCTACAGGATCAGGAGTTCGTTCGACATGCTGCACTCGCCTCGCCTCACCCAGCTGGCCCTGACCATTGCCCTGTCGGTCGGCGCGCCCTTGGCCAACGCCGCCGAGCCTGCCAAGCCTGCCGCGGTGCCGGCTACCGAGGCGACCTCCAAGGCGCCGCTGCCGCTGGAAGAACTGCGTACCTTCGCCGAGGTCCTGGACCGCATCAAAGCGGCCTACGTGGAACCTGTGGATGACAAGACCCTGCTGGAAAACGCCATCAAGGGCATGCTCAGCAACCTCGACCCGCACTCGGCCTACCTTGGCCCTGAAGACTTCCAGGAGCTGCAGGAAAGCACCAGCGGCGAGTTCGGCGGCTTAGGGATAGAAGTCGGCCAGGAAGACGGTTTCATCAAGGTGGTTTCGCCCATCGATGACACCCCGGCCTCGCGTGCCGGCGTCCAGGCAGGCGACCTGATCGTCAAGATCAACGGCGCCCCGACCCGCGGCCAGAGCATGACCGAAGCTGTGGACAAGATGCGTGGCAAGGTGGGCGAGAAGATCACCCTGACCCTGGTGCGTGACGGCGGCAATCCGTTCGACGTGACGCTGACCCGCGCGGTCATCCAGGTCAAGAGCGTGAAGAGCCAGCTGCTGGAAAACGACTACGGTTACATCCGCATCACCCAGTTCCAGGTCAAGACCGGCGAGGAAGTGGGCAAGGCCCTGGCCAAGTTGCGCAAGGACAACGGCAAGAAACTGCGCGGCGTTGTGCTCGACCTGCGCAACAACCCTGGCGGCGTGTTGCAGTCGGCGGTGGAAGTGGCCGACCACTTCCTGACCAAAGGCCTGATCGTCTACACCAAGGGTCGCATCGCCAACTCCGAGCTGCGTTTCTCCGCCGACCCGGCCGACGCCAGCGACGGCGTGCCATTGGTTGTGCTGATCAATGGCGGTAGCGCCTCGGCTTCGGAGATCGTCGCCGGCGCCCTGCAAGACCAGAAGCGCGCCGTGCTGATGGGCACCGACAGCTTCGGCAAAGGCTCGGTGCAAACCGTGCTGCCGCTGGCCAACGACCGCGCGCTGAAGCTCACCACCGCGCTGTACTTCACGCCCAACGGCCGCTCGATCCAGGCCCAGGGCATCGTGCCGGACATCGAGGTGCGCCCCGCCAAGCTCACGGCCGAGGCCGACACCGAGAACTTCAAGGAAGCCGACCTGCAGGGCCACCTGGGCAACGGCAACGGCGGCGCCGACCGCCCGACCAGCAGCAGCAAGCGCAAGGAGCGGCCACAGGACGACGACTTCCAGCTGAGCCAGGCGCTGAGCCTGCTCAAGGGCCTGAACATCACCAAGGGCGGCCACTGATACCTGCCATGCGTTATCTGTTGTTCACGCTGTTCTGCCTGCTGGCTGGCACCGCACATGCGGCGCCAGCCAAGGCCTACATGAGCATCATCATCGACGACCTGGGGCAAAGCAGCGAGCGGGACAGCCGCACCCTGGCCCTGCCCGGCCCGGTCACCATGGCGATCATGCCCGACACCCCGCATGCCAGCGACTTCGCCCGGCAGGCGCACAAGGCCGGCAAGACGGTGATCCTGCACATGCCGATGGATCCGGCCAGCGGCCCCTACGCCTGGCACCCCGGCACGCCGCTGCCGGAGCTTGCCAACAGGCTCCAGGCCGCCCTGGCCAAAGTCCCCTATGCGGCTGGCATCAACAACCACATGGGCAGCCGCATGACCGCCCAGCGCGAGCCGATGGCCTGGTTGATGGGCGAGCTGCAGCAGCGGCATCTGTTCTTCGTCGACAGCCGTACCAGCGCAGCCACCGTGGCCGCCGCCGAAGCCCAGCGCACCGGCCTGGCCCACGTCTCGCGCGATGTGTTCCTTGACGACACACGCACGCCCGAGGCCATCGCCGGGCAACTTCGCCTGGGCGTGGAGCTGGCACGACGCCAGGGTTCGGCCGTGCTGATCGGCCATCCTTATCCGCAGACGCTGGCCATTCTGGAGCAGGAGCTGCCCCGGCTCCGGAGCCAGGGCATCACCCTGATCGGCCTCAAGCAGATGATCGCCGAACGCAGCAACCAAGCCATGCCTGGACACGGCAGGCATGGCATCTACAGCAACCGGTGACCCTACTGGTCTGCTTCAGCCGTCAAGCCAACGCTTGGAAAGGAATGATGCCGCTGGCCTGGGGCAGCGTCAGGTTGCCGCGGTAGATCCTCAGCACTTCCCCCGATTGCGCCGCGATCATCTGGTCCTTGTAGCCTTGGCGGCGCTGACTCCATAGCTTGAGATGGCCTTTATCGAAATCCGTAGGCGCAGCCTGCGCATCGGCAAAATGAAAATGCGCCGCCCATAGCGACCTGCCTTTGCTGCCCGGCTTGCCCTTCTGGCTGATTCTGTATTCGTCCAGATAGCCGTTCGAGTCCTGCTTGCGTGGCCCTACGTACTCGACAGTGATCAAACCTTGCTCATGCAGGAAGCGCAGCCCTCGCGCACTGGGATAGACGGTGCGCGTGTAGAGCTTCTGCAGCAGATCGACTCGCTTCTGACGCAGTGCGGCAACGCCCTCGCGCAGCTCATGTACGAGCTCCGCTCTTTGGCTATCAGCGTCGAGCAGCCGAGCGAAATGCTCGAGGTCGCTGATCTGCCCGTTCAAGGTGTCAGTCAGCGACCCGTCGTCCGCATCGTTTTCGGCCATGCTTTCAGCGCGCTGGATAACCTTGCCGTTACCCTGCAGGAGCTCTTGGGCAACAGCTGCGGTCATCGCGTCGACCTCTGGCAACGGATCCTGCGATTCGGCCTCTTCAACCGCAACTTCTTCGACCCATACCCCGTGCTCACGGTGGAACCGGTGCAGAATCTCTGTCCCAAACGGGTCGCTGGCCTGCAACTGCGCCTGCCCCCCCACCACCTTTTCCACACCGAGAACAATCTGCCCGTCCCGCGTATGTGCCACCTGCAGAGCCATGCGTGCGTGCACCGGTCGGGCCGGCGCCACAATTTGCCCTGAGGCCTGCTCACGCATGGCTGCGACCAGGGCGTCCCCCGCCAGCGTTTTCAACTGCTGCATCTGCTGCTGGTAGGCCAGCAGCCACTTGATGTCGACCACCTGCCTGCTCAAGCCTTTGAGCCGTTCGACATTGAGCCAGGCCGCGACATACTCGTCCCAGGCCGTCTGCAACAACTCGATTCTTTCGGCAACCGGCAGGTCGCAGTAGAACGACAAGTCGTGCGCGCTGGCCGCCACACGCAAGCGCTTGCTCGCGACCGCGTCGCGCAGACCGAGAAACTGCTCATTGCTGAGCTTGCGCATCTGCAAGCCAAGCTCGGCAAGGTGCATCGCCTGTAAATAGCAAAGCGCCACTGTCGATTTCTGTCTTTTCGGGATGAGCTCATCAAGCGGGATTCTGCGCCCTGTGTAGGGGATCGGCAGCTGGCCATCACTGAGCGCAATCAAACGGTCGAGTTGCAGGGACGCATCGATCATCGTAGGCAGGTCATTGACCGCTTCCTCGAGCACACTTCGCGCACGCTGCAGCAAAGCGGGCTTCTGCTGCTCAGGTGCAGCATGGTAGGCATCCAGTGCCGGCCCATATCGCCCGAAACTACCAAGGGCCGCCATTTCGTCGATGATGATCATCTGGTAGGCGATGAGGTTCTGTCGCAGCCCGAGCAGCGTCTTGCGTTCCTGTGCAGCCCGTGCGGGCTGCGGAATGTAGTTGGGGTTGTCGTGCAGCGCTACCAAGGCCTGCTCAGCACCGAGGTGTTCCTTTTCAAGCTGCTTCACCAACTCCAGCCGTTCACGTCGCTTGTTCACCACCTGCTTTTCAAGTCGCGCTTGCTTATCGCGGTAAAGCGCCTGGAGCTTGTCGAATTTCTCGCGTTCAACGGGTTGCAACGGTGGCTGCTGCTCAAGCAGAGGCTTGAGCTTTCTCGACGAAGCATGCAACTCATTCAGCTCACTGGATAGCGTTTCATAGCCCGATTCCTTTTGCTTGATGGCGAGTACGTAGTTCTGCAAAGCTTTCAACGGACCGGTCACCCGTTGCTCGAGTTTCCGGCTCAAACGCTCTCCCACCCCCCTGCCACTACCACCGAACAACCCGGCCTTGATGCGCCAGACATCGTGCTCAGCCACCAATGCCGGTCCAACCGTCTGATCCGTGCCGACGATGCGCACACCATCGTCCTCGACCAGCACCTCGTACACATCGCCGCCCAACTTTGCATAGTAATGCGCCCCCTGCTGGTACAACCCGGCCCCCCGGCTCGAATGCACGGGCATCAGACCCGCGAGTGAAATTTTCGCAGTCAGCTGGCGTAGCCTGCCGCGCTGGGACGGCGACAGGCCGTTGATGCCTCCCACTCCGCACCAGGAAAAGTCCAGCAAGGTGTCGGCCTTGGCCTGCAACGTTGCCAGGGGTGCAGTCTCACCCGGCGTGGGCGCTGGCAGCAGACGCACATCAGGGCCGTCAGCGCCTGGCAGCGCATCGAGCCAAGGTTGCAGGGCTGGCTCAGCGGCAGCGGCAGGTCGTACTTCCGGCACCTGCAGATGAACCAACGCCATCAGACTGTTGCCCAGCACATCGACGATCGCCTCGAGCATCGGCTCGCCTCCTTCGCTCAAAGCCTGCACATCACCGATCACCTCCTCGATACCGGCATACAACCAGATCACCGTAGCCAACGGCCCTGGCAACACAGGCGTGACAACGTGGAACAGACTCCAGGCAAATTTGCCAAGCAAGCCCCAGCGCTCCTGGCTATTACTCATGGCACTGCGATCGGCGATCTCGAGCAACAACGCCTGCCGGGCGTGGAACAGGCACGTGTCCAGCTCTGCGTCCCAGTAATCGAACTGCAGCTCGGCGGGCGCTGGCTTGTCCGACGGACTGAACGGGTCCAGCGACAAGTTCGGTAAATGCGGTTCATTGAAGCCGCCATTGTCGTAGATCGCGCGCCGTGACTGCTCAAACCACACCAGCACCGCACGCTGCAGATTGCCAGGCTCGCAGATGGCAGCCAGCAAGGCCTTGGCATCCTCGAACTGAAACAGGCTGTTCGGGAGCAATGGGCAATACAGCAACAAGGCCGGCACTTCGCGCACTTCGATCACATACATGCCGTGCACGCGCTCGGTGAGGTGGGAGGTGGGCGAGCGCCTGAATGCCAAGGGTGCGACCCTGACGCCGGCACTGGCGTCAGCGCCCTGCCGACAGAAGCGCCCAAGCGCGTGATAGCTGGCTTGGTCGAGCTGGTTGAGTACCCGTGCGCGTAACGCATCGAACAACAGCGTAAGCCGCCATTGCCCGGCAAAGCTGGCTATCCGCTGCTCGCGCAGTGCCTCGTCGTCCAGCAACCCTTTGACATAGATCGGGTAGGTACTGCCGATATCGACCCGGCTCACCAATTCGTGCAGGTAGCGCGTGTTCATCCAGTCCATGATCAACTGGTCTTCACGGTGCCCGATATGGGTAATCACGCCGTCATTCGTTGCCGTCAACCGAGCAATGGCCAATTCGGTCAAGGTAATGGTTTTGCTGTCGATCCTTTGGCCGATGCCCAGGCCATGCTGGTCGTTGACGAAGGTGTCGACCGTCAGCAACAAGTCATCGGGAAAATAGTTGGCATCCACCGGATGATCAGCAAGCATCTCTTCGCGCAGGCGCCGCGCAGCGTAGGTATTCAGGTCTTCGACCAGAAGCCGGTCGTCGTCAGCCTTGAACGCCGACTGCAGCACCGTGAGGTCGATCAAAGCCTGGGCAACGGCTGTCCGGACCTGCTGCTCGGCCTCCCTGAGCTTTGTCGGAAAGCGCAAGGCTGGCAGCGCATCGACCTCAGGCGAGAGCGGCGCAAAGAATTTCGCAGGCTCGCTCGCCTGGGCATATAACTGCTCCAGCTGCGCGACCGTAGCTATACGGCTGCGCCGCAGCCGCGCGACATCTGCCAACAGGCTCTCCAGCAAGAGTGCGCTCTGCAGGGCGAACGCATCGCCATCACCCGTGAACAGCTCCCAGCTCATGCTGTCGAAGGCAAAGCGCTGGCCCATGCGCCGCTGCAAGGCGAACGCCCATTGCTCCAGGGAGTTAAAGCTTTTTACCTGGCCGCCCGGCATGCAGCTCAAGATCGTCTTGCGTACTTCGTCGCTGGCAGTGATCAGGAGATCGGGCAAGATCTCACTGTAGTTCGTTGGTCCAGCCTGCAGGTGCACGCGCACGGCCTGCACGGTGATGCCCGCCAGCCTGCCCAACAGTACATCCTGCAGGCAGGTGCGCTCGCCGCCCCCCAGGTTGGCGGCGCGCAGACTGTCGAACAGGCTCGCACGCAACATCTGCTGCAGCCAGAGGTCGCGGTCGATGTCTTCACCGCTGCCATTCCAGAAAGCGATCTGCGCCTGGTAAAAGTGCTCGGGGAGCAATGGCAGCAATTGATTGAGGCTGGCGGCGAGCACCTTTGGCTCTACCAAGTCACCCTCAACTGGCTCCCCCTGGAAGCTGTAGTCAGCGCCATTCACGCTGGAAAAATCCAGCGGCCTCGCCTCGAGCATCGCTTGCAGCACGACATCCAGCAACGGCCGTGCAGGACCGTGCGGCGCAAGCAGCAACAGCGCCTCGGCCGACTTCAACTGAGGCCGACGCCTGGCGATCGACGGGTAGCGCGTCTGGACCCGTTGCATAAGCTGCTGGTCGACCACCTGGCGCAAGGTGGGACGGGTGACGAACATGGCCTTGACGCAGGTGTGAATGTCCACCTGCTGGGTGGTTGGGCGACTCATGGGAGGAACGCCTTGTGCGTGGAGAGCCACAAGGGTGGGGGGAGTGGTATTTGCCATGGTTAAAGTCCGCTCGTTGAAGAGCGTGCACCATGTCTTTGCCCCTCCCCTCCCCGGTGTTAAACAGTTACGGCATCATCGACCGAAGTCATGGAAGGGAATGATGTCCTTGGCCTGCGCATAGGTCAGGCCACCGCGGTAGATCCTGAGCACCTGACCGGCCTTTGCCGCGACCATCTGATCTTTGTAGCCTTGCAGCCTCTGCCCCCAAAGCTTCAAATGGCCCTTGCCGAACGCCGTCGGGGAAGCTTGCGCATCGGCAAAGTGAAAGTGCGCGGCCCACAACGGCTTGGCTTTTTTCCCCTGCGAAGCCTTGAGGCTGATTCGGTACTCATCGAGATAACCGTCGGCATCCTTGCGCCGGGGCCCCACATACTCAACGCTGACAAGGTCATGTTCATGCAGGAAAGCCAAGCCTCGGGCCTTCGGATAACGCGTGTTGGCATAGAGAGCGGTCAGTAGCCGTATCTTTTCCTCACGCAGGCGGATGATCGCACTGCGCAGGCGCTGTAACAGCGCCTCGGCCTCCTTGCCAGCGGGCAACTGATCGGCAAGGCCACTCAAATTGCGGATATGGCCATCGAGCAGGTCAATCAATCCCTGGTCGTCGGCATCCTCTTCTACCATGCGAGCGGCACGCTCCATGACCTGATCATTGTCGGCGAGCAACCCTTCGACGAAGACGCCGACCTGTTCGTCTATCGCGGAAGGTGCATCGAGCACCTCGGGCTCCGACTCTCCGGCCTGGGCATCTTCGACCCAGACACTGCCCTGGCGGTGGAAGGAATGGCTGACTTCGCTGCTGAATGCGGCCTGCACCTGCAAAACCGCATTTCCATCAATGATCGTTTCGCTGCCAATGACGATCTGCCCGTCACGCGTATGCGCCACCTGGAGCGCCTTACGTGGGTACACGGCACGCCGGGGGGCCATGGCCTGGCCCGACGCTTGCTCCCGCACAGCCTCGATCAAGGCGTCCGCGGCCATGGCTTTGAGTTCTATCATCTGTTGCTTGTAGGCTTCGAGACGCTGGGAATCGATCAGTTTGTCCCCCAGACCCTTCAAGCGTTCGCTGTTGAGAATGGCCGCCACATACTCATCCCAGGCCGATTGCAGGATTTCGATGCGTTCGCCCAGTGGCAAATCGCAATACAAGGACAGGTGATGAGTGTTGGCTGCCACGCGCAAGCGCGCACTGGCCAATGTCTGACGGAAAGTACGCAAACGTCTTTGGGATCTTTTTCGAAGCTGCAGCGCGATCTCAGCCAGGTTCATCGCCTGGAAGAAACGAATGGCGACAGTGGAAGATTGACGCTTGGCGATGATTTGCTCTACCGACATCGGCTCGGCGCCATAAGGAATTTTCAGACTGGCATCGGTGATCGCGAGCAGGCGGTCGAGTTGGCTGGAGGCCTCGATGATCAGCGGCTGATCCGTAACGATGCCTTCGAGCATGTGGACATAGCGCCTGTACAGTTCGGCCCTCTTGTTTTCCGGTGAAGAATTCAGTTCATCCACCAGAGCCTGGTAGCCGCCCAGATCGCTGATCTCCAATACCTCATCGATGGTGAACATCCCATATCCGATAAGGTTCTGACGTACCTCTACCAGTGTCTGCCGTGCACTTGCTGCTGATGCGGTACCGCGCACGAAGCTGGGGTTGTCGAACAAGGCAATCATGCCTGCTTCAGCGCCCAGATAGGCTCCATGGAGCAGGGCCACCGTTTCTATTCGCTCGACTCTCTTGAGTCGCTTCTGCGAACTCACCTCCTGCTGCTTTTGCGAATACAGGTCGTGAAGCCGCTGATACTGCTCACGCTTTTCAGGGTCAACGGGTGGTGGTTGCTG
This sequence comes from Pseudomonas sp. GM84, assembly GCF_000282535.1. GTDB lineage: Bacteria > Pseudomonadota > Gammaproteobacteria > Pseudomonadales > Pseudomonadaceae > Aquipseudomonas. The sequence goes on along the minus strand of NZ_AKJC01000105.1, from coordinate 23,389 downwards.
CAACTCAAGGTCGAGCTTGTCCAGCCTGACTTGCAAGGCCTCGATTTCCGCACCAAGCGTCTGGTACTTCGAAGTCCCAAGCCCCGCTGCAACCAGGTGCTGTTCAACTTCATCGAGACTGTGCTTGATCCGCGCCTCCAGCTTCTGACGAACCCGAGCCTGGGCAGGGCTCCTCCCAGAACCACCGAGCAAGCCGGTGCTGATCCGCCAAGTGCCATTGTCACTGATGAGCGCAGGGCCAACGGTCTTGTCGGGACCAACGATCCATGCCCCATGATCAAGCAGCACCTCATAGACGTCATACCCAAGCAGGACGTAATAGCGCTCGCTCAGCCTGTAGAGCCCAGTAGCAGCGCCCATTTGTTCGGGGCGCCGCCCCACTACCGAAACATCGGCCACCAGCTGGCGCAACCGGCCGCGCTGCGTCGGGGACAGGCCATTGACGCCGCCAGCGCCGTGCCAGGAAAAGTCCAATACGGTATCCACGCCCACTTGCAGGGTGCTTATCGACACGGCATCACCTGGTGCAGGCTGTGCGCCAGGGAGAAGACTCAGGCCGTCACCGAGGGCCAACTCGCCCTGCCGGCGGAGCGGTGTCACAGGATATGCCCCTCCCGGCTGCGGGGTTGGCAACTGCAGGTGAATCAGGGCCATGAGGGTGTTGTTGAGAAGATCGACGACGGCTTCGGTCACCGTCGACGTATCATTGCTCGCTAACGCTTCGACATCATCCACCAAGCCTTGTATTCCGGCGTAGAGCCAGGCAACGGCGGCAACCGGCCCCGGTAGCACGGGCAAGATCGCGTTCAGCAACTGCCAGGAAAAAGCCTTGATCACTGCCCAGCGCTGCTCACTGTTGCTCATCGCACTGCGATCGGCGACCTCGATCATGAGCTTGCGCCGGGCTTCGAACATGTATCTATCCAGATCCTGCCCGTGAAACTGTTTCACCAACTGTGCGGGCGCAGGTTTTTCCAGAGGGTCGAACGGATCGAATTGCCAGTGCAGCAAATGGGGTTCCCTGAAGCCGCCATTGTCATAAATCGCCCGCTGGGGCTGCTCCAACCACATCAGCACAGCCTCCTGCAACGCACCGGGTTCGCTAATGGCCGCCATCAGGGCTTGGGCGTCAACGAACTGCGCTAACGCGTTATGGGGGTACAACGGGCAGTAGAGAAGCAGCACGGAAGGCTCGCTGAGTTCGATCACGTACATGCCGTGTACCTGGTCGATCACCTGCGAAGTGGGCGACCGCTTGAACGCCAGTGGCGCCATTCTGACTCTCGCCTTGCCTTGGCGGCAGAATTGCTCAAGTACCCGGTAGGCAGAAACGTCGATGGCCTTGATGACTCTTGCCCGCACAGCATCGAAGTGCAGCGTGAGCCGCCATTGTTCGGCAAACCTGGCAAACCGTTGCTCGCGGGTGTCGACATTGTCCAGCTGAGCATTGACGTAGAGCGGATACGTACCGCCGATATCGACCCTACCGACCAGCTCGCGAAGGTAGTCAACGGTCATCCAACCCATGATCAGCTGGCCTTGCCGATGCCTTATCGCCGTGACCACCCCGGCGTGCGTAGCATCCAGGCGGCCGACGGCCAGCTCGGCAAGGGTAATGGTCTTGCTGCCTATCTGCTGACCGAAACCCAGCCCGTGACCGTCGTCGGCAAAGGTATCCACCGTCAGCAACAGGTCATCGGAGAAATAATTGGCATCGAGCGGATGGTCGGCGAGCATTTCTTCACGCAGCCGTCGCTTCGTGTAGCTGTGCAGGTCTTCGACGCCCTCCAGGGAATAATCTCCTCCAGAGGCGGACTGCAGCACGGCAAGGTCGAGCACGACCTGGGCATAGGCGGTCTGGTCATCCTTCCCCGCCCGCCTGAGGCCTCCCGGCAGCTTCAACGTGGCTGCAATGCTGGCCGGTTCGCGGCGCGGGGCAAAGAAATGCGACGGCTCGCACGCCTGCGCGTACATCTCTTCGAGCTCATCGACGCTCCGGGCAAGGCTGCGCCGCACCCGCGCCAGACGCTGCAGCAAGGTTTCCAGCAGCAATGCCACCTGCAGGGCAAACGCATCATGCTCACCGTCGAGCAACTCCCAGCTCAGGCCTTCGAAGCGGTAAAGCACGCTCATCCGAGCTTGCAAGGCAATCGCGAATGCCTCCATCGAATCGAAGCAGCGCACCTCTCCCGCGGGCGAGCACCAGAGCATCAGCCTGCGCACTTCGCTGCTGGCAGTGACCAGCAAGTTCGGCAGGATTTTACTGTACCGGCTGCCTGCTGCCTGCAGTCGAATACGTACGGCCTGAACGGTAAAACCGCGCGTCCTGCCCAGCAGCAGGTCGTGAAGGCAGCCACGCTGGTCGGCGTCCAGCGCTTCATTGCGTAGCCCATTGAACAGACTCAACCGCAGCATCTGCTGCAGCCACAGGCCACGGTCGATCTCGGCACGGTCACCGTTCCAGTAGTGGATCTGCGCAGTGCAGAAGTGCTCGTGCAGGCGCGGCAGCAATGCGTTGAAACCTGCTTCCAGCGCTTGCGCGCGGATGAGATCGCCATCGGCCGTATCGAAGCTGGACTCGATGGCGAAGAAACGATGTGGCGGCTCCAGGCTGAAATGGCAGTCGAGGCCCTCGACGCCGGAGAAGTCCAGCAACGTAGCATCGAGCAGGGCTTGCAGCAGCACATCCACCAGCGGCTTCGAGGTCCACCCCCCGTCTGGCTGCGGCCGCATGAGGAACAAGGGCTCCGCCGATTTCAGGGTTGGCCGGTGAACGGCGATCAATGGATAGCGCGCGAGCATGATCGTCATGAGTTGTTCGCCGGCGACCTGACGCAGCGTCGGGCGGTTGGCGAACATCGCGCGGACAGCCGTTGGCAGGTCCGTGCTGGGGATTTGCTGAGAAGGCATGCGAGGGGCTCCTGGTGAGGGTAATTCACAAGGATGTTCAGCACCCACGCAGACAAGGGGGTATCTACATCAACAAAGGCCCCGCCATTGCGGCGGGACCCTTTTCTGTCACCGTCGTGCAGCTCAGCTGTAGACGCGACCCAGCAACTGCCGGTGGCTCTCGAACTGATCGAGCACATCACGCACGATCTGCTCAGGCGCAAAGCCCATCAGGTCGTATTCCTGGCTGCCATCGTGCAGGTACACCTCGGCGCGATAGAAGCGCTGGCGCACCTCCGGCTCGCCCTCGACCGGCGCTTCGCTCGGCGCGGCCATGTAGCCGTCCAGGCTCACTTCGTAGACGAACGGGTTGCCCTCATCCATCATCACCCGCAGGCCCATCATGTTGCGCGACTGGCCGACACGGGATTCCACCTCGAAGCCCAGGGTCTGCAACTGCGCGGCAGCTTCTTTCAGCGCCGGGCTGACGTGCTTGTCCATGAACCGCTGCACCACCGCTTGGGTCGGCTGCAGCTCCAGCTGGCCCAGGCGCTCGCTGAAGCCTCGACGGCCACGGGCGGCCAGCTCGGCGCGCTCGCCCTCTACCGCCACGTCCTGCTTCATGGCCTTGTACAGACCGAACATGAACAGCACCAGGACCACCGAGAACGGCAGGCCGGCCAGCACCACCATGGTCTGCATGGCTTCGAAGTTACCGGCAAACAGCAGGCCGATGGTGACCAGGGTGATGATCACCGACCAGAACACCACCATCCAGTGCGGGGCGTCTTCGTCGACCTTGCCGCCTTTGCACGACAGGTTGGCCATCATCACCGCGCCGGAGTCGGCCGGGGTGAGGAACAGCACGAAGCCGACGAACACCGCCACTCCGATCACGATCTTGGCGGCCGGGAAGTATTCCAGCAGCTGGTAGATCGACATCGACGGCTGTTCCAGCGCGGTCTTGCCGAGTTCCACGGCGCCCTGGTTGATCACCAGGTCCAGCGCGGTGTTGCCGAAGATCGACAGCCAGGCCAGGGTGAAGCCCAGCGGGATCAGCAGCACGCCGCTGACCAGCTGGCGCACGGTGCGGCCCTTGGAAATACGGGCAATGAACATGCCGACGAACGGGCCCCAGGAAATCCACCAGGCCCAGTAGAACACGGTCCACAGGCCCAGCCAGCGCTCGGACTTGCCGGCTTCGCCCTCGTAGACGTAGAGGTCGAAGGTCTTCAGCACGATGCCGTTGAGGTAGTCACCGACGTTCTGCACGAAGCCGTTGAGCAGGTGCAGGGTTTCGCCGCCCAGCAGGACGAAGATCAGCAGGCCGCTGAACAGCATGATGTTCAGGTTGGACAGGCGGCGGATACCGTTCTCCACACCCGACACCGCAGCCACGGTGGCCACGCCGGCCATGACCAGGATCACCACCAGCAGGTTGGTCTTGCTGTGGTCCATGCCGAACAGGTATTCCAGGCCCGAAGACACCTGCATCGAGCCGATACCCAGGTTGGTCACCAGGCCCAGCAGGGTGACGAACATGCCGAAGATGTCCACGGCATTGCCAGCGGCGCCCTTGACCCAGCGCTCACCGACCAACGGGTACAGCGCCGAGCGCAGGGCCAGCGGCTGGTTGTGGCGGTAGGCGAAGTAACCCACGGCCAGGCCGACCAGGGCGTAGATCGCCCAGCCATGCAGGCCCCAGTGCAGGAAGGTCAGCTGCAAGCCCTGGCGCGCGGCCTCGAGGCTGGCTGGGGTGCCTTCCGGGGGGTTGAAGTAGTGGTCCAGTGGTTCGGAGGCGCCGAAGTAGAGCAGCGAAATACCGATACCGGAAGAGAACAGCATGCCGGCCCAGGCGCCGTAGCTGAAGTCGGGCTGGTCGTCCTTGCCGCCAAGCTTGAGCTTGCCGTAGTCGGAGAAAGCCAGGTAGACGACGAACACCAGGTAACCGCAGATCACCAGCATGTAGTACCAGCCGAAAGTGCGCGTCAGCCACTTCTGGGCCACGCCCAGCACTTGGCCAGCGGTTTCGGGTACAGCGATCAGCAAGGCAGTCAGAACAAGGATCATCAGCGCGGAGGTGAAGAACACGACGCGGTTGACCCGTACCCTCTCGGCGGGGGGCTTGGTAAGGGAGGCAGAACTCATTGCACGAATGCTCCGGGCAGTACGGCTTTGGAGGCTAATCAGTCTTTTCCCGAGCAATTGGTGCAATAGCCCCACTGCTACAGGTGTTATAAAAGCACCCTGGAAACCGTGATCCCGAATCGATACGTTGCAAAAAAACAGACAGGTGGCCTGCAAAAAAATGCCACGCCTCGCATGAGGTGCGCGCATTCGTCACAGAGCACCCCGCCCGCTCCAAGGGCCCGCCGCAGGGTCCATGACCGCTGGGCAGAATCTGCATCTTGCTTCGCACTAGCCCGTCAACGCCTTGTATTCCGGGGGTTACACGATTTCCTGGGGTGTCAGTTCGTGCCTTCGAAACAGCCTGAAAAACTGTCAATGGCACAAATTGTCGCAGAGCTTATTCTTTATTGATTGAACGTTCAATCAAAACAAAATAGACTGGCCTTCGCCGAGTCAGCCGCCCGTCGTCTGCTCGCAGGCCTGAGGAGATAGCAAGATGCCCAAGGTCGGTATGCAACCCATCCGCCGCCAGCAATTGATCGAAGCCACGCTGCAAGCGGTCGATCAGGTCGGACTGGGGGACGCCAGCATTGCGCTGATTGCCCGTTTGGCCGGCGTGTCGAACGGCATCATCAGTCACTACTTTCGGGACAAGAACGGCCTGATCGCAGCGACGATGGGTTACATCATGAGCATGCTCAACGAGGGCGTGAGGGCGCGTCGTCAGGCACTGACCGATGACAGCCCGCGAGCCCACCTGAAAGTGATCATCGAGGGCAACTTCGATGCCAGCCAGGTGAACGGCCCGGCAATGAAAACCTGGTTGGCCTTCTGGGCTTCCAGCATGCACCAGCCCGATTTGCACAGGTTGCAGCGGATCAACGACCACCGCCTGTACTCCAACCTGTGCTGCCAGTTCCGCCGCGTCTTGCCGCTCTACCATGCACGCAAGGCAGCCCGCGGCCTGGCAGCCCTGATCGACGGCTTATGGTTGCGTGGAGCGCTGTCGGGTGATGCATTCGACACCGATCAGGCGATACGGATTGCTTACGAATACATGGATCTACAACTGGCTAAACAGCACACCCTGGCAACAGACGACCAGGCCGCTGAATCAACGCGCACGGCGCTTGCCAACACGGCAGGGGCGTGACGCGAAAGCCAATCACACACTGCACTTGCGAGGACACTATGGCCCGTTTCGGAACGCAAAAACTCTACATTGATGGCGGTTACGTCGACGCTGGCACCGATGCCACCTTCGAAGCCATCAACCCGGCTACCGGCGAAGTCCTCGCCCACGTGCAACGTGCCACTCAGGCCGATGTCGAAAAAGCCGTCGAAAGCGCCGAGCGCGGCCAGAAAGTCTGGGCAGCGATGACTGCCATGCAGCGTTCGCGCATCCTGCGTCGCGCCGTCGACATCCTGCGTGAGCGCAACGACGAGCTGGCCATGCTGGAAACCCTGGACACCGGCAAGTCGTACTCGGAAACCCGCTACGTCGACATCGTCACCGGCGCCGACGTGCTGGAATACTACGCAGGCCTGGTACCGGCCATCGAAGGCGAGCAGATCCCGCTGCGTGAAAGCTCCTTCGTCTACACCCGCCGCGAGCCGCTGGGCGTGACCGTCGGTATCGGCGCCTGGAACTACCCGATCCAGATCGCCCTGTGGAAATCCGCCCCGGCCCTGGCCGCTGGCAACGCGATGATCTTCAAGCCGTCGGAAGTCACCTCGCTGACCACCCTGAAACTGGCCGAGATCTACACCGAAGCCGGCCTGCCGGACGGCGTGTTCAACGTCCTGACCGGCAGCGGCCGCGAAGTCGGCACCTGGCTGACCGAGCACCCGCGCATCGAAAAGGTTTCCTTCACCGGCGGCACCACCACCGGCAAGAAAGTCATGGCCAGCGCCTCCAGCTCCTCGCTGAAGGAAGTGACCATGGAACTGGGCGGCAAGTCGCCACTGATCATCTGCGCCGACGCCGACCTGGACAAGGCCGCCGACATCGCCATGATGGCCAACTTCTACAGCTCCGGTCAGGTCTGCACCAACGGCACCCGCGTATTCATCCCTACCGAGATGAAAGCCGCCTTCGAAGCCAAGATCGCCGAGCGCGTAGCCCGCATCCGTGTAGGCAACCCAGAAGACGAGAACACCAACTTCGGCCCGCTGGTCAGCTTCCCACACATGGAAAACGTGCTGGGCTACATCGCCAAGGGTAAAGAAGAAGGTGCCCGCGTGCTGTGCGGTGGCGAGCGTCTGACCGCAGGTGACTTCGCCAAGGGCGCCTTCGTGGCCCCGACCGTGTTCACCGATTGCACCGACGACATGACCATCGTCAAGGAAGAGATCTTCGGCCCGGTCATGAGCATCCTCTCCTACGAAACCGAAGAAGAAGTGATCCGCCGCGCCAACGACACCGAATACGGCCTGGCCGCGGGCGTGTGCACCAACGACATCACCCGTGCCCACCGCATCATCCACAAGCTCGAAGCCGGCATCTGCTGGATCAACGCCTGGGGTGAATCGCCGGCCGAAATGCCGGTCGGTGGCTACAAGCAGTCGGGCGTCGGCCGTGAGAACGGCGTCAGCTCGCTGGCTCAATACACTCGCATCAAGTCGGTCCAGGTCGAGCTGGGCGGCTACAACTCGGTTTTCTAAACCCTGTCTAGCCACGCCCGTGCCACCGCGCACGGGCGTTTTCGCTCCCTGATCACCGCCAAACGAGGGTACTCACATGTCCCAAGAATTCGATTACATCATCGTCGGAGCAGGCTCCGCCGGTAACACCCTGGCCACCCGCCTGACCGAAGACGCCGGCGTCACCGTGCTGCTGCTGGAAGCTGGCGGCCCTGACTACCGCTTCGACTTCCGCACCCAGATGCCAGCCGCCCTGGCCTTCCCGCTGCAGGGCCGCCGCTACAACTGGGCCTACGAGACCGACCCGGAGCCGCACATGGACGGCCGCCGCATGGAATGTGGCCGTGGCAAGGGCCTGGGCGGTTCTTCGCTGATCAACGGCATGTGCTACATCCGTGGTAACGCCATGGACTTCGACGGCTGGGCAAAACTGCCAGGCCTGGAAGACTGGGCGTACCTGGACTGCCTGCCGTACTTCCGCAAGGCGGAAACCCGCGACATCGGCCCGAACGACTACCACGGTGGCGAAGGCCCGGTCAGCGTGACCACGCCAAAAGCCGGCAACAACCCGCTGTTCCACGCCATGGTCGAAGCCGGCGTGCAAGCCGGTTACCCGCGCACTGAAGACCTGAACGGCTACCAGCAGGAAGGCTTCGGTCCGATGGACCGCACCGTGACCAAGCAAGGTCGCCGCTCCAGCACCGCACGCGGCTACCTGGACCAGTCCAAGAAGCGCCCGAACCTGACCATCGTCACCCACGCCCTGAGCGACCGCGTGCTGTTCGACGGCAAGCGCGCCATTGGCGTGACCTACCTGGTCGGCGACAGCGAAGAGCGCGTCGAAGCCCGCGCCCGCAAGGAAGTCATCGTCAGCTCCGGCGCCATCGCTTCGCCGCAGCTGCTGCAGCGCTCCGGTGTTGGCCCACGTGCCCTGCTGGAAAGCCTCGACATCCCGGTGGTCCACGACCTGCCAGGCGTCGGCGAGAACCTGCAGGACCACCTGGAACTGTACCTGCAGTACGCCTGCACCCAGCCGGTTTCGCTGTACCCATCGCTGCTGTGGTGGAACCAGCCGGCCATTGGTGCCGAGTGGATGTTCAAAGGTACCGGCATCGGCGCCAGCAACCAGTTCGAGGCCGGCGGTTTCATCCGTACTCGCCCCGAGTTCGAATGGCCGAACATTCAGTACCACTTCCTGCCGGTGGCCATTAACTACAACGGCTCCAACGGCGTGAAGGAACACGGCTTCCAGGCGCACATGGGCTCGATGCGTTCGCCAAGCCGTGGGCGTATCCAGGCCAAGTCCAAGGACCCGCGCCAGCACCCAAGCATCCTGTTCAACTACATGGCAACCGAGCAGGACTGGCAGGAGTTCCGCGACGGCATCCGCCTGACCCGCGAGATCATGGCCCAGCCGGCGCTGGACCCGTACCGTGGTCGCGAGATCAGCCCGGGCGAGCACGTGCAGACCGATGAAGAGCTGGACACGTTCATCCGCGAGCACGCCGAAACCGCCTTCCACCCGTCCTGCTCGTGCAAGATGGGCACCGACGACATGGCGGTGGTCGACAACGAAGGCCGCGTGCATGGCATGAAGGGCCTGCGTGTGGTCGATGCGTCGATCATGCCGATCATCATCACCGGCAACCTCAACGCCACCACGATCATGATCGCCGAGAAAATCTCGGACAAGATCCGTGGCCGCAAGTCGCTGCCGCGCAGCACCGCCAAGTACTACGTGGCTAACGGTGCGCCGGTGAAAGGCAAGCCGATGCGTGAAGTGAAGCAGGGCTGATCAGCGCCGGCGGCACAACAAAAGGCACCCTCCGTGGTGCCTTTTCTACATCTGCAGAAACGCTTTACAGCCTGCCAATTCATCAGGTTAGAATCAATTGGCACGCGACCTGCTAGTTCATTCTCGCAAGTCCCTTCCCCCGCGATGTACCGGAGTACCTGCCTTTGGATGCCAGCACCATCAACAGCCTGTTCCTGATCGGCGCATTGCTGGTGGGCGCAAGCATCCTGGTCAGTTCGCTGTCATCGCGCCTGGGCATCCCGATCCTGGTCATCATCCTCGCGGTCGGCATGGTCGCCGGGGTCGATGGTGGCGGCATCATCTTCAACAACTACCCGACCGCCTACCTGGTGGGCAACCTGGCACTGGCGGTGATCCTCCTCGACGGCGGCCTGCGCACGCGGGTGGCGAGCTTTCGGGTAGCGTTATGGCCGGCCCTGTCGCTGGCCACCATCGGCGTGATGATCACCACAGCCCTGACCGGCCTGGTCGCGGCCTGGCTGTTCAACCTGAGCCTGATCCAGGGCCTGCTGATCGGCGCCATCGTCGGCTCCACCGACGCCGCGGCGGTGTTCTCGCTGCTCGGCGGCAAAGGCCTGAACGAGCGGGTCACGGCCACGCTGGAAATCGAGTCGGGCAGCAACGACCCGATGGCGGTATTCCTCACCGTTACCCTGATCGACATGATCGCCAGCGGCCAGACCGGCCTGCACTGGAGCCTGCTGACCCACCTGTTGCGCGAATTCGGCATTGGCGGCCTGCTCGGCCTGGGTGGCGGCTGGTTGATGCTGCAACTGGTCAACCGGATCAACCTCGCCGGCGGCCTGTACCCGATCCTGGTGGTGGCCGGCGGCCTGGTGGTGTTCTCGCTGACCAACGCCCTGCATGGCAGCGGCTTCCTCGCCGTGTACCTGTGCGGCCTGGTGCTGGGCAACAAACCGATCCGCAGCCGCCACGGCATCCTGCACATGCTCGACGGCATGGCCTGGCTGGCGCAGATCGGCATGTTCCTGGTGCTGGGGCTGCTGGTCACGCCCCACGATCTGCTGCCGATCGCCCTGCCGGCGCTGGGCCTGGCGCTGTGGATGATCCTGGTTGCCCGACCGCTGTCGGTGGTCGCCGCGCTGCTGCCGTTCAAGGCCTTCCATGGCCGCGAGAAGGGCTTCATTTCCTGGGTCGGCCTGCGCGGCGCGGTACCGATCATTCTGGCGGTGTTCCCGCTGATGGCCGGGCTGCCGGATGCCCAGCTGTTCTTCAACCTGGCGTTCTTCATCGTGCTGGTGTCGCTGCTGGTGCAGGGCACCAGCCTGCCGTGGATGGCCAAGTTGCTGAAGGTCACGGTACCGCCGGACCCGGCGCCGATCTCGCGCTCTGCGCTGGAAGTGCACGTCACCAGCGAGTGGGAGCTGTTCGTCTACCGCCTGGGCGCGGAAAAATGGTGCATCGGCGCCGCCCTGCGCGAGCTGAAGATGCCCGAAGGCACGCGCATCGCCGCCCTGTTCCGGGGCGAGCAGTTACTGCACCCATCGGGCAGTACCGTACTGGAGGTCGGCGACATGCTCTGCGTGATCGGCCACGAACATAACCTGTCCGCCCTGGGCAAGCTGTTCAGCCAGGCGCCGCAACGTGGCCTGGACCTGCGCTTCTTCGGCGACTTCGTGCTCGAAGGCGATGCCGAACTGGGTGCGGTGGCCGCGCTTTATGGCCTGAAACTCGACGGCCTGGACGCGAAAATGCCGCTGGCGCAGTTCATCCGACAGAAGGTCGGAGGCGCTCCAGTAGTAGGCGACCAGGTCGAATGGCACGGCACGATCTGGACCGTGGCGACCATGGACGGGAACAAGATCCAGAAAGTGGGCGTCAGATTCCCCGAAGGAACGCGACCCGGACCAGGATTGTTCCTCTAAACTCCGTTTTCGCTCGAGTCACAAGTAGTCTGCCTATGTCCCTGCGCGTGTACCTTCGCACAGCCCTCTTCGGGCTGTGCCTGTCCCTTTCGTTCGCGGCTGCCGCGGCCGAAACCCCGACCACTGCCAGCATCCAGAACAGCCTCGACAAGATCGCCGAGCGCAAACTGCCCGAAGCCGACCAGAAAGCCCTGCAGCAAGTGCTGGAGCAAACCCTTGCGCTGCTGGCCAGCAAAGAAGACAGCGAGAAGAAGCTCGCTGCGCTCAAGCAACAGTTGGCCAACGCACCGAAAGAAACCAGCGACAGCCAGAAGGAGCTGGCCAAGCTCAAGGACAGCAAGCCGCAACCGGTCGCCCAGCGCTACGCCAACCTCAGCGTGCCGCAGCTGGAGCAGATGCTCAGCGAGCGCAACACGCTGCAAGGTGAACTGCAAAAAGCGCTGTCGGAAGCCAACAGCCTGATCATCAACTCGCAAACCCGCCCCGAGCGTGCCCAGGCCGAGATCAGCAGCAACCAGACCCGCAGCCAGCAGATCAACAACATCCTCAAGAGCGGCAAGGACGGCGGCAAGGCGATCAATGCCGACCAGCGCAACCAGCTCACCGCCGAGCTGGCCTCGCTCAATGCCCTGACCCTGCTGCGCCGCCAGGAGCTGGCCGGCAACGGCGTGCTGCAGGACCTCGGCAACGCCCAGCACGACCTGCTGATCGACCGCGCCGCGCGGCTGGAGCAGGAAATCCAGGACCTGCAGACGCTGATCAACGAGAAGCGCCTGGCCCAGTCCCAGCAGACCGTCACCCAGCAGTCGATCGAGGCGCAGAAGGCCGGTGGCAGCACCCTGCTGGCCAGCGAGAGCGCGGCCAACCTCAAGCTGTCCGACTACCTGCTCAAGAGTACCGACCGCCTCAACGAACTGACCCAGCAAAACCTGCGCACCAAGCAGCAGCTCGACAGCCTGACCCAGGCCGACCAGGCCCTGGACGAACAGATCAGCGTGCTCAAGGGCAGCCTGTTGCTGTCGAAGATCCTCTACAAGCAGAAGCAGGCCCTGCCGCACCTGAAGTTCGACCGCGACCTGGCCGACCAGATCGCCGACATCCGCCTGTACCAGTTCGAGGTCAATCAGCAGCGCGAGCAGATGAGCAGCCCGGTGACCTACGTCGACAAGCTGCTGGCCAACCAGCCGCAGGAAGACGTGAACCCGGCGCTGCGCAAGGCCCTGCTGGAAGTCGCCATTACCCGCAGCGACCTGCTCGAACGCCTGAACCGCGAGCTGTCGGCACTGCTCAACGAATCGATCACCCTGCAGCTCAATCAGAAGCAGCTGCTGGGCACTGCCCAGGGCCTGCGCACCACCCTCGACGAGCAGATGTTCTGGATCCCCAGCAACAAGCCGCTGGACTGGGACTGGCTGCGCTATGTGCCGGAACGCTTCGCCAAGCAGGTCGCCGACCTGCCCTGGGGCTCCGGCCTCAAGGAGCTGACCGACGGCCTGAGCCAGCGCCCGCTGCTGTTCCTGCCCTTGCTGCTGGTGATCGGCGCCCTGCTGTGGCGGCGCAAGTATCTGTACCAGCGGCTGAGCAAGGTGCACCAGGACATCGGCCATTTCCGCCGTGACAGCCAGTGGCACACGCCCCAGGCCATCCTCATCAACATCCTGCTGGCGATGCCGGTCAGCCTGGGCCTTGCCCTGTGCAGCTACGCCTTGCAGATCGACGCCCGCGGGCAGAACGCCAACCTCGGCGCGGCGCTGTGGCAGCTGGCCCAGGCCTGGCTGGTGTTCTATACCGCCTACCGCATCCTCGCCCCCGGCGGGGTGGCGGAAATCCACTTCCGCTGGCACAAGCCGCAAGTCGAGTTCCTGCGGGGCTGGGTACGCCGGCTGGGCACCGTGGTACTGGCCTTGGTTGGCGTGGTGGCGGTGGCCGAGCACCAGCCCTCGGCGCTGGCCGACGACGTGCTGGGCATCGGTGTGGTGCTGACCTGCTATGCGCTGATGGCCTGGCTGCTCAGCCGCCTGTTGCTGAGCAGCCCCGCTCACCGTGATACCTCGCTGTTCCGCCGCGCTGTCGGGGTGGCCTTCACGGCCTTGCCGATCGCCTTGTTCGTGGCGGTGTGCTTCGGCTACTACTACACCGCGCTGAAGCTCACCGACCGGCTGATCTACACCCTGTACCTGCTGCTGTTCTGGCTGGTGATCGAGGCCGCCTTCGTGCGCGGCCTGTCGGTGGCGGCGCGGCGCCTGGCCTATCAGCGCGCCCTGAGCAAGCGCGCGGCGGCCAAGGAAGGGCTGGATGGCGAGGTCATCACCGAAGAGCCGACGCTGGATATCGAACAGGTCAACCAGCAGTCGCTGCGCCTGATCCGCCTTGCCCTGCTGGGTGGTTTCATTGCCGGCCTGTACTGGGTCTGGGCGGACCTGATCTCGGTGTTCGCCTACCTCAACAACTTCACCTTGTACGAATACACCAGCGGCACCGGCAGCGCGGCCAGCATGGTGCCGATCAGCCTCGGCGACCTGCTCGGCGCGCTGGTGATCGTCGGCATCACCTTCGCCCTGGCCCGCAACCTGCCGGGCTTGCTGGAGGTGCTGGTGCTGTCGCGCCTGAACCTGGCCCAGGGCAGCGCCTATGCCACCACCACGTTGCTGTCGTACATCATCGTCGGCATCGGCATCGTCACCACCCTGTCGACCCTCGGGGTGAGCTGGGACAAGCTGCAGTGGCTGGTGGCAGCGCTGTCGGTGGGCCTGGGCTTCGGCATGCAGGAGATCTTCGCCAACTTCATCTCCGGCATCATGATCCTGTTCGAACGCCCGGTGCGCATCGGCGACACCATCACCATCGGCAACCTGTCGGGTACGGTGAGCAAGATCCGCATCCGCGCCACCACCATCACCGACTTCGACCGCAAGGACATCATCGTCCCCAACAAGACCTTCATCACCGGCCAGCTGATCAACTGGTCGCTGACCGACACGGTCACCCGGGTGACGCTGAAACTGGGCATCGACTACGGCTCCGACCTGGACCTGGTGCGCGATCTGCTGCTCAAGGGCGCCCACGAAAACCCACGGGTGCTCAAGGACCCGGAGCCGATCGTGTACTTCCTCAACTTCGGCGAAAGCTCGCTGGACCACGAACTGCGCATGCACGTGCGCGACCTGGGCGACCGCAACCCGACGCTGGACGAGATCAACCGCTACATCAGCCGCGAGTTCAAGGCGCACGACATCAAGATTTCGGTGCGCCAGGTCGAGGTGTTCCTGATGGACGCCACCGGCGGCAAGCAGCAGCTGATTCCGGTGGAACAGCCGAAAACGGATGGCACTGCACCGGCCTGAGTGCACTCCAATACTTTATTCTGTGCAGAATCACTGCGAGGGCTGCGCCCTCGTTCGCGGGACAAGCCCGCTCCCACACGTTCGCAGCTGCCTTCAAGGCTTGTGAGATTCCTGTGGGAGCGGGCTTGCCCCGCGAAGGGCCGCAACGCGGCCCCCAAGCACCGATCCCCAGGAGCAGCCCCGTGAAAGCCCTCGACCAACTCAGCTTCGACAACCGCTTCGCCCGCCTGGGCGACGCGTTCTCCACCCAGGTGCTGCCCGACCCCATCGCAGACCCTCGCCTGGTGGTAGCCAGCGAGTCGGCCATGGCCCTGCTCGACCTCGACCCCGCGCAAGCCGAGCTGCCGATCTTCGCCGAGCTGTTCAGCGGCCAGAAGCTCTGGGAAGAAGCCGACCCACGGGCGATGGTCTATTCCGGCCACCAGTTCGGCGCCTACAACCCGCGCCTGGGCGATGGTCGCGGCCTGCTGCTGGCCGAAGTGCTCACCGACGCGGGCGAGCACTGGGACCTGCACCTCAAGGGTGCCGGCCAGACCCCGTACTCGCGCATGGGAGACGGGCGCGCCGTGCTGCGCTCGTCGATTCGCGAATTCCTCGCCTCCGAGGCCCTGCATGCGCTGGGCATCCCGACCAGCCGGGCGCTGTGCGTGATCGGTTCGAGCACCCCGGTATGGCGCGAAACCCGCGAGAGCGCAGCCATGCTCACGCGCCTGGCGCAGAGCCACGTGCGCTTCGGGCATTTCGAATACTTCTACTACACCAAGCAGCCTGAACAGCAGCGGGTGCTGATCGATTACGTGCTGGAGCAGCACTATCCCGAATGCCGCGATGCCGAACAGCCCTACCTGGCCATGTTCCGCACCATCGTCGAGCGCAATGCCGAACTCATCGCCCGTTGGCAGGCCTATGGGTTCTGCCATGGGGTGATGAACACCGACAACATGTCGATCCTTGGCATCACCTTCGACTTCGGCCCCTACGCGTTCCTCGACGACTTCGATGCCAACTTCATCTGCAACCATTCCGATGATCGCGGCCGCTACAGCTACGCCAACCAGGTGCCGATCGGCCACTGGAACCTCAGCGCCCTGGCCCAGTCACTCACCACGGTCATCGAGGTCGAGCCGCTGAAAGAAGCGCTGGGGTTGTTCCTGCCGCTCTACCAGGCGCACTACCTGGACTTGATGCGCCGACGCCTGGGCCTTGCCACTGCCGAAGACGACGACATGGCGCTGGTCGAACGCCTGCTGCAGTGCATGCAGAGCGGCGGCGTGGACTACAACCTGTTCTTCCGCAAGCTGGGCGATCAACCCGTGGCCGCAGCCCTCACCGTGGTACGCGACGATTTCATCGACCTTGCCGGCTTTGACGCCTGGGGCGCGGACTACCTGGCCCGCTGCGAGCGCGAAGCCGGCAACGCCGAGGGGCGGCGCGAGCGCATGCAGGCGGTGAACCCGCTGTATGTGCTGCGCAACTACCTGGCGCAGAAAGCCATCGAAGCGGCCGAAGCGGGGGATTACAGTGAAGTGCGTCGGCTGCATCAGGTGCTGAGCCGGCCGTTCGAGGAGCAAGCCGGGATGCAGGCCTATGCCGAGCGACCGCCGGAGTGGGGCAAGCATCTGGAAATCAGCTGCTCCTCATAATCCACACCTCACCCTGTGGGAGCGGGCTTGTCCCGCGAACACGGGCGTAGCCCGTGCCAGACAGCTCTGGTGCTCGGGCCGGCCCCTTCGCGGGGCAAGCCCGCTCCCACAGGGGTTTCGTTCCCCCCCAATAAGGAGACGACATGACCGACCCGCTACTGATCCCCTGCCCCCACTGCAACGGCCTCAACCGCCTGCCCGCCACGCGCCTGGGCGATGCCCCGAAATGTGGCCGCTGCAAACAGGATGTGCTGCTCGGCAAACCCTTCGACCTCAGCGAAAGCAGCTACGCCAGCCAGATCAAAGGCGACCTGCCGCTGTTGGTCGACGTCTGGGCCGACTGGTGCGGCCCGTGCAAGTCCTTCGCCCCCACCTTCGAACAGGCCGCCGGCCAGCTCAAAGGCCGTTGCCGCCTGGCCAAGCTCGACAGCGAAGCCAACCGCAACCTGGCCGGGCAACTGGGCATCCGCTCGATTCCCAGCCTGATCCTGTTCAAGAATGGCCGCGAAGTCAGCCGCCAGGCCGGAGCGTTTCCACTCCAGTCGTTGCTGGAGTGGCTGCGTAGTCAGGGGGTCTAGGCGTTCTCTTCAAGCAGGGAATGCAACTCGACGAACTGCTGGGTCAGCTTGTGCCGTGGCTCCAGGTGGATCAGCGGCAGGCTGGCGTGGTGCGACTCGCGCATCTTCACCGAACTGCCCAGGTACACCGGTAGCACCGGCAAGCCTTCGGCCAGCAGTTCGTCGAGCATCTGCTGGGGCAGGCTCGCGCGGGACTGGAACTGGTTGACCACGATGCCTTCGACCACCAGGTCTTCGTTGTGGTCTTCCTTGAGCTCTTCGATTTCAGCCAGCAGGCCATACAGGGCCTGGCGCGAGAAGCTGTCGCAGTCGAACGGAATCAGTACGCGATCGGCGGCGATCAGTGCCGATACCGCGTAGAAATTCAACGCCGGCGGCGTGTCGATGTAGATCCGCTCGTAATCCTCGTCCAGCTCGTCGAGCAATTTTCGCAGCTTGTTGATCTTGTGCTTGGCCTCAAGCTTGGGCTGCAGGTCGGCCAGCTCCGCCGTGGCGGTGACCACATGCAGGTTGTCGAACGGGGTTTCGTAGATATCGACCTTGTTCTTCTTGCTGAACGGCCCGCTGGACAGGCTCTGCTTGAAGAAATCGGCGATACCCATGGGGATGTCTTCGCCGGTGAGCCCGGTCAGGTATTGAGTCGAGTTGGCCTGAGAATCCAGGTCGATCAGCAAGGTCCGATAGCCTTCGCTGGCGCTGACCGCCGCCAGGTTGCAAGCGATGCTCGACTTGCCCACGCCACCTTTCTGATTGAACACCACGCGCCGCATGAGAGACCTCCGTGTATCAACGAATGACCGAGTATGTGGCGGCACGGCGGCAATGGCCAGCGCCATTTGCCGGACGTTGACGGCAACGCTACCCTGCCCCGCGAAAACCTTCGCCACGCACCAGGGAAGACCGATGACGATGCCCCCGCACCCGGCTGTAACCTTTGGCCAATCGCCACTGGCGATCGAAGATGTCCTGGCCCTGGCTGAACGCCGCGCCACGCCGCACCTGCAGGACGACACCGGGTATCGCGAGTACATCGACCGCGGCGCACGCTTCCTCGACACCTTGCTGGACAAGGAAGGCGTGATCTATGGCGTCACCACCGGCTACGGCGACTCCTGCGTGGTTGCCGTGCCGATGGAGCATGTCGAGGCCTTGCCGCGTCACTTGTACACCTTCCACGGTTGCGGCCTGGGTCGTCATCTCGACGCGGCGGCCACACGCGCGGTGCTGGCCGCCCGGCTGCGCTCGCTGAGCCATGGCGTTTCGGGAGTACGCCTGCTGTTGCTGGAGCGCCTGCGCGACTTTCTCGCCCACGACATCCTGCCGCTGATTCCCGAGGAAGGCTCGGTGGGCGCCAGCGGCGACCTGACACCGCTGTCCTACGTCGCCGCCACCCTGGCCGGTGAGCGCGAAGTGATGTACCAGGGCGCACGCCGCCACAGTGCCGATGTGCACCGTGAACTGGGCTGGCAGCCACTGGTATTGCGCCCCAAGGAGGCGCTGGCACTGATGAACGGTATCGCGGTAATGACCGGCCTGGCCTGCCTGGCCTTTGCCCGCGCCGACTACCTGCTCAAGCTGGCCACCCGCATCACCGCCCTGAATGTCATCGGCCTGCAGGGCAACCCGGAACACTTCGACGAACGCCTGTTCGCCGCCAAACCCCACCCAGGCCAGGCGCAGGTCGCCGCGTGGTTGCGCCAGGACCTGGCCATCGACGCCCCACTGCCTGCGCTGCACCGCCTGCAGGACCGTTATTCGCTGCGCTGCGCGCCCCACGTGTTGGGCGTGCTGGGCGACAGCCTCGGCTGGCTGCGCAGCTTCATCGAAACCGAGCTCAACAGCGCCAACGACAACCCGATCATCGACGGCGACGCCGAACGCGTGCTGCACGGCGGGCATTTCTATGGCGGCCATATCGCGTTTGCCATGGACAGCCTGAAGACCCTGGTGGCCAACGTCGCCGACCTGCTCGACCGGCAGCTCGCCGTGCTGGTGGACATGCGCTACAACCACGGCCTGCCCAGCAACCTGTCGGGTGCCGAAGCCGAGCGGGCCATGCTCAACCACGGCTTCAAGGCCGTGCAGATCGGCGCCAGCGCCTGGACCGCCGAAGCCCTCAAGCAGACCATGCCCGCCAGCGTGTTCTCGCGCTCCACCGAATGCCACAACCAGGACAAGGTGAGCATGGGCACCATCGCCGCACGGGATGCCCTGCGCGTGCTGGAGCTGACAGAGCAGGTCGCTGCCGCCGCCTTGCTGGCAGCCAACCAGGGCGTCTGGCTGCGTGGCCGACAGGTAGACAGCCGGCCCTTGCCACAGCCCCTGGCGCGGATGCACGAAGCCTTGCTGGAAGACTTCGCACCGGTGATCGAGGACCGGGCCCTGGAAAGCGAGTTGCGCCTGTGCCTGCGCCGCATCGGCGAGCGGCACTGGCCGCTGTACCTCAGTTGATAGCGGAAGTCGCGTCGGTGACCAGCTCGGCGAAGGCCTTGGCCATCGCCGAGCTGCCGCGCTCACGTTGTACCAGCCACACGGCCGATGTCGCGCCCTCGTCGAGCAAGGTCCGATAGACCACGCCCTCGATGCGCATGCGCTGGAAAGAAGCCGGCAATACCGACACCCCAAGGCCTGCGGACACCAACCCGATGATGGTCATCGCCTCGCCCGCTTCCTGGGTGAAGTGCGGGCTGAACCCGGCCTGCCGCGCCAGGCTCAGCAGCTGGGCGTACAAACCACTGCCATAGCTGCGCGGGAAGAACACAAAAGGCTCATGGGCCAGCGCGGCGATGTGCACGCCCTGTTCGGTACTCGTGGCCAGCGGATGCGACGCATTGATCACCGCCACCAAGGGCTCGCGGAACAGCTCGGTGGCTACCAGGCCTTCGGGCAGCGGCATTGGCCGCATCAGCCCGATTTCGATGGACTCGTCGAACACACCCTCAGCCACATCGCGGCTGCTCATTTCCTTGAGGCTCAGGTGCACGGCAGGAAAACGCTGGCGAAACGCATGGATCGCCTTGGGAATCTTCGAGGTGAACGGCGCCGATGCGGTGAAGCCGATCTTCATCTCGCCCAGCTCCCCCAACTGCGCCCGGCGAGCCACATCGGCCGCTTTCTCCACCTGCGCCAGCACCTGCCGTGCCTCGTCGAGGAACAACCTGCCAGCCTCGCTCAGTTCGACCCGACGATTGGTACGCTCGAACAACCGCGCCCCCAGCTCCTGCTCCAGCGCCTGGATCTGCTGACTGAGGGGTGGCTGGGAAATGCCCAGTTGCTGGGCTGCGCGGCCAAAGTGCAGTTCTTCGGCAACGGCGATGAAATACCGCAAATGGCGCAGTTCCATGATCAGCTCCGATTGGGTCGCAAAACCTCTTAAACAGGTCGAACAATATATTGGATCTAATCATTAGCCAGCTATAAGCTTTTTTCATTGCACCAGAGGTACCCGCCCGTGAAAACTGCTGTAGCCCCCCTTCCCGCCGACCCCGAACCTGCCCCGCTGAACGACATCTGGATCGAAAAAGGCACGCCTGCCTTCATGAAGACCGTGCTGGCCCTGTTCAGCGGCGGCTTCGCCACCTTTGCCCTGTTGTACTGCGTACAGCCGATGATGCCGTTGCTGTCCCAGGAGTACGCGATCAATGCCGCGCAAAGCAGCCTGGTGCTGTCGGTATCCACTGCCATGCTGGCGTTCGGGCTGCTGATTACCGGGCCGATTTCCGATCGCATCGGGCGCAAGCCGGTGATGGTGTTCGCCCTGTTGTGCGCGGCCTTGTCGACCATGGTCAGTGCGGTCATGCCGACCTGGGAATGGGTACTGGCGACACGGGCGCTGGTCGGCCTGTCGCTCAGCGGCCTGGCAGCCGTGGCCATGACCTACCTGAGCGAGGAGATCCATCCACAGCACATCGGCCTGGCCATGGGCCTGTACATTGGCGGCAATGCCATCGGCGGCATGAGCGGCCGCCTGATCACCGGGGTGCTGATCGACTTCGTCAGCTGGCACATGGCAATGCTGATCATCGGCGGCCTGGCCCTGGTGGCGGCGCTGGTGTTCTGGAAGGTGCTGCCGGAATCGCGCAACTTCCGCGCGCAATCGCTCAAGCCCCGCAGGCTGCTGGATGGCTTCGTCATGCACTTCAAGGATGCCGGCCTGCCGTGGTTGTTCCTCGAGGCCTTCCTGCTGATGGGCGCCTTCGTCACCCTGTTCAACTACATCGGCTACCGCCTGCTGGCGGGGCCCTACCACATGAACCAGGCGCTGGTCGGCTTGCTGTCGGTGGTGTACCTGTCGGGTATCTACAGTTCGGCGCAGGTCGGCGCCCTGGCCGACAAGCTGGGCCGGCGCAAGGTGTTCTGGGCCAGTATTGTGGTGATGGCGGGCGGGTTGCTGATGACCTTGGCAACGCCTCTGGTGCTGATAATCCTGGGCATGCTGGTGTTCACCTTCGGTTTCTTTGGTGCGCACTCGGTGGCCAGCAGCTGGATTGGGCGGCGGGCGCTGAAGGCCAAGGGGCAGGCCTCGTCGCTGTACCTGTTCTGCTACTACGCGGGGTCGAGCGTGGCGGGTACGGCGGGTGGGGTGTTCTGGCATCACTGGGGGTGGAACGGTATCGGGCTGTTCATTGGCAGCTTGCTGGCGGTGGCGTTGATGGTGGCGTTGTACCTGAGCAAACTAGCCCCCAAATCGGTGTGAAGCATTCGCGGGGCAAGCCCGCTCCCACAGGTACTCCACTGACCTCGGCTCAGTGGGGTACCTGTGGGAGCGGGCTTGCCCCGCGAATGGGCCTTCGAATCAGTTCACGATCTCGACAATATCCACATCCACTTCACGGCTCATCAGGTGCTTCTCCACTTCGCCGGTCAGCTTGACCTTGGTCTTCTCGTTGAACGGCGTCGGCGGCAGGTCCTCATCATCGATTTCAACAGTGATCGTGCCGGTGTTGTCCTTGAACTCGTACTTGTCGTCGTTGTTGATCTTCTTGGTCACAAAGCCCTGCAGCACTACCGGCGTGTCATCGGCGGCATCATTGGCAGCAGCCACACTGGTCACCGACTGGGCACCCGGGCCGGTATAACCAGCGGCCAAGGCAGCGGTGCTGAAGAGAGGGGCAAGGATCAGGGCGAGGTAACGTGCTTTCATGGGGATCGGGTCCTGTTTCGGTTTCGATGGGCCCAGATTAACGACGATCGCTGAATTGAAACTTAATGCCATAAAAAAACCCGGCGCCAGGCCGGGTTTTCTGTATCTGCCATCAGATCACTGATGGTACTGCGCCGACAGCTCGTGCACGGCGTTGATGAACACGCCCGCATGCTCTGGGTCGACTTCCGGCGTGATGCCATGCCCCAGGTTGAACACGTGGCCCGTACCCTTGCCGTAGCTGGCAAGAATACGCGCCACTTCCGCGCGGATCGCTTCTGGCTTGGCGTACAGCACCGTCGGGTCCATGTTGCCTTGCAGTGCCACCTTGTCGCCGACACGGCGGCGCGCATCGCCGATCTCGCAGGTCCAGTCCAGGCCCAGCGCGTCGGCACCGGCTTCGGCGATGCTTTCCAGCCACAGGCCGCCGTTCTTGGTGAACAGGATCACCGGCACCTTGCGGCCTTCGTGTTCGCGGATCAGGCCGCTGACGATCTTGCGCATGTAGGCCAGGGAGAATTCCTGGTAGGCCGCCGCCGACAGGTTGCCGCCCCAGGTGTCGAAGATCTGCACGGCCTGGGCGCCAGCGAGGATCTGGCCGTTGAGGTAGCTGGTGACCGACTGGGCCAGCTTGTCCAGCAGCAGGTGCAGGGCTTGCGGGTTGTCGTAGGCCATCGCCTTGGTCTTGCGGAAGTCCTTGGACGAGCCGCCTTCGACCATGTAGGTGGCCAGGGTCCATGGGCTGCCGGAGAAACCGATCAGCGGCACACGGCCATTGAGTTCGCGGCGGATGGTGCTGACCGCATCCATCACATAACCCAGGTCTTTCTGCGGGTCAGGGATCGGCAGCGCTTCGATGTCGGCCGGGGTGCTGATGACTTTCTTGAAACGCGGGCCTTCGCCGGTTTCGAAGTACAGGCCAAGGCCCATGGCATCTGGGATGGTGAGGATGTCCGAGAACAGGATCGCCGCGTCCAGCGGGTAGCGGTCCAGCGGCTGCAGGGTGACCTCGCAGGCGAACTGCGGGTTCATGCACAGGCTCATGAAGTCACCGGCCTTGGCGCGGCTGGCGCGGTACTCCGGGAGATAGCGGCCAGCCTGGCGCATCATCCACACCGGGGTGACGTCTACGGGTTGCTTGAGCAGTGCACGCAGGAAACGATCGTTCTTCAGGGCAGTCATGTCGGCATCCGGAAAAAAAGTGCGGGCATTTTCTCAGACGCCAGCACAAAAGGCACGGCTGAGACCATGCGTTTTGTCTATTGGATGCGTTGGATCAAGCAGTTTTGTATACAAAACCGGCCTCATCGCCGGCAA
>NZ_AKJC01000104.1 GCF_000282535.1 Pseudomonas sp. GM84 | reverse complement strand
AGGCTTGCGCTGTACCTGTGGGAGCCGGCTTGCCGGCGATAGGGCCGCTACAGGCACCCTACAATTTCAACTCCCCCGGCGTGGCCCCGAACAACTGCTTGAAAGCCGCGATATAAGCCGAGGTCGAGTCATAGCCACACCCCAGCGCCGCGTCGGTCACACTCTCCCCCGCCTCCAGCAATGCCAGTGACGACAACAGCCGCATCCTCTGCCGCCAATTGCGGAAGCTCAACCCGGTTTCCCGCTGGAACAGGCGCATCAAGGTTTTCTCCGAACACCCCAACTGCAGCGCCCACTGCTGCAAGGTCTGCACCTGATCCGGCGCAGCGATCAGGCCATTGCACAGCGCCAGCAATCCCGGATGACGGGGCAGCGGTAGCGAGAAGCCCACTTCGGGCAGCCTGCGCAGCTGGTCGAGCAGCACCGCCACCAGGCGCGCTTCGACACTGTCACCTTCCGGGTAATGCGCCGGGTACAGGCAGAACTGCTTGATCAGCTCCCGCGCCAGGGGCGTTACTTCGAGTACCCGGCACTGCGTCGGCGCCCACGGACAGGCATCGCGGCGGATATACAGGCTGCGCATTTCGGCCTGCCCGGTCGTTACCACTTCATGTTCGGCATCGGCCGGAATCCACACGCCCCACTGCGGCGGGGCGAAGTAGCTACCGTCGCGGGTATACACGCCCAGTACGCCGCTGATGGCATAGGAAAACTGTACCCAGTCATGGCGGTGGCAGGTGGTCCAGGAGCCAGCGCCCAGGCTTTCGGCACGGGCATAAAGCGGCCTGGGCAGGTGGTCGAGGGCAGGGATGGCGCGGGGGTGTCCGATGCTCGGCATGATGGTTTCTTATAGTTCTGACCAGACAAGCCTAACACCTGAAGGCGCCATGTCGCCCCCTTCGCCGGCAAGCCGGCTCCCACAGGTAACCCACATGCCTCAACTGTGGGAGCCGGCTTGCCGGCGAAAGGGACGACGCGGTCTCAACGCTCGACAATCACCGTCACGCCCTGCCCTCCCGCCGCGCAGATCGAAATCAACCCGCGCCCCTTGCCCGCCTTGGCCAGCAGCTTGGCCAGATTGGCCAGAATCCGCCCCCCGGTCGCGGCAAACGGATGCCCGGCCGCCAGGGAACTGCCCTTGACGTTGAGCTTGCTGCGGTCGATGGCCCCAAGCGGTGCCTCCAGCCCCAGACGCGTGCGGCAGTACTCGGCATCCTCCCAGGCCTTGAGGGTGCACAACACCTGGGCAGCGAAGGCCTCGTGAATCTCGTAGTAGTCGAAGTCCTGCAGGCTCAGGCCATTGCGCGCCAACAAGCGCGGCACGGCGTAGACCGGCGCCATCAACAGCCCTTCCTGGCCTTTGACGAAGTCCACCGCCGCCGTTTCGCCATCGACCAGATACGCCAGCACCTCCAGCCCCTGCGTCTGGGCCCACTCCGGCGTGCCCAGCAGCACCAGCGAAGCGCCATCGGTCAGCGGCGTGGAGTTGCCCGCGGTCAGGGTGCCCAGGCCACTGTGGTCGAACGCCGGCTTGAGCTTGCCGAGTTGCTCCAGGCTCAGGTCCGGTCGCAGGTTGTTGTCGCGCGCCAGCCCCAGGAACGGCGTAACCAGGTCGTCCTGCCAGCCGTCGGTGTAGGACGCCGCCAACCGCTGGTGGCTGAGCAGGGCCAGTTCATCTTGCGCGGCGCGGTCGATCTGCCAGGTCTGCGCCATGCGCTCGCAGTGCTCGCCCATCGACAGCCCGGTGCGTGGCTCGCCGTTGCGCGGCAGCTCAGGCTTGAGGTGGCCAGGGCGCAGTTGCAGAAAAGGCTTGAGCCGCTCGCCAAGGCTCTTGCCGCGGTTGGCCTGCAGCAGGATGCGGCGCAGCCCCTCATTGACCGCGATCGGCGCATCGGAAGTGGTGTCCACGCCACCCGCGATGCCGCTGTCGATCTGCCCCAGGGCAATCTTGTTGGCCACCAGCAGCGCCGCCTCAAGGCCAGTGCCACAGGCCTGCTGGATGTCGTAGGCAGGCGTCTGTGGCGACAGGCGCGACCCGAGCACGCATTCGCGTGTCAGGCTCATGTCACGGGAGTGCTTGAGCACCGCGCCCGCCACCACCTCGCCCAAGCGCTGCCCATGCAGGCGATAACGCTCGATCAGGCCTTCGAGGGTGACGGTGAGCATCGCCTGGTTGCTGGCAGTGGCGTAAGCGCCGTTGGAGCGGGCGAAGGGAATTCGGTTGCCGCCCAGGATCGCGACCCGGCGAAGTGAACGCATGCGTGGATTCCTCCTGAAACCATTCGGTCCGTACAGCCTAGGTGTTTTTGCCGCATTCGAACGACCTTGCCACAAAGTTGGTCCACACTTGCAAGCTTGCCTTCCGGGAGACCCGCACATGAGCGACCGCTATATCGGCTTTGCCAACTCCAACCTCGGCCGTCGCCTGGTCGATGCCCTTGGCCTGCCGCGCCCGGCGCCGCTGGAGCGCTGGCAGGCGGGCCGCCTGCGCCCTGTAGAGGGCGCGCTGGTGCTGGGCGGCGGGCCGTTGGCGAACACCGTCGAAGCCATCGCCCCGCGCCTGACCGACGAATGCTACAGCTTCAATGGTGAAGGCTTGCAGGCCCCCGCCTGGGTCGCCGGCCTGGGGCCGAAGATCAAGGCCGTGGTGTTCGATGCCAGCCATTTGTCCGACAGCGACGCGCTGAAGCAGTTGCGCGAGTTCTTCCAGCCCTTGCTGCGCAGCCTGGCCACCTGTGCCCATGTGGTGATCCTCGGGCGTACGCCAGAGCAGCTCGACGACCCACTGGCCAGCGTTGCCCAACGTGCCCTGGAGGGCTTTAGCCGGTCACTGGCCAAAGAGCTGCGCAACGGCGCCACGGCGCAGCTGCTCTACATCGCCAACGGTGCCGAACACCAGCTCGAAGGGGCCCTGCGCTTCTTCCTGTCGCCCAAGAGCGCGTTCATTTCCGGGCAGGTGCTGCGCCTTGAACCCTGCGCCGAGCAGGTCGAAGACTGGACCCGGCCGCTGGCAGGCCGGCGTGCGCTGGTCACCGGCGCGGCGCGGGGCATCGGCGCCGCCATCGCCGAAACCCTGGCCCGCGACGGTGCCGAGGTCATGCTGCTGGACGTGCCGCAGGCGCAACAGGACCTCGACGCCCTGGCAGCCCGCCTGGGCGGCAAGGCCCTGGGCCTGGACATCTGCGCCGGCGACGCCGCCGCGCAGCTGCTCGAAGCCCTGCCCGGCGGCATCGATATCGTCGTGCACAACGCCGGCATCACCCGCGACAAGACCCTGGCCAACATGACCCCGGAATACTGGGACGCGGTCATGGCGGTCAACCTCAAGGCCCCGCAGGTATTGACCCAGGCGCTTTATGAAGGCGGCGCGCTGGGCGCCGACGCACGCATCACCCTGCTGGCCTCGGTCAGCGGCATCGCCGGCAACCGTGGCCAGGCCAACTACGCGGCCAGCAAGGCCGGGCTGATCGGCTTCGCCCAGGCCTGGGCGCCGAAGCTCGCCGAGCGTGGCGGCAGCATCAACGCGGTGGCCCCGGGTTTCATCGAGACGCACATGACCGCCGCCATGCCCATGGGCCTGCGCGAGGCCGGGCGGCGCTTGAGCTCGCTGGGTCAGGGCGGGCGCCCACAGGATGTCGCCGAAGCCATCGCCTGGCTCAGCCAGCCAGGGGCCGGCGCCGTCAACGGGCAAGTGCTGCGGGTTTGCGGCCAGGCATTGATGGGGGCATGAGCATGAACCGACAATGGCACGACCTGCACAGCCCCGACTCGCGCGCCAGCCTTTACCTGCGCGCGGCCAGCAAACGCAAGATCAGCGGCAGCACGCTACCCACCGCTGGCCTGCGCAGTTTCATTCGCGTGCAGCCCGACAACCTGGCGGCCTATCGCCGGCTCTGTCACTTCACCGACGATGGGCGACTGCCCGGCACTTACCCGCACGTGATGGCCTTCACGCTGCAACTGCAACTGCTGACAGCCCACGACTTCCCGTTCCCATTGCTCGGCCTGGTTCACCTGCACAATCGCATCGAGGTGCTGCGCCCATTGGGCGGCATCGACGGGCTGCGCTTTGCAGTGTTCGCCGACAACCTGCAGGCGCATGCCAAGGGCGGCACCTTCGACCTGGTCACCGAAGCCGAGGATGCGCTCGGCCTGCTCTGGCGCGAGACCAGCCGCATGTTGGTGCGTGGCTTACACCTCGATGGCCAGCCCGACGCCGGCGAAGACAACGTGCCTGAGTCCTTGCCGGAAGCCACCCGCTGGTATGCCGACAGTGATATCGGCCGGCGCTACGCCAAGGTCTGCGGCGACTACAACCCGATCCACCTGAGTGCGGCCAGCGCACGATTGTTCGGTTTTCCCAAGGCCATTGCCCATGGCATGTGGAGCAAGGCCATGGCACTGGCGGCGCTGCGTACCCATTTGCCCAACAGCAAATACGCGTTCGAGGTGGATTTCCGCAAACCCGTGCGCCTGCCGTCGGAGGTGGTGCTCAGTGCCAGCGCGGCAGGCCCTGCAGGTGACCTGCGGCTCGATGGGCATGGCGAGCTGGTGCACATGGTCGGGCGCTGGGAAACGCTCTAGCGCCCCGAATCCACTTGCTTTGCATCGGGCCTGCGCCGAAGCTATGCGGCATTAGGAGACCCCCGATGAACCTGCAAGAACTCACCGAACGCCTGCACCGGATCCGCGACAACAACGACTGGCGCGGCTTCCACAGCCCGAAGAACCTGGCCATGGCTGCCAGCGTGGAAATGGCCGAGCTGGTGGAAATCTTCCAGTGGCTGAGCGAGGAGCAATCGCGCCAGCTGCCTGCTGATCAGCTCGCCCATGCCGGCCAGGAGGTCGGTGACGTGATCCTCTACCTGTTGCTGCTGTGCAGCGAACTGGGCCTGGACATGGAGCAAGTGGTACGGGCCAAGCTGGCCGACAGCGAGAGGCGCTTCGCCCGATGAACGACCGTCACTTCGATGAGCTGGCCACCCGTTTCGCCGAGAAGATCTACGGCGGCGCCAAGGGTGCGATCCGCCTGGCCGTGCTCCAGGCCGACCTGGCCGAAGCCCTGCCTGACCGCCCGCTGCGGGTGCTCGACATTGGTGCCGGGCTCGGCCACATGGCGCTCTGGCTGGCCCAGCGCGGCCACCACGTGACCCTGGCCGAACCGGCCGCGCCGATGCTCGAAGGCGCCCGCGCGCGCTTTGCCGAAGCCGGCCAGCCCGCCACCTTCATCCAGGCGCCGTGGCAGGATCTGCTCGGCCAGCTCACCGAACCCTACGACCTGGTGCTGTGCCACGCCGTGCTCGAATGGCTGGCCGAGCCGGAAAGCATCCTGCCGGTGCTGCACCAGTTGACCGCCACCGGTGGCTGGCTGTCGCTGGCCTTCTACAACCGCGATGCGCTGGTCTACCGCAACCTGCTCAAGGGCCATTTCCGCAAGCTGCGCAGCAACCGCCTGCAGGGTGAAAAGCAGAGCCTGACCCCGCAAAAACCGCTTGATCCACGGGAGCTCAAGGCGCAACTTGAATCCATGTGGCACGTCGAAAGCGAGAGCGGCGTGCGGGTGTTCCACGACTACATGCCCAAGGAATTCCAGGACAAGGCCGAGCTGCTCGACCTGCTGGAAATGGAACTGGCCCACCGCCGTCACCCAGGTTTCGCCGGGCTCGGCCGCTACCTGCACTGGATGTGCCGCCCCCGCTGACCCGCCCGCCGGGAGGAAGAAATGCCGTACCGTCCACTGTGCCTGGCCATGCTGCCGCTCGCCTTGGCCGCTTGCCAGGCGAGCAACCCCTACGTTGCCAGCAGCCGCCCGCTGCCACCGGCCCCCGCGCAAGCGGCCAGTACCTTCGACGCCAGTGCCTACCCGGCACCTGCGCGGGACTATGGACGTTACCGAAGCTGGAGCTGGCGCGACGGCCAACTGCCCACCGGCAACGCCGACGCCGACCCCGGGCAACTGGCCGACGCCGTCAGCGGTGCGCTCGACCAGCACGGGCTGCGTCCGGCCAGGGGTAGCGCCGGCGACCTGCTGGTCAGTGCCGACATGCGCCTTGAGCGGCGCCTGCGCCAGGTACGCGACTACGACTACTACGACCCCTATTACGGCCCCTACTATGGCCCGCGTCCCTATGGCAGTGTCGGCGTCGGTGGCTACAACAACGGCTACGGCGCCTATGCCAGCGTGCCGATCGTGCGCACCTACGAAGTCGAAGTGATGGTGGTGCGCATCGACCTGTTCGATGCCCGTAACGGCGAGCCGGTGTGGAGCGCGAGCGCCGAAAGTGGCAGCGACCAGAGCTCGCCGCGCGAGCGCGAAAGCGCCTTGCGCGAATCGGTGCACAAAGCGCTCAGCGGCTATCCTCCCAGTTAATGTTCAATGGAGAACCATCATGTTGCGCCGCCTTGTTCTACTGTCGTTCGCGTTGCTGCTCGCCGCCTGCTCAAGCCACAACGTCCAGCAGGACTTCGACGCCAGCCGCGACTTTGCCGCGTATCGCAGCTGGGCGTGGCAGGAGCCGGGCCTGCAATACCGCCCGGATGATCCGCGCATCAAGAGCGATCTGACCGAACAGCGCATCCGTCAAGCGGTCGACTATCAGCTCGACCAGCGCGGCCTGCGTCCGGCCCAGGGCAATAGCCCTGCCGACCTCAAGGTGCGTGCCTACCTGATCGTCGAGCAACGCCAGCAACAGATCACCACCAACTACGGGGGCGGCTGGGGTGGCTATTGGGGTGGCTACTGGGGCGGGCCGATGTACAACGAGACCCGCAGCGTCGACTACAAGGTGGCGACCATCCAGGTCGACATGTTCGATGGCCATGACGGCAAGCTGGTCTGGCGCGGCAGTGCCGAGCAGATCATGAACAACTATCCACCAAGCCCGGAGGAGCGCAACAGCGCGATCCACAACACCGTGGCCGAAGTGTTGAGCCATTACCCACCGGGCAGCAAGAAATAGCCATGGCATAGCCCGTTCGTCAGTTCGCGTCTACCCTGACTAGGAAACCTGACTGAACGGGTAGCGGTGTTCAACGAATAAGGACTGCCAATGCAAAGCATTGTTCTCCTGATGTGGCTTGCCTTGTGCTCTGAACAAGATATCCGCGAACGCCAGATCGCCAACGTGCTGACACTGGGTGTCGCCGCCTGCGCCCTGGTCTGGCTGTTCGTCACCGGCCACAGCTGGATCGGCGCCGACGCCAGCGAGGCCGGCTGGGCCCTGGCCATCGTCATGCTGCTGACCCTGCCCGGCTACATGCTCGGCCGCTTCGGCGCCGACGACGTCAAGCTGATGGGCGCCCTGGCCTTGGCCACCAGCCCGCAATATGTGCTCGGTACCTTCATCGGGGCGGGTGTCAGCCTGCTGCTCTGGCTGGCAACGCGCAGGCGCCTGTGGACCCTGCTCAACCCCAAGGTGAAGAAGCGCCTGCAGACCCTGACCGAGCAAATGGGCGACAAACAGGCCTTCGTCCCCTACGTGCTCGCCGGCTTTCTTCTTACCGCTGTATGGATCCAATGATCATCCCTGCGGTCCGATGGCTTGTACATACCTTGTACAGAATCGCTTGCAGCGGCTATTTTTAAGCTGCCAGAGCGTCTGGTCCGGGAGCTGGGCCATATACGAACAGGGAGTTTGATCGTGAACAAGTCATCAAGTGA
This sequence comes from Pseudomonas sp. GM84, assembly GCF_000282535.1. Classification (GTDB taxonomy): domain Bacteria; phylum Pseudomonadota; class Gammaproteobacteria; order Pseudomonadales; family Pseudomonadaceae; genus Aquipseudomonas. Next base: position 50,544 of record NZ_AKJC01000104.1, on the reverse strand, counting down.
GGTGAAAGTCCTGGTCGTCGATGATCAGGAAGTGATCGTCGAGCAGTTGTGCGAGTTTCTCGAAAGCCAGGGCCACTCCTGCGTTCCCGCCTTTTCAACCGACCAAGCCATCGAGCGCTACATGGCCGACGAAGCCATTGGCCTGGTGCTGTGCGACCTGCACATGCCCGAACGCGATGGCATCGAGCTGGTTCGGGCGTTGAAGGAGATTGCCGGGCGCCAACGCATGTTCGAAGCGATCATGCTCACCGGCCGTGCCGACAAGCAGGACGTGATCCGCGCCTTGCGCGAGGGCTTTGCCGACTATTACCAGAAACCCACGGACCTCGACGAACTGCTCGAAGGCCTGCGCCGCCAGGAGCAGATCCTGCTCGAACGCAAGGCCAACTTCCAGGACCTGGGCAACCTCAATCAGCGCCTGCAGGACTTGGCCGGCTCCATCGACGAGCTTTACCAGGATCTCGAAAAAGCCCGCGGCCAAGGCGTTCACCGGCGAGCCACCGATGCCGAGGAGCCTGAAGGCGAGTTGCCCGCCGCGTTCGAGAAATTGTCGCCCCGCCAGCTGGAGGTGGCCCGCCTGGTGAGCAAGGGCAAGACCAACTATCAGATTGCCTGCGAGCTGGGCATCACCGAGAACACCGTCAAACTGTACGTCTCGCAGGTGCTGCGCCTGACCCACATGCACAACCGCACGCAACTGGCCCTGGCGCTGACGCCGAGTTCGTCGCCGGTGCACCAGCGTTTCATCACGCACTGACCCACGTCGCTGTGGGCCTCATTGCATCTGATAGGTAACGCTCAACATCACGCGCGGCGCTCGGTTCATGCTGTCCAGCGCCACATCTGCCAGCGGTTTGGCCACTTCCAGCGCAACGCTGCCGGCGCGGCCGTCCGATAGCCGCACCCCGATTGCCACCGAACTCATGTTGGCATCCTCGAACGGCCCGCCGTTGTACCAGGCCTTGGCGGCGTCGAGGAGCGCATAGGGCTGCAGCACAGGCGGCCAACCCGTGCGTGACCGGATACTGTAGTTGAGCTCGTAGGCCACGCCCCAACCCTTGTCCCCTGCGGCCTGGTCGCGCGGATAGCCGCGGCCGAAATGCTGCCCACCGAACACCGCCCGCTCGCTCTCGGGCAGGCGCTCATCACTCCAGTACAGCGCACCCGAGACGACGCCCTGCCAGTTTTCCAGCAAGGTGTCGCCCTGCAACCCCGCCAGGCGAAATCGCAGGAAGTCCAGGTCGTAGTCGGCATCGCTGCGCGCGCCCAGGTAATCCAGGCCCTGATAGACCCCGGCACTGACCATGCGCAGGCGCCGTCGCTCGGCCTGGCGCCAGTCGCCCTCGAATGACAGTGCACGCACATAGGTGTCGTATTCACGCTCGCCACCGCGCCTTTCATCGATGTGCTCGCTGACCGAATAGAAACGCCCGGTCACGTTCATCCATTCATTCGCGCCAACGATCAGCGGCTGTGCGAAGCCGAGGGCATAGCGCTCGCTCTCGATGCGTTGGCTCAGGTCGGTACCGTTGTCCAGGCGTACACGGGTGCCGGGTTCGCTGCGGTAGCGCGCAGCCGAAAGCAGCAACTGGCTGCCCTGGGCGTCCAGGTACTGGCTGTAGTCAAGCCGTTGGTAATGCGCCTGGTCATCACCCGGCGGCAGCAAGAAACGTGCGGTCAACTGCTCGGCAAGACGCGTCTGCGCATTGCTGGAAACCGTGAACAGCGCCTGCAGATCGTCACGGCTGCCGTCATTCACGGTCACGGCTGCAGCAAATGGCTGGCGCGACGCGCGCAGGGTAAGCCGTGCCGCACCCTCGGCGCCTTCCTCCGGGATCACCTCGGCCTGCACGGTGATGCCCGGAACACGCTGCATCAGGCCAAGGGTGCGCTGGAGCGTTGCGTCGGTCAGTGGCCGCTCGGTTTTCAGCCGCTCGGCCAACTGTGCGAAGTAGGCCGCCGCGGGGCCGATATCACCCACGATCTGGACGTCTCGGATATAGCCTTCCACCAGCACCACGTGGGCGCGGCCATCGGCAAGATCCTGCTGCGGCAAGTAGGCGAACGACAGGGGAAAACCGTCGTCGCGGTAGCGCTGGGTCAGGCGATCGGTGAACTGCTGCAGTTCATCCACTGTGATCGATTGGCCAATCAGCGGTTGATAGTGCTCACGCAGCTCGCTCAACGGGTAGACCGTACCGCCTTCGAAACGCACCTTGTGCAGCACCAGTCGGTCGGCCATCGGCATCGAAGCTGGCTCGCCAGCGGCCACCGCCAGTTGCAGCGGCGGTGCAACAGGGCGATAGGCATCCAGCGGCAGATTCGCACTGGGGAGGCGGCGTTCGTATTCGTGGCTGTCGAGATACACCGGCAACGGGTCGGCAAGAACCGCGTTGGCCCAGGACACGAGCATCAGGGGCACGACCAGAGGACGCATAGGGTGCTCCAGAATCCCTTGGGTACCGGGGCGTCGCCGGTCACACCCATCACCAGCAAGCGTAGGTGCTGCCTCGGCAAACGTCGAACGCTACTCACCCACCTGGAAGGCCACCCGCGCCGTTGCACCGCTTTCGTCCAGCGCACTCAGCTCATGCTGCCCGAGCTGCTGGAAGCGCACCAGCAAGCTGCCCTGGCCTTCGGTTTCGCCCAGCGGCTGGCCGTTGAGGAACCACCAGCGCCGACCGCCGCCGCCCAGGGCCGACACCTGCAGTTGCAGCGGCTCGGTGCTGCTTGCCGGGCGGCGCAGGTTGTCACCGGGACGTACGCCGACGATCGACAACGGTGGCGCGCTGGCCGGGACCTGCGGCGGGCAGTTGCGGTCCACCGCCGGCAGCCGCGTCGCACGCTGCTCGGCACGCGGCAACCAGGGCTCCAGAGGCGCCGGCCAGAGGGCGATGTCGCGCAGCTTGGCCCCTGAGCAGCTGCCATCCACCCGCAGCCCCTGGGCATTGACCCAGACCCGCTCGCGCAAGCCCAGGCCGAGCGGCTGGTCGGCGGCCTGCAGGGTCGGTGGCGTAGTCCCGTCGAGCGTCCAGGCGAAGCGCTGCCGCCGGCAGTTGGGGTCCTGGCGCGCCATGGGCTGCCCCAGCGGCCAGCAGATCGCCGCCACGCCAACGCTGTCGGGCACGCGCTCGACCGGGACGCTCAACCCGCGCTGGCTGTCGCGGTTGCTCAGCAAGTCATGCACCTGCAGCATCAGGGGTGCTGCCGAGCCCAGGCCGAACTGCCCGGGCACCGGCGTGCCATCGGGCCGGCCGATCCAGACGCCGATCAGGTAGCGCGGGCCGACGCCGATCGACCAGGCATCGCGAAAGCCGTAGCTGGTGCCAGTCTTCCAGGCCAGCTGCGGACGTTGCACCAGCTCGGCATGCGGGTCGCGGTCCGGCCACGCCTGGCCGCTGAGGATGCGCCGGATGATCCACGCCGCACCCGGCGACATCAAGCGCCGCTCCAGCAGCGGGTCCTGGGGCTGCAAGCGCACCTGGGCACTGTTGCCGGCCCGGGCCAGCGCGGCATAGCCGCCGACCAATTCCTCCAGGCGGCTACCGGCGCCACCGAGGATCAGCGCCAGGTTGGGCTCGGCCAATGGCGGCAGTGCCAACGGCATGCCGGCCATGCGCAACTGCGCGGCAAAGCGCTTGGGCCCGTAGGCTTCGAGCAATTGCACCGCCGGCAGGTTGAGCGAGAGGGCCAGCGCCGAGCTGGCCGACACCGGGCCACTGAAGCCCATCGAGAAGTTGCCGGGGCGGTAGTCGCCATAGCGCCGCGGCACGTCCTGCAGCAGCGACTCGGAATGGATCAGGCCGTCGTCCAGGGCCATGCCGTAGAGAAACGGCTTGAGGGTCGAACCCGGTGAGCGCAGCGAGCGAACCATGTCGACATGGCCGAAGCGTCGCTCATCGGCGAGGTCGATCGAGCCCAGGTAGGCCCGCGTCGCCATGGTCTGCGCATCCACCACCAGGATCGCCGCCGAGGTACGTTCCGGCAGCCGCGCACGCCAGCCCAGCAGCAGGTCTTCCAGACGCCGCTGCAAGGCGGCATCCAGGGTGGTGCGGATCAGCGGTGGGCTGTCGGGGGTGTTCAGGCGCCGCGCCAGCAGTGGCGCCAGCGCCGGTTCCTGACGGGGCGCCAGCAACAGCGGCTCCTCGGTGGCTTCGCTGATCTGCTGGGCGGGCCATACCTGATACTCGGCCAGGCGCTGCAGCACCTTGTCGCGGGCGCGCTGGGCGCGCGCGGGGTGACGGTCCGGGCGCAAACGGCTCGGTGCCTGGGGCAGCACGGCCAGCAGCGCCGCCTCGGCGGCGGTCAGGTGCTTGGGCGACTTGCCCAGATATGCCCAGCTGGCGGCGGCCACGCCCTGCAAGGTGCCGCCGAACGGGGCACGGTTGAGGTAGAGCTGGAGGATCTCGCGCTTGGACAGGTGCCACTCCAGCTGCGCCGTGCGCCACAGCTGCCGCAACTTGCCGGCCAGGGTCCGGTCATGCGGGTCGAGCAGGCGTGCCACCTGCATCGACAGCGTGCTGCCGCCCGACACCACGCGCCCACCGCGCAGGTTCAGCCACGCCGCCCGCGCCAGCGCCAGCGGGTTGACCCCCGGATGATGGTAGAACCAGCGGTCCTCGTAGGTAAGCAGCGCCTGCAGGTAGAACGGCGAAACCTCGTCGGGGCTGACCGGGTAACGCCACACCCCCTCGGCATCGGCGAAGCGCCACAACGGCGTGCCGTCCTCGGCCAGCACCACCCGCGCCAGGTCGTCTGCCGGCATGGGCAGTGGCCACAGGCGGTCAGCCAGCCACAGCAGGCCGCACAGCAGCATGAGCGTGATGGCAAGGGTGCGCAGGATCCTGCCCGCGCGCGTGCGCGGTCGGGCTAAGCTAGGCATCGGGAACCGACCTGGCCAGGTGATGGCCAAAGGCTTGGGAACGGCAACTCGCCGAATCGTTCATCAGGAAGCAACTATGCATGTAGAAGGTTTTTTCGAGTGGCTTGGCCAGGCATTGGGTTCATTGATCCGCTTCATCGTCGATGCCTTGAGCGGGCTGTTCAACCTGCTGGCCAATGCCGGGGGCAACTTCATCGATGGGCTGGCACGCACGTTGGGCATGGATACCTCGCTGATCAGCATCCTCGCCCTGATCGTCGGCCTGATGCTGCTGTATTCGGCGATCCGTGCGTTCATGCGTGCCTCGATCATCCTCGGGATCATCTGGCTGGTGCTGGGTTTGTGGGTGATGAGCTGGGTGATCCATTGAGGCTTGGGCTGCTTTGCAGCCCATCGCCGGCAAGCCGGCTCCCACAGGAAGGTGTGCGATTTCTGTGGGAGCCGGCTTGCCGGCGATGGGGCCAGTGAAAACCCTACAACCTCATCGCGCCTTCACCGTCATCTCCCCCTGCCCATCCCCCACCGCCTGCAGGTTCGGCCGGTACATCGACTCCACTTGCGGTGGCGGCACACGGTAGGTGCCCGGCGTTACCGCACGCGCCAGGTACAGCAGGTGGGTGGTGCCGTAGCCGTCGAGCTTGAGCGCCGCCACATAGCGGTCATCGCGAAACTCCTGATGCACCACGCTGGCGTTCTGCATCGATTCCCGCCATTGCTTCACCGCGCTGCTGGCGTTGTCCAGGCTGGCGGCGCTCTGCGCCAGGTTCTGGTTCTCCAGCTCCAGCCCTGCCGGCAGCAAGTCGACCACCAGTGCGTCAGGCACTCGATCCTGGGCCTTGAGTGCCAGGTGCACCAGCACCAGGTCGCCGCTGCGCAGGTTCTGCAGGTCCAGTGGCTGGCCATTCATGCCCAGGTACTCGCGGCGAATTTCCAGGCCATTGCCACCGGCGACAGGCGCCTGGCGCGGGTAGCCAGAGAGGGTGAGCTGCTGATAGAGCGTGGCGCTGCCCTCGTTCTGCAGGCTCAAAGGCGAGGCCAGCAGCGGGCCTTCGAGCTTCATGCCAGCGTCGTCATTGCTGAACTCGCGGACCTCGCCGGCACTGTCCAGGCGCGCCTTCCACTGGCCTTCCGGCTTGCCAAGCAGGCCACGGCCGGCCAGGTACAGGGCGTTGCGTTCCTGTGTCGACAGCCAGCGGTTGGCTGCCAACTCATCGGACAGGGCGAACAGGCGCTGGTCGACCTGGTCGCTGGCCAGATTGCTTTCCTGCAGCAGCGCCAGGATCAGCGCCTGGTCACGCAGGTTGCTGCCGTAGTCGGCCATCCAGCCCTTGCTGCGGCTGATGCCAAGGCCCGCCTGCAAGGCTTGTTGCGAACGCGGCTTGTCGCCCATCTTGTCCAGCGCCACGGCCAGTTGCACCAGCGGCAGGCCGGAGCGGGCATCGGCACGCCGATCGAACAGGCTGCGCAGGGCACCCAGCGGCGCCTGCTGGTTGCGCGCCAGCACCAGGGCGGCATAGGCCTGCACGGCAAAACGGGTGTGCTCGGCGTTCTCGCTGTAGTCCACCTCGATCAGGTTGCGCTCCTGCAGGTAGCGCAGCAGGCGCTCGTTGGCCTTCTTCAGCGCCTCGGCCGGCACGCCATAGCCCTGGTCGCGAGCGCGCAGAAGGAAGTCGGTGACATAGGCGGTCAGCCAGTACTCTTCTTCGCTGTCGGCACTCCACAGGCCAAAGCTGCCGTTGTAGCGCTGCATGCCCAGCAGGTGCTCGATGCCCATCTCGATCTTGCGCTTGCGCACCGCCGCCGGCTCGCCCTTGATGCCCAGGCGTGCGAGGCTTTCGGCATCGGCGTAGAGGGACGGGTAAAGGCCGCTGGCGGTCTGTTCGAGGCAGCCATAGGGGTAGGCTTCGAGGGCGCGGATCTGCTCGGCCAGGTTCAATGGCGGGCGGCTCGACAGGGCCAGGCTGGCCTCCAGGCCAGCCGGCTCGAAGGCGGCCAGGTCACCTTCTGGCAGCGTCCAGGGCTGCTCCTTGAGCGCTACCCGGTAGTGCTTGAGCATCGCGGGGTAGGCCGGGCGGATGCCCAGGGTCCATTCGCGGGTGAAGGCCCTGGCCGGCTCACCCGGCAACTGCAGGCCATCGACCCGCACCTGCACCTTGCCCTGCCCCAGGCCACCCTGGGCCTGCACCGGAATCATCAGCGTGGTGCGCTGGCCCTCGGCCAGGGTCACGCTTTGCTGGGCACTCGCCGCCAGGCTCAACGGGCCTTCGGTGCTGATGGCCACGTTCAGTTGCTGGGCCCGGCCGGACAGGTTGGCCAGGTCCAGTGCCAGGCGGGTCTGGTCGCCACCGGCGAGGAAGCGCGGTGCCGAAAGCTCGGCGATCAGCGGCGCGGCCACCACGGTCTTGCCTTCGGCCATGCCGAAATGCTCCTCGGTCCAGGCCTGGGCCATCAGCCGCAGTTCACCGTTGAAGTCCGGGATATCGACCGTCGCCTGGCCTTCGCCCTTGTCGTCCAGGGTCACCGGCAGGCTCTGCTGGGCAACGATGGTCACCGTGGTGTTCGGCCGTTTGCCGCCCTTGGCCATCGCCGCGTCGCCACCGAACGCCAGGCTGGCCAGGCGGCCCTGGCCGGCTTCGATGAGCTGGCCGTAGATGTCCAGCTGGTCGGCGCCATAGGCCTTGCGGCCGAACAGGCTGGCGAAGGGGTCGGGCGTCTTGAAGTCGGTGATGTTGAGGATGCCCACATCCACCGCAGACAGCAGCACATGCACCTGCCTGGGCACGCTGCCATCGGCGTTGACGGCCTTGAAACTGACCGTCAGCGGTTGCTTGGGCCGCATCTTCTCCGGTGCCTGCAGGCTCAGCGCCAGCTTGCGCTCGGCGCGGGCCAGGGGCAGGTGGAGGACGCCGACGGCACGTTTTGGCGTGGCGTTGGCCTTGCGCTCGCCAGGGCGAATCACCAGGGCGCTGAGGTACAGGTCGTGGCGGGCCCATTGTTTGTCCAGCTGCACCTCGAAGGTCTTGCCTTCGGCGGGCACCTCGATTTCCTGCCACCACAGCGGGCCTTCGCTCGATTCGACCATCAGGTAACCGCTGCCGGCCGCTGGCGGGGTCACGGTCACTTTGGCGGTGGCGCCGTCGGCGTAGGCCGGTTGGTCCAGCGCCAGCTTCACCTGGTCTGGCCGCACCGCGCCACCTGCGGCGTTGTCCTGGGCACGGTAGCCGGCCCAGAAGCGTTCGCTGGAGACCAGGCCGGTCTGTGGGTCTTCCACTTCTACCCGGTACGGCCCCCATTCCACCTGGAAGCTGAGTTTGGCGGTAGCACCGGCCTCGATGCTGAGGGTCTGTTCTTCCTGGGTGAGGAATTTCTCGTTGTAGGCGTAGCTCCAGCCGTCGCTCTGCGAGTAGTTCCAGTAGTAGTCGCGGCGCTCGCGAATCAGGCGCACCTTGAGGCCGTCGGCGGCGAGCTTGTGGCCGTCACGGTCGGCCACCAGGAATTCGAATTGCACCGGCCCGTCGCTGTCGGTTTCCTCGCCCTCGAACAGGCCACGCAAACCGGGCAGGCGCTCGGCGGGCCAGATCGGTTGTTCCAGACGTCGAGTGATGGGGCGCCCGCCAGACTCCTGCAGGCTGGCCTGCACGGTCAATTGCAGCGGCGAGCGGGCCTCGGCCCAGTGGCTTTCGATAGCGACCACGGCCTTGCCGGTCTGATCGAGGGTGACTTCATCCAGCTCCAGGTCCTGGTTGAGGTCGGTCTCGGTGACCGAACCGAACTGATAGCCCGGCAGCGCCGGCACCGCCTCGCGCAGGGGCCGCAGGTAGGCCTGGCCACTCAGGCGATTGCCTGCGGCCGGGGCGCCATAGAGGTAACGGCCGGTGACCTGGATGTTCGCGGCGTCTTCGGGGGCGAGCGGCGTGCTGCTGCCCTTGAGCTCCAGCGCCAGGCGCTCGGGCAGGAAGTCTTCGACGAGGAACTCGTACACCTGCTTGCGCCCGCCGCCCAGGTCGAGCAACAGCTGCCAGCGACCGGTCGGGGCCTCCGTCGCCAGTTGCAGCGGGTACTGGTACAGGCCATTGCCATCGGCCTCCCAGACGAACTTGCGGCTGACCTGCTCGTCGGGGCGACGCACTTCCACGCTGACCGGCTGGGCCTTGACCGGCTTGCCGTCCTGGTCGCGCAGCAGGCCGTTGAGCAGCACGGTCTCACCGGGGCGATACAGGTCGCGGGGGCCGAAAATGAAGAACTGCAACGGGTTGGCCTGGGGGCCGGTGATGTCGAACTCGGCCAGGTCCAAGGCCGCGGTATTCAGACGCAGCAGCGTGGTGTGCACGCCCTGGGTGGCGATCAGGGTATCGGCCTTGGCAGTGATCGGCAGCTGGGCATGGCCCGCGCCGTCGGTGCTGGCCTGGGCCAGGAGCTTGCCCTTGTCGTCGTGCAGTTCGAGGTTGACGCCATTGAGTGCCTTGCCGCCCTCCAGGGCTTGGGCGAAGACGTCGAGGCGGTCGCGGTAGCGGTGGGCGGACACGCCGATGTCGCTGAGGGTGAACAGGGTCGCGGGCTGCGAATAATCGTAGGTGCCGGACGCGCGCATCACCGCCAGGTACACGCCTGGTTCCTGCAGCGGCTTGATCCCGGCGATGGGCAGCAGCACGGTTTCACGGGTGTTGCGCGTCGGGTTGAGGTCGAAGCGGCCGCTGTAGACCAGCTCGGCCATGTCCAGGGTTTCCTTGGACTGGTAGTAGTAGAGGCTGCTGTTGCGGCCCCAGCTGACCAGGAACGCCGACAGGCTGTCTGGCTTGACCCGGAAGAACTCGACATCGACCTTGTCGACGTTCAGGGCGATTACCGGCAGGCCTTCGGCCAGGCGTGTGGGCAGCAGCGAGCCACGGCTGGCGAAGCCTACCGTGGGCTGCATGTCGCGGGTTTCCAGGCGTGTCACCGACTCGCTGGCGAGCTGCTGGCCATTGACCGCCAGCAGGCCTTTGTCGACCGTCAGCACCAGTTTGCGCTGTGGCTCCAGATGGCGCAGGCGCAGTTCCATCTGGTTATCGGAGAGTTCCCAGGCGCCGTCGACCTTGCCCTTCACGGTGTCGACCAGGTGCACTTTGCTGGCGAAGTCCTGCCTGGCGTCCAGCGGCACGGAGAAACTGACCGACAGGGTGCTGGCGCCGTCGAACTGCACTTCCGAGGCATCCAGCACGCTCAGTTCACGGCCCTCAAAGCGCTTGGCGAGCACGGCAGGATCTTCATGACGGGCAGCCGGGGCCTCGGCCGGCGCGCTCGCCTGCGTTTGTGTGGCAGGGGCGGGCTTGTCGGGTGTCGAGGAATCACAGGCGCTGAGCAAGGCCAGCGCGCAGGCCAGCAACAATCCTTTGTTGAACATGGAGTGGGAACTCTTTGGCAGCGGTGCTTGAGGGCAGCAACTATAGCGCAACGGCCGATGGCAGGCCGGTACAATGCGGCCAATCGGAACCCGAAAGGGGGCGCTCTGCGCCCCAATCGCCGGCAAGCCGGCTCCCACACTTCACGCTCAGCGGAGCACCTGTGGGAGCCGGCTTGCCGGCGATTGGGGCGCGCAGCGGCCCTGCTTTTCCCAGGAACTCACATGTCTCGAATTGCCAGCGACTGGCGCCATCGCCTCACCCACCGCAAAGTCTGGGCCCTGGCCGCGCCGATGATCCTGTCCAACATCTCGGTGCCGTTGGTGACGCTGGTCGACAGCACGGTCATCGGCCACCTGCCCCACGCCCACCAGCTCGGCGCGGTGGCCGTGGGCGGCACGTTGTTCACCTTCATGGTCGGCCTGATGGGCTTTCTGCGCATGGGCTCCACCGGCTTCGCCGCCCAGGCGGCAGGGCGTGCCGATGGCGCCGCGCTGCGCCAGGTATTGGTGCAAGGCCTGCTGCTGGCACTGGGCCTGGCCCTGCTCATCGGCCTGCTCGCCCTGCCCTTCAGCCAGCTGGCGCTGCATGCCATGCAACCGAGTGCCGAGTTGCAGCAATCCACCGAAGCCTTCTTCCATACCCGCCTGCTCGGCCTGCCGGCGGCGCTGGCCAGCTACGCGCTGGTGGGCTGGTTCCTCGGCACCCAGAATGCGCGAGCGCCGCTGGCCATCCTGCTGACCACCAACCTGCTGAACATCGCGCTGAACCTGTGGTTCGTCCTGGGTCTGGACTGGGGCGTGCTGGGCTCGGCGCGGGCCTCGGTGATTGCCGAATGGAGTGCCGCCCTGCTCGGCCTGGCCCTGACCCGCCCCGCCCTGCGCGCCTACCCCGGGCAGATCGCCTGGGCCGCGCTCAAGCGCTGGCAAGCCTGGCGGCCATTGCTGGCGGTCAACCGCGATATCTTCCTGCGCAGCCTGGCCCTGCAACTGGTGTTCCTGCTGATTACCGTGCAGGGCGCACGCCTGGGCGAGGCCACGGTGGCGGCCAACGCGCTGCTGCTCAACGGCCTGTTGCTCACCGCCTATGCCCTCGATGGCCTGGCACATGCCGTGGAAGCCCTGTGCGGACATGCCATTGGTGCGCGTGATGGCGAGACCCTGCGCCGCTCGCTGGTGGTGGCGTGCGGCTGGTCGTTGATCACCAGCCTGGGGTTTGCCGGGGTGTTCCTGGTGGGGGGGCATCTGTTCATCGACCTGCAGACCGATATCGCCAGCGTGCGGGCGGCGGCCTACCCCTACCTGCCTTATCTGGCGGTATTGCCGTTGATCGCGGTGTGGAGTTACTTGCTCGACGGGCTGTTCATCGGTGCGACGCGGGCGCGGGAAATGCGCAATGCGATGCTGCTGTCGGTGCTGATTGCACTGCCGCTGGCGTGGGCCATGAGGGGGTTTGGCAACCATGGGTTGTGGTTGGCGTTTCTCGGATTCATGGCGTTGCGGGCGGTGACGTTGGGGGGGGTTGGCTGGAAATTGCATCAGCGAGGTAAGTGGATCTGAGAACCAGGAAAACAATATGGGAGACATTTCCGATTGACTGTCCGAACGGCACAGGTACATAAGGCAAAACCCACGGAGGGGGATCATTTTCAATGCCTTTGGGCAAGGAGCCACTATGTACAAGTACCCTCCACCCGCGCCATCAGACGTATCCGTCGTAAGCAACATGCATGCTGCCAGCATGGAACGTAACTACTTCAAAAACGGCGGCACTGGTTTTCTAGTGTCGTGGTTTTACTCGAAAGTTCGAAATCGAGGTGAGTGGGACTATAAGCAGCAGGTAAGGCAATACGAGGCCTTGGGGAATTTCAACTACGGCGCATGTGGAACAGCCGCAGGCCTTTCGGAAGATTTTTTGTTGAGAGGTGCCGGATGGGCTCAGAGTCGAGCGGGCACCAGCAATCCGGTGTTTGACTCATGGTGGGGCGACCCTCCTTATGGTGATGACCCAGAAGACCAGGAATGGATCAAGGCAGGTATCGAATATGCGAAGGCATTCGGTTACTAGATGGCTGATAGCAGGCTTGCTCCTGCTGGCCTTCGCACAAGCCATATGGATTTTCACCGAACACTCGAAGCCGGTGTTGAGCAAGGTGGTTTCGATAACTCCGCTTGGCAAACACAGCGCCGTTTATGAAGTGCTAAGTGACGCTGGGAACGCAACTGTTCCGCTGATCTACCTGTACTTCGTTGCGGAACAGGCAGGGAACGACGATCAGGTATTACCGAGCCTTGAACGCCTAACGCCCTTCCTGGTGACTCGACAATCCGGCGCCGTAGAACATGTGGCCGGCTTGAAAGTTACGGCTCGAACTCAGGAGCAGGTCTATAGCTATTCGAGCACAGCGATCCTTAGAGAGGATGGGGCGGTTGTGCCCGTCAAAATCGAACTGACAGCCACCAACCCGTAACCGTAGAAACAGAAGGGGCCGCACAGCGGCCCCTTTTGCAGATCAGGACGACAGGTACGAAGAGCGGGTCAGGCCCAAACGCAGGGCATCGAGGAACTGGGTTCGCTCACGCGCGCTGATCTTGGCGCTGGCCACCTTGTCGCGGTAATGCGTCATCAACTCCTCCGGCGACAGGTGCACGTAGCGCAGCATGTCTTCGATGGTGTCGTGGGTCTCGATACCGGCGTGGTACACGCTGCCATCGGCGTTCTGGTAGATGTTCACCGAATCGGTGTCACCGAACAGGTTGTGCATGTCGCCGAGAATCTCCTGGTAGGCGCCAACCAGGAACACGCCCAGCAGGTAATCCTCACCTTCGTTGACCGCATGCACCGGCATGCTGGTCTCGATGCTCTGCTCGTCGACGTACTGGTTGATCTTGCCGTCGGAGTCGCAGGTCAGGTCCTGCAGCACCGCGCGGCGCATCGGCTCTTCGTCCAGACGGTGCAGCGGAATGATCGGCAGCACCTGGCCGATGGCCCAGGTATCCGGCAGGCTCTGGAACACCGAGAAGTTGCAGATGTACTTGTCGGCCAGCTTGTCGTTGAGTTCATCCAGCACCTGGCGGTGCGAGCGCTGGCGGGCTTTCAGCGAGTTGTGCAGGCGACGGCACACGGCGAAATAGCACTGCTCGGCCAGAGCCTTTTCGGCCAGGGTGATCTTGCCATCGGCGTACTGCGCCGCCACGTCACCCATGTAGTGGGTGGCGCGCCAGTAGGTCTCGGTGACCATCTCGATGTCGGTCGGGCCCAGCAGGTCAACCAGCCATTGCACGGTTTCCGGCAGGGCTTCCTTGTTCTCGATGGTCGGCACTTCATCGTTGTGCTTCTCGACATCGGTCACCTGGATCACCAGCATGGCATGGTGCGCGGTCAGCGAACGGCCACTCTCGGAGAAGATGTGCGGGTGCGGCAGGCCCTGCGCGTCGCAGAACTCCTTGAGCATGCCCACCACCACGCCGGCGTAGTCATCCATGTCGTAGTTGATCGAACTGGCATTGCGCGAGTGGGTGCCGTCGTAGTCCACGCCCAGGCCACCGCCCACGTCGATATGGTCGACCGGCAGGCCCAGCGCGCGCAGCTCGCCGTAGTAGCGGATGGCTTCCTTGAAACCGTGCTGGTAGTCGGCCAGGTTGGCGATCTGCGAGCCCATGTGGAAGTGCAGCAGGCGGATGCCCTGGTCCAGGCCGGCATCGCGGAAGCGCTGCACCACCGAAATCAACTGGGCGGCCGAGAGGCCGAACTTGGACTTCTCGCCACCGGTATCGGCCCACTTGCTCGATGCCAGCGACGACAGGCGCACACGCAGGCCCACCTGCGGCTTGACCTTGAGGTCGGCGGCCTCATCGATCACCAGCGCCACTTCGGACTCTTTCTCGATGACGATGAACACGTTGTGGCCGAGTTTCTGGCCCATCAGCGCCAGGCGGATGAACTCGCGGTCCTTGTAGCCGTTGCAGACGATGGTGCCGCCCTTCGGCGCCAGCGCCAGCACCGCCAGCAGCTCGGGCTTGGAGCCGGCTTCCAGGCCGATGGAGACGTTCTGCGTGGCGATGATGTTCTCGACCACCGCTTCCTGCTGGTTGACCTTGATCGGGTACAGCGCGGTGTACTGGCTCTGATATTCAAGACGCGCGATGTTGGCGTCGAAGGCGCCGGTCAGCTGGCGCACGCGGTCCTGCAGGATATCGGGGAAGCGCACCAGCAACGGCAGCGACAAGCCGCTCTGGCGCAGTTCGTCGACCTGTTCGAACAGGTCGATCGGTGCGCTATTGGGCCCGTTGGGGCGCACTTCGACGCGCCCGGCTTCATTGATGGCGAAATAACCAGCGCCCCAATGGCGGATGCCATAAACACTGCGGCTGTCGGCCACGGTCCATTGGCTACCATCGTCTTTGCGTGTGCGTCGTACGGACATTCAAGTCCCCTATAGAAAAGTCGAAGACACTGCCCCGCCAGCAGGCGGCTGCAGTGTAAATGCTGAAAATGACGATTCGCCCGTGTCCAGGGATAGACCCTGGCCACGGCAACGAGTTTAGAAAGCGCTGGGCAAAAAAGCGCGGGCAGGCATCAGCCGCCGGATTTTTTTGCCTTGAAACCCTGTTTGGTCAGCTCACCGATCAGCAGTTCGACGTGATCGCCCTGGATCTCGATGACCCCATCCTTCAGCGCACCGCCGGTACCACAGCGACGCTTGAGGGTGGTGGCCAGCTCCTTGAGCTGGTCGGGTGGCAGCGGCACGCCGGTGACGGTGGTCACGGTCTTGCCGCCACGGCCTTTGCTTTCACGGCGCACACGGGCAATGCCATCGCCTTCGGGGATGATTGGCTGCTTGCAGGTGCAGGCATCCACCGGCTGGCCACAGTCAGGACAGTGCCGACCGGCATCGGTGGAGTAAACGAGACCGCCTAGGGCGGCGAAGGAAGAAGCTTTCTTGGCCACTTTTGTTCCTCGGTGCTGAGGACAAAAACTGGTCGGCGGGAGCCGACCGCGAAGCCCCACTCTGGCAGGGGCGGCGCTACTGCCACAAGACCTGCGGCAGCCCGAAAAGGGCGCGCAGTTTAACGATAAATCACGCCGTTGCTAAGTACTGGATTGCGCCATTTTGCGAATGATTTGCGACCCATCGCCGGCAAGCCGGCTCCCACAAAGACTCCACAGCGCCAAAGACCTGCACTGTGCCTGTGGGAGCCGGCTTGCCGGCGATGAGGCCAGCCCAGCCAGCCCACCGTTCAAAGACTGGCCTTGTACCGCTGCAGGGCAGCCAACGAGTCGGGGCAATACGGCTTGATCAGGCTCTCGGCTTCAGCCTGTTCGACAGGCATGAACCTCGCCTCGATCACTTCTTCCGGCTGCAGCCGCAAGGGCGCATCGGAAACCGCCGAGTACACCGCGCACCACAAACGGTTGTCCGGCTGGTCGAAATAGAAGCGCTCGTGGAACCTCAACGGCACGCCGTCGATCCCCAGCTCCTCGGCCAGCTCCCGCGCCGCCGATTCGGCATAACCCTCGCCTGCCGTCACCATGCCGCCGGCAGCCACATCCCAGTAGCCGGGATACAGCGCCTTGCTCAAGGTCCGCCGGTGCACGCACAGCTGCCCGGCGCTGTTGAACAGCAGAATGAAGGTACAACGGCCGATCAGGCTCCGCTCGCGCAGCTCAGCCCTGGGCAACGCACCCAACACCTGATCGGCTTCGTCCACCCAGGCGACCAGTTCGCGGTCGGAAGCCGCCCGGTGGGCGGCCTCGTCGGGGCTGATGGCCATGCTCAACCCTGCGACAGCAACTGGCGCAGGTCGATGACCGCGGCGTTGGCCCGGGAGATGTAGTTGGCCATGACCAGCGAGTGGTTGGCCCACATGCCGAAGCCGCTGCCGTTGAGCACCATCGGGCTCCACAGCGGCTCCTGCGAGGCTTCCAGCTCACGAATGATCTGTCGCACGCTGACCGTGGCGTTCTTCTTCGCCAGCACGTCGGCGAAGTCCACCTCGATGGCACGCAGCAGGTGCGACAGCGCCCAGGCCTGGCCACGGGCCTCGTAGAACACGTTGTCGATCTGCAGCCACGGGGTTTCCACCAGCTCTTCGTCCACCTGCGGCGCCTGCCCGGCCACCACCGACTCGGTCTTCAGCGTGGTGTTGAGCTTGACCCGGCCAACGCTGGCCGACAGGCGCTGGGACAGCGAGCCAAGTCGGGTGGCGACATCGCCCAGCCAGTTGTTCAGGTTGTCGGCGCGGGTGTAGAAGATCGCGCCCTTGTCGCCAGCGGCCAGGCGGGTCTGGTAGCGCGTCAGCGACTTGATGCCTTCTTCGAACTCCGATTCGCTCGATGGCAGGATCCAGCTCTTGTTGTCGAAGTTGAAACGCGGCTCGGCCTTGGCCAGGTCGGCGTCTTCGGTCGACTGCGACTGCGAGCGGGCGAAGTCCTTGCGCAGGGCGCGGGACAGGTCACGCACCTGGACCAGCACGCCGTATTCCCAGCTCGGCATGTTGTCCATCCACAGCCCTGGCGGGAAACGGTCGTTGGAAATATAGCCGCCCGGCTTGTTCAGCAAGGTGCCGGCAACGGTCTTGAGGGTTTCCAGGGTGGTATAGCCGACCACCATCTGCTGGCCAGTGCGCTCGGCCGCCGCCTGGGCATTCTGTTGCACCGGGAACAGTTCCGGCTCCTGGCTCCAGTACCAGCCCAGGCCGATGCAGACCAGCAGATACAGGCCGATCAGCGTCCCCAGGGCACGGCTCCAGAGGCCGCCAAGGTAACTACGGGCGGCAGCACCGCGGCCGTCGACACGCTCGCGGGGCTCGGCTTTGGCCTCACGGTTTTTCCAGTCCAGCATGGCTTTGTCCTTAATCAGTCACGACGGTTCAGGGCTTTGACCACAGGCCTGCGCCAGGGTGCCACGGCAAGCCCGTGTCGCAGCACTATAAAGCAGACACCGCCTTACGCATAAGCGACCAATGAGTCGCGAACTGAATATCCGCATTGTTTCGGGGCAGAGATCCGCCGCGAGGCCGTCGCCTTAGCACAAAGATGGCATCAAGCCACTAGCGTCATCACCTTGTCATGAAATGGCAATAACTTCGGGCCCCTACCTCCACTCCCCCGCAGGAAGTTCGCGGCTATGCGCCTGAAGTGGCTGACCAATTTCAACACCCTGTTGCTGGTTACCGTGTGTATTGCCCTGGGCGCGACCCTGTGGTGGTCGCAGCGTGCCCTGGAACGGCCCTATCAATTGATGGAGCGTTACCTGAGCCTGTCCCAGCAGTTTCAGAACCAGGCCGCGCGCAATATCCAGGCTTACCTGGGCAACGGTGACGCCGTGCGCCACGCCGCGGCCATGGAGGCCAACCAGCAGTTGCAAGCGGCATTGACCGAGCTGCCTGACGAACTGGCCAGCCAGTTGCGACCTGGCCTGGACACGCTGAGCGCCTTCACCGCCAGCGAACTGCTGGCGGCCGGCAAGCTGGCTGGCGATCCGCAAGCCTTGCTGCTGCAGGCCGAACGGGAACTGGGGGCCAACCTCGAACAATTGGCCCGCTATGCTCGCGACAGCGGCAGCGCTGCTGCCAACGGCTATCTGCAGCCCCTGCTCGATGCCAGCGTACACCTGGGCCGCCTTTCGCTGGCCCGTGACAAGCTGGTCAGCAGCGGCCGCGCCGAGCTGGCCGACGAAGTGGAGCGCGAGCTGCAGTTGATTCGCGCCCAGGCCCAGCTCATCGACGCCCTGCCGTTGCTGGGTGTGACCGGCACAGCCGAATCCGGCGCAGACGACTTTGCCGCCATGATGGGCCTGGAAACCCAGGCCAATACCCAACAGGAAGATGTCGCGGTTGCGCTCAAGCGCGACCTGCAAAGCCTGCTCAACCGCTACCCCGCGGAGCTGCAACGCACCCGTGAACAGATCGAGCGACGCAGCGCCCTGGCCGCCAGCACCCATGAACGGCTCGACGCCGTGCAGCAGGCCATTGCCGGCCTGGAGCCACAGGTGCGTGGCCAGCACGCCAGGATCGCCAGCGAGGTGCGCCTCATGCAAGGGCTGATGATCGGCCTGATCCTGCTGATCGCCTTGCTCATCGACACCTTGCAGCGGCGCCTGGCACGCACCTTGACCGGCCTTGCCCCGGCCCTTTCGCGCTGGGCCGAAGGCGACTTCGCCCAGGCCATCGCCCTGGGCCGGACCAACCGCGAGCTGCACGATATCCAGGAATCGCTCAACCGCCTGCGCCACTACCTGGTGGAACTGGTCGGCACCATCCGCCACAACGCCGAGCAGGTCGCCGGCAGCAGCCATGCCCTGGCGGGCATGAGCGCCGCCCTGCACCAAGGCGCCGAACGCCAGGCCGGTGACACCGGGCAGATCCGCGATGCCCTGGGAGCACTGGAGGCGACCATCCAGCAGGTGGCCGGTGACGCCAGTTCCGCAGCCGACGCCAGCCGCGACGCCGGCCGCGCCGTGGAACAGGGCCAGGCCGTGATCGGCCAGAGCCTGTCGGGCTTGCGCACGCTGGTCGACGAGGTGCAGGGCAATGCGCGCATGATCGAGCAGTTGGCCGAAGAGTCGGCGACCATCGGCGGGGTGCTGACGGTGATCCGGTCGATTGCCGAGCAGACCAACCTGCTGGCCTTGAACGCCGCGATCGAAGCCGCGCGCGCCGGCGAGATGGGTCGCGGTTTTGCCGTGGTGGCGGACGAGGTGCGCTCGCTGGCACAGCGCACCACCGGGGCGACCGGCGAGATCCAGGCCCTCATCGACCGCCTGCAGCAGGCCGCGAAGGAGTCTGTGGTGGGCATGCGGGCTCAGCTCGAACATGCCGAAGCGACTGCCGGTCGAGCCCAGGCCGCCGATGGCGCGCTGGATGACATCGTCAGCGCGATTCGCACGATTGCCGATACGGCGGTACGCATCGCCGATGTCACGGCGCAGCAGAGTGGCGCGGTGAGCGAGATTCGCGATCACAGTGAGCGGATTCATGCACTGGGTGAGGACAACCTGCAGCGTATTGGTGAAGGGCGCGAGCAAGGGGAGCAGTTGCTGAGCCTGGGTGGTGAGCTGAACCGGGCTGTTCGCGCGTTCAGGGTCTGACAGGTCTGGCCCTTTCGCGGGACAAGCCCGCTCCCACAGGTAGGGTGCGCTTCCTGAAATCTGCGCAGGTCCTGTGGGAGCGGGCTTGTCCCGCGAAAGGGCCAGCACTGGCGGAACACAGTCAGCGGCCACGTGTCGCTCTCCTCCCCCCCAATCTCCCAACCCTTCTCATCTCCGCTATCATGCCCCGCATGTTCCACCTCGCGAGTCCGTCATGCGCCGCCTGTTTTTCCTGCTGTTCCTGCTGCTGGCCAGCCCAGCCTTCGCCACGGGCCTGCTCGACAACCGCCCCAGCGCCACCCTCGGCGCCGCCTCGCTGTCCAACGGTGCCGACTTCCTGCCGGTGCACGAGGCCTTCAAGCTCAGCCTGGTCCAGGCCGATGCCCAGACCATCAAGTTGCGCTTCGTCGCCACCGACG
The DNA here is from genome assembly GCF_000282535.1 of Pseudomonas sp. GM84. GTDB lineage: Bacteria > Pseudomonadota > Gammaproteobacteria > Pseudomonadales > Pseudomonadaceae > Aquipseudomonas. The sequence continues at coordinate 30,771 of NZ_AKJC01000104.1, read as the reverse complement.
GCTACTACCTGTACCGCCACCGCTTCCAGTTCCGCACCGAACCTGCGGACGTCGCCCTGGGCACACCGAACATCCCCAAGGGCGAAGCCAAGCACGATGAGTTCTTCGGCGACGTCGAGGTCTATCACGGCGTGCTCGACATCGAGCTGCCGCGCAACGACGCCCGCGCCTTCACCCTGCTGGTGGGCTACCAGGGCTGCGCCGACAAAGGCCTGTGCTACCCACCTGAAACCGAGCGCCTGAGCATCGACGGCGAAGGGCCCGGTGCACTGCCGGCCAGTGGCGAACAGGCCTGGAACTGGAAATCGCTGTTGCTGTTCTTCCTCGCCGGAGTCGGCCTGACCTTCACACCCTGCGTGCTGCCGATGCTGCCGATCCTTTCCGGCGTGGTCTTGCGAGGCCAGGTCGGCGGCCTGCGCGGTCTGTCGCTGTCATTGGCCTACATCCTGCCGATGGCGGCCAGTTTCGCCGTGCTGGGCGCGCTGATGGGACTGTTCGGTGCCGGCCTGAACCTGCAGGCGCGACTTCAGTCAGCCTGGGTGCTGGTGCCCTTCGCGTTGTTCTTCGTGCTGTTCGCCCTGGCCATGTTCGGCCTGTTCGAACTGAAACTGCCGCACGCCTTGAGCAATCGCCTGGAAAACGTGGCCAACCACACCCGGGGCGGCTCCTTGCTGGGCGCTGCGATCCTGGGCGTGTTGTCGAGCCTGCTGGTTTCGCCCTGCGTATCAGCCCCCCTGGCCGGTGCCTTGCTGTACATCAGCGCCAGCGGCGACGCCGTGGGCGGCGCGCTCAAATTGTTCGCCCTGGGCCTGGGCATGGGCGCACCGCTGCTGCTGGTCGCCACCGGGGGCGCGGCCTGGCTGCCGAAGAGCGGGCCGTGGATGAACACCGTGAAGAACGCCATCGGCGTCTTGCTGCTGGGCCTTGCCATCGGCCTGCTCAGCCGCGTGCTGCCGGGGCCGGTGACCCTGCTGCTGGTGGGTTTCCTGGCCGCCGGCGTGGCGCTGTTCCTCGGCACCCTGGAGTTCGTGGTCAAGACGCCACGCCAGCGCCTGGCGCAACTGCTTGGCCTGGCCTTGCTGGTGTACGCCCTGGCCTGCTGGTATGGCGCCCTGAATGGCCAGGGCGACCCCCTGCGCCCGCTGCCGCCGCCCGCCGTCGTTGGCGCCGGCAGTGGTGCCGAAGCCCGCGAAAGTGCCTGGCAGACCCTCACCACGCCTGCCGCCCTGGACGCCGCGCTGGCGGACGCCAAGGCCAACGGCCAGCCGGTGCTGCTGGATTGGTACGCCGACTGGTGCATCAGCTGCAAGGTGATCGAGCACGAAGTGCTCAACGCTCCTCAAGTCCAATCCCAGCTGGGCGCGTTCAAATTGCTGCGTTTCGATATCACCCAGAGCAATGCCGAGCAACGCACCCTGCTCGACCGCTACCAGTTGTTCGGCCCACCCGCGCTGTTGTTCTTTGCCGCGAACGGCAGCGAAATGACCACTGATCGGGTGATTGGCGAGATAAACGCCGGCGATTTCGCCGAAGTTCTTACGCGCGTGCGCGGCAAACTCGGTCTATAACTTCCCGCGTGCCGGGAAATTTCTGCCAATGAGTGACCAGATTTAATCATTTGGTCACATACTTCGCGCGAACCTCGGACATCGTGCTGCCTATTGCGGGGAACTGGACACTTGCCGTCGCTTTACGGCACACTCGCCGCGCTGTGTCGAATTGCCCTACAAATCCAAGGAATCCGCAGATGGCAACCCTACTGGTGCTTCATGGCCCCAACCTGAACCTGCTCGGTACTCGCGAGCCGGGCCACTACGGCGCCGTGACCCTGGCCCAGATCAACCAGGACCTGGAGCAGCGCGCCCGCGCCGCTGGCCATCATCTGCAGTACCTGCAGAGCAATGCCGAGTACGAACTGATCGACCGTATTCACGCCGCACGCAACGAGGGTGTGGACTTCATCCTGATCAATCCGGCTGCTTTCACCCACACAAGCGTCGCATTACGTGACGCATTGCTTGCGGTGAGCATCCCATTCATCGAAGTGCACCTGTCCAACGTGCACAAACGCGAACCGTTCCGTCACCATTCCTACTTCTCCGATGTCGCCGTAGGGGTGATCTGCGGCCTGGGCGCCAGCGGTTATCGCCTGGCCCTGGAGTCCGCACTGGAACAGCTGGCTGCCAACGCACAGCCCTGATGATTGAGACCTTGGCCCGAGTGGGCCGAGGTTCGAGAGAAACGTTCAGATACGTTTTTTAAATTACGCCCCCTGACCGAACCTTTGGGAGTTGATGATTAATGGATATCCGTAAAGTCAAGAAACTGATCGAGCTGCTGGAAGAGTCTGGCATCGACGAGCTGGAGATCAAGGAAGGCGAAGAGTCGGTCCGTATCAGCCGTCACAGCAAGACCCCAGCGGCTCAACAGTTCTACGCACCCGCACCGATGGCTGCCCCTGTAGCTGCTCCGGCCGCTGCTGCCGCTGCCCCGGCTGCCGAAGCTGCCGCTGCTGCCCCTGCCCTGAAAGGCACCGTGGTCCGTTCGCCAATGGTCGGTACCTTCTACCGCAAGCCTTCGCCGACCTCGCCGAACTTCGCTGAAGTTGGCCAGAGCGTGAAGAAAGGCGACACCCTGTGCATCGTCGAAGCGATGAAAATGATGAACCACATCGAAGCCGATGTGGGCGGCGTCATCGACGCCATCCTGGTGGAAGACGGTCAGCCGGTTGAGTTCGACCAGCCGCTGTTCACCATCGTTTGATTCGCGGAGAGCCAACGATGTCTGGGAAGCTGGAAAAAGTCCTGATCGCCAACCGCGGGGAAATTGCCCTGCGGATCCTGCGTGCCTGCAAAGAGCTGGGCATCAAGACCGTCGCCGTGCACTCCACGGCCGACCGCGAACTGATGCACCTGGGCCTGGCAGACGAGTCGGTCTGCATTGGTCCTGCTTCGTCCAAGGATTCGTACCTGCACATCCCGGCGATCATCGCCGCGGCTGAAGTGACAGGCGCTACCGCCATTCACCCGGGTTACGGCTTCCTGGCGGAAAACGCCGACTTCGCCGAGCAGGTGGAGAAGTCCGGTTTCGCCTTCATCGGCCCGAAAGCCGACACCATTCGCCTGATGGGCGACAAGGTTTCGGCCAAGGACGCGATGATCAAGACCGGCGTTCCGACCGTACCGGGCTCCGATGGCCCGCTGCCGGAAGACGAAGAGGTCGCCCTGGCGATCGCCCGTGACGTCGGCTACCCGGTGATCATCAAGGCCGCCGGTGGCGGTGGTGGTCGCGGCATGCGCGTGGTGCACAAGGAAGAGGACCTGATCGCCTCGGCCAAGCTCACCCGTACCGAAGCCGGTGCCGCCTTCGGCAACCCGATGGTCTACCTGGAGAAGTTCCTGACCAACCCACGTCACGTGGAAGTTCAGGTGCTGTCCGACGGCCAGGGCAACGCCATCCACCTGGGCGACCGCGACTGCTCGCTGCAGCGCCGTCACCAGAAGGTCCTGGAAGAAGCACCTGCCCCGGGCATCGACGAGAAAGCCCGTCAGGAAGTGTTCAAGCGTTGCGTCGATGCGTGCGTCGAGATCGGCTACCGCGGTGCCGGTACCTTCGAATTCCTGTACGAGAACGGCCGTTTCTACTTCATCGAGATGAACACCCGCGTGCAGGTTGAGCACCCGGTGTCGGAAATGGTCACCGGTATCGACATCGTCAAGGAGATGCTCAGCATCGCCGCTGGCAACAAGCTGTCGATCCGCCAGGAAGACGTCGTGATCCGTGGCCACTCGCTGGAGTGCCGTATCAACGCCGAAGACCCGAAGAAGTTCATCCCGAGCCCAGGCAAGGTGAAGCACTTCCACGCCCCGGGCGGCAACGGTGTTCGCGTCGATTCGCACCTGTACAGCGGTTACTCGGTTCCGCCGAACTACGACTCGCTGATCGGCAAGCTGATCACCTACGGCAAGGACCGCGACGAAGCCATGGCGCGCATGCGCAATGCCCTGGACGAGATCGTCGTCGACGGCATCAAGACCAACATCCCGCTGCACCGCGACCTGGTGCGTGATGAAGGTTTCTGCAAAGGCGGCGTCAACATCCACTACCTCGAGCACAAACTGGCCAACCAGGAGTGATCGCGTTAGCGTGATGCATGAAAACCCCGGCCCCGTGCCGGGGTTTTTTATTGCCTGGCTTGAGATATTTTGCGCCAGTGAAACCGAGCGCCGCCCGCGCGGCGCATCGCGGATAAATCCGCTCCTACATTTGTTGCAACGTACCTATGCCTGATAGGCCATAGTTGCCAGCCTTGTTTGTCCGACGCGATTTTTTGGCGGGCAACAAGGCGGACAACCATGGCCTGACAGACCGTGGCACGTTGCAACAAATGTAGGAGCGGATTTATCCGCGATGCGCCGCGCGGGCGGCGCTCGATCTCATGAACACTGAAAAACCCAAGACAGGCACCTCCCCGCCCTCCTCTACAAACCCCCCGCACTCGCGTAAACTGCCAGCCTTCGCGCAGCCTCGGGCTGCCCCTGTCGATTTACCAAAGGTGCCCGCCATGCCTTGGCTGCAAGTACGCCTGGCCATCAGCCCGGAACAAGCCGAAACCTACGAAGACGCCCTGCTCGAAGTCGGCGCCGTCTCGGTCACGTTCATGGACGCCGAAGATCAACCGATCTTCGAGCCCGACCTCAACACCACCCCGCTGTGGTCGCACACCCACCTGCTGGCGCTGTTCGAAGCCGATGCCGTGCCTGAGGCCGTATTCGCTCACCTGCGCCTGCTGACGGGCGCAGAATTGCCCGAGCACCACGCCGAGGTGATCGAGGACCAGGACTGGGAACGCAGCTGGATGGACAACTTCCAGCCGATGCGCTTCGGCCGCCGCCTGTGGATCGTGCCGAGCTGGCACGAGGCCCCGGAAAAGGACGCGGTCAACCTGCTGCTCGACCCGGGCCTGGCGTTCGGTACCGGCACCCACCCGACCACCGCGCTGTGCCTGGAATGGCTTGACGGCCAGCAGCTCGAAGGCACCCAGGTGCTGGACTTCGGCTGCGGCTCGGGCATCCTGGCCATCGCCGCGCTGCTGCTCGGCGCCCGTGAAGCCGTTGGCACCGACATCGATGTGCAGGCGCTCGAAGCCTCGCGTGACAACGCCCAGCGCAACGGCATCGCGGATGAGAAGTTCGCGCTCCACCTGCCCGAGCACATGCCGGCGATGCAGGCCGACGTGCTGGTCGCCAACATCCTCGCTGGCCCCTTGGTTTCCCTGGCGCCGCAACTGTCCGGCCTGGTCCGCCCAGGTGGCCTGCTGGCGCTGTCGGGCATCCTCGCCGAACAGGGTGAGGAAGTGGCCGCGGCCTACGCCGCCGACTTCGAGCTGGACCCGATCGTCGTGCGCGACGGCTGGGTGCGCATCAGTGGTCGCCGCCGCTAAGCGGGCCTAGAATTAACCTCTGCACAGCTCCCGGATTGCCGCATGACCGACAGTTTCGTCACCCAGTGCCCGCATTGCCAGACCAGCTTTCGCGTCACTCATCACCAGCTGAGCGTAGCGCGCGGCGTGGTGCGCTGCGGCCACTGCCTGCAGGTGTTCAATGCGGCAAAACAGTTGCTGGAGCAGAATCGTGCCAAGGCTGGCAGCGCACCTGCGTTGCCAGCGGAACTGCCCGCCGAGGCGCCGGTTGTGCCCACTCCTGCAACCATCGAACGGCCACCGGTCGAACCCGAGGACTGGGCGGCCACCGTCCAGGCCCTGGATGAGCTGGACCTGGACGAGGAGCTTGCCCGCCTGGAGCGTCGCGACCAGCCCGCCGAACCCCGGTCGGCGCCCGCAGAGGACGCCCTGCAGGCACGCCGAGACGAGCCGCAAGCTGACGACCTCGGCGCTGCACCGTTCGGCACCGCAACCGACGATCGCCTCGAACCGCAAGCGCTGGACCAGCCCGCGCCGGTCCTGATGGACCAGGAGCTGCTGTCCCTCGAGCCAGAACCCGGGGACCGCACCGAACCGACACTGGGCGCGAGCCTGGACCTGGACTTCGATGATGAGCCTGCTGCCCACCGGGCAGCCGAGCACGATGACGCCCGCGACTTCCCCGAGCCACTGCCTGACGATGACGAAATCATTCACGAAAAGGGCCTGAGCGCCCGTGATGACGACGAAATCGATATCCATCTGTCGGCCCGTGACGACGACCCCGTCGAACCGCTGCCGAGCGAGCGCCTGGAGCCTGGCTTTGCCGCCAAAGCCGAGCGCCCGTCCCGCAAGGAGCCTCTGGTCGATGTGGTCGACGACCCGTTGCAACTGGGTTGGGAAAAGCCCAAGGCTAACTGGGGCAAGCGCCTGTTGTGGGGCGTGCTGACCCTGCTCGCCGCCGGCCTGCTGGCCTTCCAGTACGTGTGGTTCCATTTCGACGAACTGGCCCGCCACGACCAGTACCGCCCGATCTTCCAGCAACTGTGCCCAGTGCTTGGCTGCGAAGTACCGACCCGCGTCGATATCGGCCGGATCAAGAGCAGCAACCTGGTGGTGCGCAGCCACCCGGACTTCAAGGGCGCACTGATCGTCGACGCGATCATCTACAACCGTGCCCCCTTCGCCCAACCATTCCCATTGCTGGAGCTGCGTTTCGCCGACCTCAATGGCCAGCTGATCGCCAGCCGCCGCTTCAAACCCAGCGAATACCTCTCCGGCGAGCTGGCCGGCCGTGGCGAAATGCCCAGCCAGACGCCGATCCACATTGCCCTGGACATCCTCGACCCGGGCCCCAAGGCCGTGAACTACAGCCTCAGCTTCCGCTCCCCCGAATAACCCATCGCCGGCAAGCAGGCTCTGTGGGAGCCGGCTTGCCGGCGATGGGGTCCGCACAGGCGGCATGCAGCACTATCGGCATAAGCCGACAACTGTTCAGAATTTATCCAAATCCATCTTTATCCGGTCACCGAGAGCGGGTATCATGCCCACCCTTTTTCGACTCCAATGATTCGGCCCCACAACAGGGAACACCTATGTCGGCGGTACGCATCGGCCAATACACACTACGCAACAACCTGATCCTCGCGCCCATGGCCGGGGTCACGGACCAGCCTTTCCGTACACTTTGCCAGCGCCTGGGCGCGGGCATGGTGGTGTCGGAGATGGTCAGCAGCGACATGAGCCTGTGGAACAGCCGCAAGTCGAGCCTGCGTCGCATCCACGAAGGTGATCCCGAGCCCCGCTCGGTACAGATCGCCGGTGGTGACGCGCAGATGATGGCGGCGGCGGCCCGGGCCAACGTCGAAGCGGGTGCCCAGATCATCGATATCAACATGGGCTGCCCGGCGAAAAAAGTCTGCAACAAAGCCGCAGGCTCTGCTTTATTGAGAGATGAAGCACTGGTCAGCGAGATCCTCCACGCCGTTGTCGGCGCGGTGGACGTCCCGGTGACCCTGAAGATTCGTACCGGCTGGGACCGGGCGAACAAGAACGGCCTGAACGTGGCGAAGATCGCCGAACAGGCAGGCATCCAGGCGCTGGCGGTACATGGCCGCACACGCGCCGACCTGTACACCGGCGAAGCCGAATACGACACCATCGCTGCCATCAAACAGGCGGTGTCTATCCCGGTTTTTGCCAATGGCGATATCACTTCGCCAGAAAAGGCCCGGGCGGTGCTGGACGCCACCGGGGTCGACGGTCTGCTGATCGGCCGGGCTGCCCAAGGGCGTCCCTGGATCTTTCGCGAGATCGCGCATTACCTGGCGACCGGCGAGCATTTGCCAGCCGCCAAGCTGGACGAAGTGGAACGAATCCTGCTGGAGCACCTGGCCGCGCTGCACGCCTTCTATGGCGATGTGATGGGCGTTCGTATCGCCCGCAAGCACGTTGGCTGGTACCTGGCAACACGACCCGGCGGCAAGGAGTTTCGCTCCCGGTTCAACGCTTTGGAAGACACACAAGCGCAGTGCGCCAACGTTCGTGGGTATTTCAACGAACGTCGACAGAGCCTTGAGACAGAGGACGAACAAGGGGTGGCCGCATGACGATGATGACCGAGACATTAGTGAGTGGAACAACGCCCGTGAGCGACAACGCCAACCTCAAACAGCACCTCAATACGCCGAGCGAAGAGGGCCAGACCCTTCGCGACAGCGTCGAGAAGGCGCTGCACAACTACTTCGCACACCTGGAAGGCGCTACCGTCACTGACGTGTACAACCTGGTGCTCTCCGAAGTCGAGGCGCCCCTGCTCGAAAGCGTGATGAACTACGTAAAGGGCAACCAGACCAAAGCCAGCGAGATGCTCGGGCTCAACCGTGGCACCCTGCGCAAGAAGCTCAAGCAGTACGACTTGTTGTAAGGCCAGAATCCCAATCAGAAAAGGCGGCTCCTGCGAAGGAACGCCTTTTTTGCTGACTCCACCGCGTTATTGGAACCCGAAATGACCGACCAGACTACCCGCCTGCCAGTCCGCCGCGCCCTGATCAGCGTCTCCGACAAGACCGGTATCCTCGAATTCGCTCGTGAGCTGCAACAGCTCGGTGTCGAGATCCTGTCCACCGGCGGCACCTACAAGCTGCTCAAGGACAACGGCGTCAACGCGGTGGAAGTGGCCGACTACACTGGCTTCGCCGAAATGATGGATGGCCGGGTCAAGACCCTGCATCCGAAGATCCACGGCGGCATCCTCGGCCGTCGCGGTGTCGACGACGCCATCATGAACGAGCACGGCATCAAGCCGATCGACCTGGTCGCCGTCAACCTGTACCCCTTCGAAGCCACCATCGCCAAGCCTGGTTGTGACCTGCCGACTGCCATCGAGAACATCGACATCGGCGGCCCGACCATGGTCCGTTCGGCTGCCAAGAACCACAAGGACGTGGCCATCGTGGTCAATGCCAGCGACTACGCCAGCGTCCTCGAAGGCCTCAAGGCCGGCGGCCTGACCTACGCCCAGCGCTTCGACCTGATGCTCAAGGCGTTCGAGCACACCGCTGCCTACGACGGCATGATCGCCAACTACATGGGCACCATCGACCAGGCCAAAGAGGCCCTGTCGACCGAAGGCCGCAGCGAGTTCCCGCGCACCTTCAACAGCCAGTTCGTCAAAGCCCAGGAAATGCGCTACGGCGAGAACCCGCACCAGAGCGCGGCGTTCTACGTCGAAGCCAAGAAAGGCGAAGCCAGCGTTTCCACCGCCATCCAATTGCAGGGCAAAGAGCTGTCGTTCAACAACGTGGCCGACACCGATGCTGCACTGGAGTGCGTGAAGAGCTTCGTCAAGCCGGCCTGCGTCATCGTCAAGCACGCCAACCCGTGCGGCGTGGCCGTAGTCCCTGAAGACGAAGGCGGCATCCGCAAGGCCTACGACCTGGCCTACGCCACTGACACCGAGTCGGCGTTCGGCGGCATCATCGCCTTCAACCGTGAGCTCGATGGCGAAACGGCCAAAGCCATTGTCGATCGCCAGTTCGTCGAAGTGATCATCGCCCCGAAAATCTCCCAGGCTGCTCGCGACGTGGTCGCTGCCAAGCAGAACGTGCGCCTGCTGGAATGTGGCGAGTGGCCAGCCGAGCGTACTGCCGGTTGGGACTTCAAGCGTGTCAACGGTGGCCTGCTGGTGCAGAGCCGCGATAACGGCATGATCACTGCCGATGACCTGAAGATCGTCACCAAGCGTGCGCCGACCGAGCAAGAGATCCACGACCTGGTGTTCGCCTGGAAAGTGGCCAAGTTCGTCAAGTCCAACGCCATCGTCTATGCCAAGCAGCGTCAGACCATCGGCGTCGGCGCCGGCCAGATGAGCCGCGTCAACTCCGCACGCATCGCTGCCATCAAGGCCGAGCATGCTGGCCTGCAGGTACAAGGTGCGGTCATGGCTTCGGACGCGTTCTTCCCGTTCCGTGACGGCATCGACAATGCGGCTAAAGTGGGTATCAGCGCCGTGATCCAGCCAGGTGGCTCGATGCGTGATGCCGAGGTGATTGCTGCAGCTGACGAAGCCGGCATCGCCATGGTGTTCACCGGCATGCGCCACTTCCGCCACTAATTACGCGGATCTCGGGGCGAGCAGCGGCCCTGCGGGAGCGGGCTTGTCCCGCGAATACGATGGTGAATTCACCGCCGCATTCGCGGGACAAGCCCGCTCCCACCAGGTACGCCGCCAGCCTCGAGACCACCTGAATTCGAGGTTTTGACATGAAAGTTTTGATCATCGGCAGCGGCGGCCGTGAGCACGCCCTGGCCTGGAAAGTCGCCCAGGACCCACGCGTCGAGAAAGTCTTCGTCGCCCCGGGCAACGCCGGCACCGCCACCGAAGCCAAGTGCGAGAACGTCGCCATCGACGTCACCGCCCTGGAGCAACTGGCCGACTTCGCCGAGAAGAACGTCGACCTGACCATCGTCGGCCCGGAAGCGCCGCTGGTCATCGGTGTGGTCGACCTGTTCCGCAGCCGCGGCCTGGACTGCTTCGGCCCGACCAAGGGCGCAGCCCAGCTGGAAGGCTCCAAGGCGTTCACCAAGGACTTCCTGGCTCGCCACAAGATCCCGACCGCCGACTACCAGAACTTCACCGAGATCGAGCCTGCCCTGGCCTACCTGCAGGAAAAAGGCGCACCGATCGTGATCAAGGCCGATGGCCTGGCCGCAGGCAAGGGCGTGATCGTCGCCATGACCCTGCAGGAAGCCGAAGACGCCGTGCGTGACATGCTCGCCGGCAACGCGTTCGGTGAAGCCGGCTCGCGCGTGGTGATCGAAGAGTTCCTCGACGGCGAGGAAGCCAGCTTCATCGTCATGGTCGACGGCCACAACGTGCTGCCCATGGCCACCAGCCAGGACCACAAGCGCGTCGGCGACCAGGACACTGGCCCGAACACCGGTGGCATGGGCGCCTACTCGCCTGCGCCGGTGGTCACCGCCGACGTGCACCAGCGCGTGATGGACCAGGTGATCTGGCCGACCGTGCGCGGCATGGCCGAAGAAGGCAACGTCTACACCGGCTTCCTGTACGCCGGCCTGATGATCGACAAGGCGGGCAACCCGAAGGTCATCGAGTTCAACTGCCGCTTCGGCGACCCTGAAACCCAGCCGGTCATGCTGCGCCTGGAGTCGAGCCTGGTGCTGCTGATCGAAGCAGCCTTCGCCAAGGCCCTGGACAAGGTCGAAGCACAGTGGGATCCACGCCCGAGCCTGGGTGTGGTGCTGGCAGCCGGTGGCTACCCGGGCGACTACGCCAAGGGCGACGTGATCAGCGGCCTGGATGCAGCGGCCAAGATCGAAGGCAAGGTGTTCCACGCCGGCACTTCGCTCAAGGACGGCCAAGTGGTCACCAACGGCGGTCGCGTGCTCTGCGCCACGGCCATGGGTGCCAGCGTTGCCGATGCCCAGCAGCAGGCCTACCGCCTGGCCAAGGAAGTGAGCTGGAACGGTAGCTTCTACCGTACCGACATCGGCTACCGGGCCATTGCCCGCGAGCGCGGTGAACACCAGCAGTAAGCGTTGCCGGATCGCCGCAACGCCCTGTGCGTGCGGCGTTCGGCTCGTCGACAAGGCCCCCTGTGGGCCTTGCCTTCGACTTGGCGCGCCGCGCATAGTTAGTACCCGGCACATCAGCTAGGAAGGGATCTCGTAGTGCGTCGGCTTCGGATTGCCACAGCCCTGATCGTCAGCTTGCTGACCCTGCTCTGCCTACTCCCGGCTTCTGCCGAGCAAGGCGGAGGCTGGTCCGTTTTGCTCGACGAACAGGCCAGTCTGCAATTGAGCGACGTTCGCTCCGATCGCTATCGCAGCCAGTTCAGCCCGATCACCCTCGGCGAGCTCGATGCCGCCCCTGCGGAACAGGCCCTGTGGCTGCATTACCGCCTGGAGCCGGGCGATCAAGAGCAACTGCTGCGGATTTTCGCCCCCGACCTTTCCCACCTGGACCTGTACGCCCTCGACGGTGACAAGCTGCTACGCCAGCTGCGCCATGGCCGCCAGGCCGGCAACGCCAGCCCGACCCTGCGCGGCAGCGACCACATACTGCCCCTGCCCAACAGCACGCACACCCTGGATATCTACCTGCGCCTGGTCTCCGAGCACCAGTTGCGCCCGGCCATCACCCTGGAGCCCGCGGCCGTAGCCGCTTCCGACCACAGCGAGGCGCTGCTGTTCGGTATGCTCTTCGGCGGCTTGCTGATGCTGATCCTGCACAACCTGATCCGCTTCCTCTACAGCCGATCCAGCACCACCCTGATTCTCGCCCTGTACCACGGCCTGATGCTGCTCAGCGGCCTGATCCTGCTCAACCTCAGCGGCCCCTGGTGGCACCTGTGGCACAGCGCGCAAACCCCGGCCGCCTACCTGACCCTGGTCCTGGCTGGCCTGTCGGGCCTGTATTTCACCCAGCACTTCTTCTCGCCCTGCAACTCGCCCCGGCTCAACCGCCTGCTGCATGGCGAGATGCTGATCACTGCGGTCAGCGGGCTGATCCTGCTGTTCGTCGACACCCTGCCGCTCAACCTGATGACCTACGCCCTGCTGGCCTTGGGCAGCATGACCATGCTGCTGGTCAGCAGCTATCACTGGTACAAAGGCTATGCCCCGGCACGGCTGTTCTCCATCGCCATGCTGGTGTTCAACCTGGGCGGCCTGGTGCTGCTACCGGCCCTGCTCGGCCTGACTCGTACCTCGACGCCATGGCTGCTGTGCATCCTCATGGGGCTGACCGTGACGTGCGGTCTGCTGCTCAACCTGGCCGTCAGCGAGCGCCTGCGGCGCATGAGCGAAGAACGTTTCAGCGCCAGCCGCGCGCTGGCCGCCAGCGATGCCGAAATCAACGCCAAGGCCGAGTTCCTGGCCAAGATCAGCCACGAGATCCGCACCCCCATGAACGGGGTGCTGGGCATGACCGAGCTGCTGCTTGGCACGCCGCTGTCGGTCAAGCAGCGCGACTATGTGCAAACCATCCACAGCGCCGGCAACGAACTGCTGACGTTGATCAACGAGATTCTCGACATCTCCAAGCTCGAGTCGCGCCAGATCGAGCTGGACGACGTGCAGTTCGACCTCAACGCCCTGATCGAAGACTGCCTGAACATCTTCCGGGCCAAGGCCGAGCAGCAGAACATCGAGCTGATCAGCTTCACCCAGCCACAGGTGCCGCGCGTCATCAGCGGCGACCCGACGCGCCTGCGCCAGGCCTTGTCGAGCTTGCTGGAAAATGCGCTGAAGAACACCGACCACGGCGAGATCCTGCTGGTGGTTGCGCTGGATCAACGCGGCGAGGTGCCGCGCCTGCGGATCGCCGTGCAGGACAGTGGCGAACCGCTGCCTGCCGCCGAGCGCGAAGCACTGCTGCAGGCCGAGCTGCACAGCCACCACTTCCTCTCCAGCAACAAACTCGGCGGCCACCTCGGCCTGGTGATCGCCAAACAGCTGATCGGCCTGATGCAGGGCGAGTTCGGCATCAAGAGCAGCACCAGCATGGGCAACACCCTGTGGCTGACCCTGCCGCTGGACCCTTCGCGCCTGGAGCAACCCCCGGCCGACCTCGACGGCCCGTTGCGCGATGCGCGGGTGCTGGTGGTCGATGACAACGACACCTGCCGCAAGGTGCTGGTGCAACAGTGCAGCGCCTGGGGCATGAATGTCAGCGCAGTACCTTCTGGCAAGGAAGCCCTCGCGCTGTTGCGGACCAAGGCGCACCTGCGCGACTACTTCGATGCCGTATTGCTCGACCAGAACATGCCAGGCATGACCGGTATGCAACTGGCCGCCAAGATCAAGGAAGACCCGAGCCTCAACCACGACATCCTGGTGGTGATGCTCACCGGCATCAGCAATGCCCCGAGCAAGGTCATCGCCCGTAACGCCGGGGTCAAACGCATCCTCGCCAAGCCGGTAGCCGGCTACACCCTGAAAACCACCCTGGCCGAAGAACTGGCCCAGCGCGGTCGCGAGCAGGCCGTGCCGGCAAGCCTGCCCAACACGCCATGCGCAACGGAGCTGCCAGGTGATTTCCGCGTTCTGGTCGCCGAAGACAACAGCATCTCGACCAAGGTGATCCGGGGCATGCTGGGCAAGCTGAACCTCGAACCGGACACCGCCAGCAATGGTGAAGAGGCCTTGCAGGCCATGAAGGCGCGGCGCTACGACCTGGTGCTGATGGACTGCGAAATGCCGATACTCGACGGGTTCTCGGCCACCCAGCAGTTGCGCGACTGGGAAGCCGCCAACCAGCGCCAGCGCACCCCGGTGGTGGCGCTGACTGCGCATATCCTGGCCGAACACAAGGAACGCGCACGGCTGGCCGGCATGGACGGGCACATGGCCAAACCAGTGGAGCTGTCGCAGCTGCGCGAGCTGATTCAGTACTGGGCAAAACAGCGCGAAGCAAAGGCTGACGATCCGCTGCACACCTCCTGAACTATAGTGGCTGGATCCACCGGTTCACGGGTAAGTCCCCTCCCCGACGGCCCAGCCAGGAATCTCGCTCATGCTCCATGAGTTGTTCAGTGTCTACCTCAAGATGCTCGTGCTCTACAGCCCGTTCTTCGTGCTGTCGTGCTTCATCAGCCTGACCCGTGGCCACTCCAGCAAGGAGCGCAAGCAACTGGCCTGGAAGGTGGCCTTCGCGGCGCTGGTCGCCAGTGTCCTGCTGTATCTGTTCGGGCGAGCGATCTTCGGCATCTTCGGCATCACCGCCGACGCCTTTCGCATCGGCGCCGGCAGCGTGCTGTTCATTTCGGCCCTGGGCATGGCCCAGGGCAAGCCGGCCGTGCAGGCCGACAACGTGCAGCAGGATGTGACCATCGTGCCGCTGACCATCCCGCTGACGGTCGGCCCCGGCACCATCGGTGCACTGCTGGTGATGGGGGTTGGGCAACCGCATTGGGACGACAAGCTGCTGGCCATCGTCAGTATCGCCCTGGCCAGTTTCACCGTAGGCCTGGTCCTGTACCTCTCGCATGGCATAGAGCGGATTCTTGGCGATCAGGGCCTGCAGATCGTCAGCCGCCTGATGGGGCTGTTCGTCTGCGCCTTGGCGGCGCAGATCATCTTTACCGGGATCAAGGGCTACCTCGTGTCCTAGACCTCCATTGCATGGATTTCCTTGAGCGCGATGTTTACCAGCGCACGCTCGACCCCGCTGCGGCGCTCCTGGTCGAACAACCGTGTATTGAAACGAACAAGCTCGGCGGTAACGCGCATGTCCTGGCGCTCGCGAAACAGAAAGCCCGCCGTGAAGGCAGAGCTGTCGCCAGCTTCGTGATACAGGACGATGTCAACGTAGTTGCTGCTCACGGCAGCACAGGACAAGAGCTGGAACTGCGCCCGCTCCTTGCTCCGCGATTCAAAATGCAGCAATGGCTTGCCGTTCTTTTTCAGTGCCTCGAACGTCAGTGACATGTGGCGGGCGTGGACGCTTCCAGCGACAGCATCGATCTTGCTCAGCACCTGGTCGACAAGCACCACGCGCTGTGGATCGGGCCAGTGAACCTGTTCCGCCGTCTTCGCGTCCCACCCCAGATACATCAGCTTCCTCAGGTAGTAGCGATACTGTTCTTCGGCAGTTGCCTGCGCCACGTCTTTCAGGGTCACGGTCTCAGCCCACAAGGAGGCAAGCTTGACCGCCTCACGCTGCTTCTGACTGGTTCCGGGGATGAAGGAAACAAGGCTGGCACCCACGACTGCGGCTTCATGTTGCTCCATTGCCATCCTCCCACTTCAGCGTGCCCAGGTTCCTGATATTCCCTGCCTGCTGCTTGCGCTCGAGCATCTCGTGCAAATGCTCGCGGATGGATTGGGCCACGTATTCGCCCAATGTCGCGCCGCTCTCGCGCAGGTCTATGCCGTCGGACAGTTCACTGCCCAAAGCCAGCCCGCACAGGTCCATCGAAGGGCCGGGAAGCAGAACGCCCAGTTCACAGACAACGCCGTTGGCTTTTTCGGGTTGGGCCATGGTGAAGGCCCTCAGCTGTTGCTGAACCTCCTCCTGCGAAAGCCTGGTAATAGCCGCCTGCAGGTAACCTGAGAGGCTGGGATGACGAGCCTGCAAATGGCTCTTGAGAATGTGGGCCAGTGTTGGGGGAGCGCCTTCCTGCAAGCGCTGGTGATCACTTCGACTACGGGTGAATATCCAACCCCGCTGTTCCAGGGCCGTGCGGTAACCGCTGTACCAGCGAGCGTAGTTGGCAAAACGTGAACCATTGAGTTTGTCTGAATGCAACTGGGCGAACAGCACCGAGTCCAGCGCATACTGCTGGTCTTGCAGTGCCGTATCCGCGACCAACAAGCCCGTGCCGCCAACGAGCCACAAGGAATAGGTTTCCTCACTCATCGGAGTACCTCGAATTTCAAGTACAGAAAAGGAAGAACAGGGCCCTGAAGCCCCGTTCCATGTCAGATCTCGAATTCGGTGGCTGCCTGGACAGCCTTGTCGACAAGCTTCTGCTCGATCGAGGCACGCACCGCGTCGGTGTACACCGCTTCGTTGAAGCTGAGCACGACCGAACCGCAATAACGGTCCTTGCTCGCGCTCTTCCACTCGAACACCACGGTGTTCAAGTCGTTTTCGCTCGGTGAAGCACTGAACGCGTTCACCAGCATGAACATCTCACCCTCGGGGGTTTCGATGCAGGCCGCCAGGCCCGTGGTCGACACAGGATGCCCTTTGACGTTCTGCTTGTAGATCTCCTGAGCTTCGGTGATACCGCCCAGCGCTTCCAGGCCATCGCCGATCAGCTTGGTTATGGCCTGGCCAACCGGGCCACCGAGCAATGCCTGGCCCGCGGCGCTGGCGACCTTGAAGGCAATAGGTCCGAGGGTCAGCGATCGGCTTTGGTCATAGTCACGCTCGTAGGAGCGCTTGCCCACCACCCAGCCGCAGGTGCGCATCACTTCCAGGAACTTGTTGAACCAGGCCTCGGACTCGCCATCACGGTCGTGCAGCTTGGACGCCACCCGAGAAGCGAACTGGAAAGTCGTCTTGGCATCGCGGCGGTTTTGCGCGGAGATACCTGCGCTGAGCGCCAGGAGGGATTGTTCGACGACGGCGATGCTATCGCCACTGACAGTGTTTTCATCGGTCATTTGCAGAGTACCTTGAAGGCCCCGACGGGTATCGTCGAGGGGCCCTCACCCTATGCTGCAAACGACCGAGGAGCAGGCATGAGCCGTTTCCCTCAGCGCCTCACCCGGCAGTCGGGTACCAGCGCGGCGTGTACACCCACTGCGTGCCATCGGCTCTAGGGAATTGGCAGGTCGTGGAAGACCCCAGCAAGACCATGGTGCGCATGTCGACCATTTCCGGTACCAGCTCGGCCAAAGACACGACCTTGAGCGTCTGCCCAGGCCTACCGATATCTCGGCCCAGTACTACAGGCGTGCTGCCACCGCGATGCTGTCGCACAATCTCGATGGCGCGCCCCAGCTGCCAAGGTCGAGAGCGGGAAATCGGGTTATAGAACGCCAGGACAAGATCGGCCTGAGCCGCCAGGTCCAGACGATGCTCGATGACCGACCAGGGCTTCAGGTTGTCCGACAGCGACATCACGCAGAAATCATGCCCCAGCGGTGCACCCGCCTGGGCAGCGGTCGCCAGCGAAGCCGAAACCCCGGGCAGGATCTCCAGATCGACACGGTGCCAGGCAGGGTCGTCGGACCCGTGCAGCGCTTCGAGCACCGCGGCGGCCATGGCGAACACGCCTGGGTCGCCGGATGACACGACCACTACCGAGCGGCCTTGGGCAGCCAACTCGAACGCATGTCGGGCGCGTTGCATTTCTTCACGGTTGTCAGTGCAATGCAGCACTTGATCATCGCGGAACGGGCCAGCCATGCGCACGTACGTCTCATAGCCCAGCACATCCTCAGCGCGTGCCAGCTCGGCCTTGACCGCCGGCACCATCAGGTCGGCGGCACCGGGGCCAAGCCCGATCACCGCCAGGCGACCGCGGCGGCGACCGACCTGCGTCACGTCGACAGGCGACGGTGCCACGGCAATGACGATCCCCGCCTGCTCGACCAGTGTCGCCTCAGGCAGGCTTTCGGCCAGCATGCTGGCCAGGCCGCAAGGCACTGGCGCAAAGCGCAGACCGACGCCAAGTGCCGCGGCTGCCTCATGCAGCGATGGCTCCGCCATCAAGGCTTCATCCGCCAGCAGGCAGGCCAGCGCCTGCTCGGCCAGGCCTGCATCGCGCAAGGCACTACGCACTTGTGCCAGCAGTTCGGGCCCTGCATCGGCAACCGCCACCACCAGCGAGCGGCGGTGAATCAGCAACTCGTCACGGTGGCTCGGGCGTGCATCACAGCCGACATGGATCGTGCGCTGCGCACTGTCACTGGCCGGCAACTGAGCTTGCTGCAACCAAGGGGCATCACCTTCTATCCGTACCGCCTCACCCGCCAGCAGGTCGGAGACAAACCGCTTGCCCTGGTCGAGGTCCGCCAGCGCGTACCCCTCGGGCGGGTTCAGCAGGCAGGTGCCGAAGCGCAGCTCACCACTGGTGGTGATCGCCGCCGCCACGCCCAGTGCCTCGCCGATCTCGCGGGCCATCACGTTGACGCCACTGAGGCCGCCGAGCAAAGGCACCACGGCGCTGCCGTCCTCGGCAACCGCCAGCACCGCCGGCTCCTCGCCCTTTTCGCCAAGCAGGCTGGCCAGGCTGCGGATGACGATGCCTGCCGCGCACAACGCAATGATCGGCCTGCCCTGCTGATACAGGGCGCGCAGGGTGTCGCCAAACGCCTGGTAATAGGCGTCGGCACCTTCGACCCGGCCATTCAAGCCATGGATCGTGGACGCTGGATAGCACTGCTGGATACGTTGCGCCGTGGTCAGGCTGCCAGGCCCGAGGATGATGATCGCCGGGGCTTCGTGCATGTTCATCCCTGCCATTTTTCACCCGGCACGATGATCAGCGAGAAGTAAGGCGAAGACTGCGGATCGACCTGGTCCAGCGGGACGATCTTCTGGTTGGCCATGGTCGCGCGCTCCACATACAGCGCACGCCCATCCAGGCCCAGCTCACCGAGCACCTGACGCACTTTGGGGAAGTTGCGACCCAGCTTCATGATTACCGCCGCGTCGGCGTCGGCGAGTCGTCGCTTGAGTTCTTCAGCAGGCAATACGCCTGACAGCACCGACAGGCTCTGGTTGCGATAGACCAGCGGCGCGCCCAGCACCGAGGCGCCGCCCAGCATCGAGCACACGCCCGGGACCACGTCGGCATCAAAGCGCTGTGCCAGCCGGTCATGCAGGTACATGTAGGAGCCGTAGAAGAACGGGTCACCCTCGCAGATCACCGCCACGTCGCGGCCGGCATCCAGGTGTTCGGCCACTTGAACGCTGGCTTCATCGTAGAAATCGCTGATGACCTGCTCGTAGGACAAGGGTGCCGGCAACGCCTCGGTGGTCACCGGGTACACCAGCGGCAGCAGCGTTTGCTCGGCCTGCAGATGCGCCTCGATGATGCCGAAGGCATTGCCACGCTTGCCCTTGGCCACGAAATAGGCGACCACCGGTGCCTCGCGCAGCAAGCGCAAGGCTTTGACGGTGATCAGTTCAGGGTCGCCGGGGCCCACGCCCAGGCCCAGCAGACGTCCGCGCGGCGCCATCATTCCACCTCCGTGGCCAGGGCGTTGACCGCCGCTGCGGCCATCGCGCTGCCGCCCAGGCGGCCTTGCATGATCACGAACGGCACACCACGGCTGTCGGCGGCGAGCATGGCCTTGGACTCCGCCGCGCCGACGAAACCGACCGGGAAGCCGAGGATCAGCGCCGGTTTCGGTGCGCCCGCATCAATCATTTCCAGCAGGTAGAACAGGGCGGTCGGCGCGTTGCCGATCACCACCACGCTGCCTTCCAGGTGCGGCCGCCACAATTCCAGGGCCACGGCGGAGCGGGTGTTGCCGGCGTCCTTGGCCAGGTCCGGGACGCTGGGGTCGCGCAGGGTGCAGATCACCTTGTTGTTCGCCGGCAGGCGCGCACGGGTGATGCCTTCGGCGACCATGTGCGCGTCGCAGAGGATCGGCGCACCGTTGGCCAGGGCTTCACGCCCGGCACGGCCGGCCCCTTCGGAGAACTGCAGGCCGTCGATGGCCTCGACCATGCCGCAGGCATGGATGACGCGCACGGCTAGCTTCTCCAGGTCTGCGGGGATCCGCTCGAGTCGGGCTTCCTCGCGGATGATCCGGAAGGAATTGCGATAGATCTCCTGACCATCGCGGATGTAGTCAATCATCAAGGTGCTCCGTCGGCAGGGCGAGCATGGCGCCTGCTTCGTTCAAGGTGAGGTCGGTGGCGCGCAGGGCACCGAACCCCGGTTGGCGCGCGTCACGCAGATAGAGGTCGTAGCGGCCCGGCGAGCGGGCCAGCAGGGTGGCCGGGGCGACATGGGCCACGGCACAGGATCGGGAGCAGCCGGACAGGTGCACACTGGCCGGGGCACCGGTACGCAACAGGGCTGAAAGCGTTACCGCATCGGCCTTGGTCTCGCCATGCGCCTTGGCGCAGCCGCTGGCGCCGGTGCAGGCGACAATGCGGGCGAGCGGCTCATGACTGTGGCAGAGCAGCCCCAGGGCCGACAGCGCTCGCTGGGCCTGCTCGATGCCGGCGGGGTCGATGTTGGTCAGCATCAGGCTCTGCCAGGGGGTCAAGCGCAGGCTACCGTCACCCCACTGCCGGGTGATGTGCGCGGCGCCGCGCAACATGTCGGGCGTAAGCCTGCCGAGCGGCGGTGCAACGCCCAGGGCTGTGCCGTGCTGCTGAGGCACGACGCCGAGCCACGGGCTGCCGGCTGTTTCGCGGCGCCACTGCAGCACGGCCGCATCGCGACGCAGCGGCACTTCAAGCCCCGCGACGAAGGTTTCAACTGCGCAGCTTGCCAGCAGCTGGCGCATGCGTGACTGCTCCGGGCTGGCCAGGTCGAGGAAGCGCCCGAGCACCGCACGCACCAGCGCCGGCCCCTGCTCCAGCGGCACCGCGCCCAGCACCTGGCCGTCGGCCGGGCAACCGGCCAGGCCGAACGCCAGCCAGCTGCGCTGCTCCAGGTGAAGCGCGCAAAGCCACAGGTCGTGGGGGTGTTCGAGCATTGCCAGCCCTTCGCCGCCGTCCACTTGCACGGCGAACTTGGCCGACAGTTGGTGAAAGCGTGGCGTGCCTTGCAGCAGGTCGAGAATCTGCTCGGCCAGTGGCCGCACATCCAGCCGCATGGCCGGATCGTGCCCAGCCAAGGGGCTGAGCATCAGGTTGCGCACATCGTCGCTGGCAGCGTCACGCGGGCCGAGGCCGGCCGCCAGCAAGGTGTCTATCAACCCTGCATGATCATTGCCGATACCGCGTACCTGCAGGTTGGCGCGGTTGGTCGCTTCGATCACGCCCGAGGCATAGCGCTCGGCGGCGTCTGCCACGGCATCGGCCTGGTCGGCCAGCAGCAGGCCACCGGGCAGCTTGATCCTGCAGATGCCGCCGTCACGGGCACTGACGATGCGCCACAACCCCGGACAGGCCGAGGGACGGGGCGAAACGGTGGGGGCATGGGCCTGCTTCAAAGGGGTGTCCGGCAATCGCTGAAAATGCGCTTGAGTGTAGAAGGCGCGGTATTATGCCTGCTTTGTCCGGCGGCATGAAAAGCCGGTGGTCGAGCATGATGGGCGGATTGGATCAGATGGCACCCTGGCTGACAGTAATAGGCATTGGCGAAGACGGTTTCAGTGGCTTGGGCAAGCAGGCCCGACGCGCCTTGCTGGGCGCCTCGCGGATCATCGGCAGCCCGCGCCAGCTGGCCTTGCTGCCGCGCTGCATCAGCGGCGCACGGCAAGACTGGCCCAGCCCGTTCTCCCTGGCCCCGGTGCTGGCGCTGCGCGGTGAACCCGTGTGCGTACTGGCCAGTGGCGACCCGATGTTCTACGGCGTCGGTGCCAGTTTGGCGCGGCACGTGCCAGCCACTGAAATGCACGTGCTGTCGATGCCCTCCTCCTGCGCCCTGGCCGCTGCCCGCCTGGGCTGGCCGCTGCAGGAGGTGCAGGTGGTGTCGGTGGTGGCGCGGCCACTGGCAGCGCTCAACGCCCACCTGCACAGCGGCATGCGCCTGCTGGTGCTGAGCAATGATGGTGACAGCCCCGCCGCTATCGCCGCGCAGCTACGCGAACGCGGCTTCGGGCCAAGCCGCCTGCATGTACTCGAACACCTGGGAGGCCCGGACGAGCGCCAGCTGTCGGGCAGTGCCGACGATTGGCCTTGCCCGCCAGTGGCCGCGCTCAACCTGGTCGCCATCGAGTGCCAGGCCACGCCAGATGCGCCACGCCTGGCACGCGTGCCCGGCCTGTCGGACAGCGCCTTCCGTCACGACGGCCAGCTGACCAAGCGCGACGTGCGCGCCATTACCCTCGCCCGCCTGGCCCCTCAACCGGGTGAGCTGCTGTGGGACGTCGGCGCCGGTTGCGGCTCGATCGGCATCGAATGGATGCGCGCCCACCCTGCGTGCCGTGCCCTGGCGATCGAAGCCGACGAAGGCCGCCAGGGTTTCATCGAACACAACCGCGACGCCCTGGGCGTTCCCGGTTTGCAGCTGGTTCGCGGCAAGGCGCCTGAGGCCCTGGCCGAGCTGGAGCGCCCGGATGCGATCTTCATCGGCGGCGGCGTCACCCGCGAAGGGGTGCTGCCGCTGTGCTGGGAACGCTTGCGCCCCGGCGGTCGCCTGGTGGCCAATGCGGTGACCCTGCAAAGCGAACTGGCACTGGCGCATTTCCGTGAGCAGCATGGCGGCGAACTGACCCGCATCCATGTTGCCCAGGCCCAGCCCCTGGGCGCCTTCGATACCTGGCGCCAGGCCCTGCCGATCACCTTGCTCGACGTGGTGAAGCCGCTCGATGCGTGAAGAAACCCGCGAACAACCAGCCCCGCTGCGCAGCGGCCTGACCACCGGCAGTTGCGCCACCGCCACCAGCCTGGCCGCAGCGCGCCTGCTGCTCACTGGCCAGGTCAATGACGCCGTGAGCATCACCCTGCCCAAGGGCAAGGTGGTGCAGATGCGCCTGGAATTCTGCCGCCGCGACGACGAGCGCGCCGAAGCAGGCACGCTCAAGGATGCCGGCGACGACCCGGATGTCACCCATGGCGCACTGCTCTACAGCCAGGTGCGCCTGGTGGCTGAACCCGGTGTGCGGTTCGTCGCAGGCCTTGGGGTCGGCACGGTCACCCGGCCTGGCCTGGTGCTCGCCGTGGGTGAACCCGCGATCAACCCGGTGCCCCGGCGCATGATCAGCGAACACCTGCAGCAACTGGCCGATGACTGCGCCTACCCGGGCGGCTTCGAGGTCACGGTGAATGTGCAAGATGGCGAGCAACTCGCGCTGAAGACCATGAACCCGCGCCTGGGCATTCTCGGCGGCCTGTCGATTCTGGGCACCAGCGGTATCGTGCGGCCCTTCTCGTGCTCGGCCTACATCGCCTCGATCCACCAAGGCATCGACGTGGCCCACACCAATGGCTACACCCATATTGCCGCCTGCACCGGCAATGCCAGCGAAGACACCATGCAGCGGGTCTACGGGCTGCCGGAAATCGCCCTGATCGAGATGGGCGACTTCGTCGGCGCGGTGCTCAAGCACGTGCGCAAGGTGCCGGTGCCGCGCCTGACCCTGTGCGGCGGCTTCGGCAAGATCAGCAAGCTGGCCGCCGGGCACATGGACCTGCACAGCCGCCATTCGAGCATCGACCTGCCGCAACTGGCCGGCTGGGCGGCTGACGTGGGCGCCGATGCCGAGCTGCAGGCGGCGATCATTGCCGCCAACACCAGCCAGCAGGCCCTGGCCATGGCCCACGCGGCCGGTGTCGCCCTGGGCGATGCGGTCTGCGCCCATGCGCTGGCCTTCGCTCGCAGCGTGGTGCCGGCGCAGGTGCAGGTGGAAGTGTTCGCCATCGACCGCCAGGGCGGCATCGTCGGCAAGGCCGGTGTGCAATGAGCCGGCGCATCCTGCTGCTCGGTGGCGTCACCGAGGCCTTGGCCATCGCCCGCCAGCTTGGGCCCGAGCATGTCTACAGCCTGGCCGGCATCGGCCGCGTGCCGCAGGACCTGGCCTGCCAGGTGCGGGTCGGTGGCTATGGCGGGGCCGAAGGCCTGGCCCGCTACCTGCGTGAAGCAGGCATCACGCTGCTGATCGACGCCACCCACCCCTACGCCGCGCAGATCAGCCGCAATGCCGCCACCGCCGCCCGAGCCGTCGGTATCCCGTGCTGGGCCTTGCGCCGCCCGGCCTGGCAGGCCCAGCCTGGTGACGACTGGCGCGAGGTGGAAGACTGGGCGGGGCTGATCGACGCGCTCAAGCCGTTTCAGCGGCCACTGTTCACCTTGGGGCGCGAACCGCTGCAACACCTTGACGAGATTCCGCCGGGACAGTTCTGGACGTTGCGGGCGTTGGAGGCCTGCCCTGGGAATGACCGTTGCGAGGTGATCGGGGCGCGTGGGCCATTTCAGCTCGCAGATGAGCAGGCATTGTTCGCTCGCAGGCAGATCGATGTGCTGGTCAGCAAGAACAGCGGCAGCGTGGCGACCGAGCCGAAGCTCGAGGTGGCGAGAGCGCTGGGCGTTCCAGTGCTGATCTTGAAGCGCCCGGTTCTTCCTGGCGTAGATCGTGAGTATCTGTCTCCAGAAGAAATGGTGGCGGCTCTCGGCATGGCGTGAGGTTTCTAGCGCGCTCGATCTCGAAAACGCCAACGAACATCCGCCTGGCACTTCTCCACTCCCACCGTCCCACCCAGAAAGCCAGGCAATTCCTACAACTAACTCCAATCTGTCTGAATAGACTTGCTTTTCCTCCTACCTAAACTCGAGCCCCCTCCTCTGGTAGGCGTCACCCATATGGAAATGCAATGGTGGATCTGGCTGGTGTTCGGCATCGTCCTGATCCTGCTCGAATTGGTCCTGCCCACGTTCTTCATCATCTGGTTCGGCATCGGTGCCGTACTGGTCTCACTTATCGCACTGGCCGCCCCCAGCCTGCACCTGGACATGCAGGTACTGCTGTGGGCTCTGTTCTCCTCGGGCACCACGTTGCTCTGGTTCAAGCTGCTCAAGCGCAAGCAGCCGGACGTGCGCTGGACCGCCGACAGCGTGATCGGTGAGGTCGGGCTGCTGGTCAACAGCGTTTCGCCATTCGAGAAGGGCCGTGTGCGTTTCCAGAAACAGATCCTCGGCAACGAGGAGTGGGTCTGCGTCGCCGCCAGCGACATCTCCTCCGGCGAGCGTGTGCGGCTCGTCGCCATCGAAGGCAATACCGCCCGGGTCATTCGGGCCTGACTCCGCCATTAAAAGGAAGCAAGCATCATGACCAGCCTCATCGTCGTAGCTGTCCTCGCCCTGTTCGTCCTGATCACCGTGTTCAAGGGAGTGCGTATCGTGCCCCAGGGCGAGGAATGGAGCAGGAAATCATCACCCGCGACAACGCGGTGATCGTCGCCAATGCCTTGTGCTTCGGGTTGATGGGGCGTAGCAAGGCTTGAGATTGCCGGGGCCGCTTTGCGGCCCATTCGCGGGACAAGCCCGCTCCCACAAGTGATGCGCCAATTTTCAGAGAAGCGCGGTCCCTGTGGGAGCGGGCTTGTCCCGCGAATGGCTGCGCAGCAGCCCCAGATATCACCACCCACCTGCGTCACTTCACCGCACCCCGCATTTTTACCTATACTCCGCCTTACAATACCCGCCACGATTCCTGACCGGATCTCTCCATGCCCCCACGTCGGCACATCGCCTGGATAGCCTGCTTCGCAGTGCTGTTCAACCTGCTGGCCATGCCGCTGTCCACTGCCGCGCCCAAGGGCCCGGCCGAACAGCTGCTGTGGGGGGCTTTCTGTTCCAGCCTGGCCGGCAAGGCCAAGGTCGACGTACAAGCCTTGGCCAAGATCGACCTCGGCACGCAAAGCGACGACCATTCCAACATGCAGCACTGCTGGTGCTGCTCCGGCGCCGCGCCGCTGCTGGCCCTGCCAGGCTACCCGCCACAGCTGCACAACCCACCCACGCTGTTGGCCGGCCATGCACCAGCGCCCCCCCACTACCAAGCGACGCCGCGCCAGTTATGGCCCGCGCTCAACCCCCGTGCCTCTCCCCTGGTCTGAGTTCATCACGCTGCCTGCCTGAACCCGAACAGAATGGAGACTCACCCAATGCTCAAGCAAGCTCTCGTAGTGGCCGCCTTGCTGCTGCCCGGCGCCTTTGCCAATGCCCATGAATACACCGTGGGCGACCTGCACATCGCGCACCCCTGGTCGCTGCAACTGCCACCCAATGCGCCCAACGTCGCTGCGTATTTCATCGTGCACAACAACGGCAAGGTCGATGATCGCCTGCTCAGCGTCGACAGCCCGATCACCGCTGACGCACAACTGCACGAACACAGCATGACCGCCAGCGGCACCATGAAGATGCAGCAGGTGCCCAGCGTGGTGGTACCGGCCGGCAAGGAGGTGATCTTCGCCCCCAGCGCCTACCACGTGATGCTCATGCAGCCCAAGGACCGCAGCCTGCTCAGCGACGGCAAGCGTTTCCCGCTGACCCTGCACTTCGAGAAGGCCGGCGACATCACGGTCGATGTCGCCGTGCAGAAGCAGCCGCCGGCGGACCAGCCCCAAGGCCACGAACACGCGCACTGACCGCTAGCTGACAGGCGCTCGCACCATGAGCCTGCCGCGCAACCGCCTCAGCCGTACCACCCGCCCTGATCGCAGGCGCGTCGGTGGCGGCTGGCTGAGCCTGTTCGCCATGTGGATGATCTTCATCGGCCCGCTGGTTTCCCAGTCGATGCCGATGGACCACCACGCCGGCATGAGCATGCCGATGGACATGGCGATGCCTGCCAGCCATCAGCATGGCGGCGATGCCCACTCAGGCCATGGCGACGATGGCCAGCTGCATGTGATGTGGGAAAAGTGCGGTTACTGCAGCCTGTTGTTCAACTGCCCCGCCTTACCGCAAACCCTCAGCCCGCTCAGCGCGGCCAGCGTCACCCCCGCCACCCTCAATCCCGCGCCCACTCACCAGGGCCATGCCCGGCAGGCCGTGTTCCCCGGTGCGCGCAGCCGCGCGCCGCCGCCTTCGATCAGCGTCTGAAACCACCATTGCTGCACGGAGCCAGGAGGCTTCGCGCTCACTCATGACTGATCGACGGAAATCTTATGTCCGGCTGTACCCCTGCTTTTGCCTATGCATTCAAAGGCACACTCGCCGCCCTGTGCGGCTCGCTGCTCGCGCCCA
This sequence comes from Pseudomonas sp. GM84, assembly GCF_000282535.1. Lineage (GTDB taxonomy): Bacteria > Pseudomonadota > Gammaproteobacteria > Pseudomonadales > Pseudomonadaceae > Aquipseudomonas. The sequence goes on along the minus strand of NZ_AKJC01000104.1, from coordinate 3,549 downwards.
TGGCCCTGGCCGCCGACCCTGGCCACGAAGGCCATGAGCACGACCTGGCCGAGCTGAGCCCGACGGTGATCACCGCCATTGCACCCAGCTCGCCGCTGACCGTGGTCACCAACCCGAAAGACCCGCGCCAGCCCGTGCCGGCCAGCGATGGCGCCGACTACCTCAAGACCATCCCCGGCTTCTCGGCGATTCGCGCCGGCGGCACCAACGGCGACCCGGTGCTGCGCGGCATGTTCGGTTCGCGCCTGAACATCCTCACCAACGGCGGCGTGATGCTCGGTGCCTGCCCCAACCGCATGGATGCGCCGACGTCCTACATTTCGCCGGAGACGTACGACCGCCTCACCGTGATCAAAGGCCCGCAAAGCGTGATCTGGGGCCCCGGCGGCTCGGCCGGGACCGTCCTCTTCGAACGTGAACCGGAAAAGTTCGGCCCCCTCGGCAGCCGGGTCAACGCCAGCCTGCTGGCGGGCTCCAATGGCCGCTTCGACAAATTGGTCGATGCCGCCGCCGGCAACAGCCAGGGCTATGCCCGCTTCGTCGGCAACCAGTCGCACTCGGACGATTACCAGGATGGCAGCGGCGACACCGTGCCCTCGCGCTGGGACAAATGGAACGGCGATGTGGCCCTGGGCTGGACTCCCGACCAGGACACCCTGCTGGAGCTCACTGCCGGCAAGGGTGACGGCGAAGCACGCTACGCCGGGCGCGGCATGGACGGTGCTCAGTTCAAGCGCGAAAGCCTGGGCCTGCGCTTCGAGAAGTCCAACCTGGGCGAGGTGCTCGACAAGATCGAGGCGCAGGTCTACTACAACTACGCCGACCACGTCATGGACAACTACACCCTGCGTACCCCGTCAGGCATGGGCATGATGGCCGGGCCAATGGCCTCCGCCGTGGACCGCCGCACGCTGGGCGCACGCATCAAAGCCACCTGGCGCTGGGCCGACGTGCAACTGATCAGCGGCATCGACGCGCAGACCAACGAGCACCGTGCACGCAGCGCCATGGGCGTCGACGCCTACAAGAACGAGCCCTGGGAAAAGGACGCCGACTTCCACAACTACGGTGCGTTCGGCGAACTCACCTGGTATGCCACCGGCCAGGACCGCCTGATCACCGGCGCTCGCCTGGATCGCGCCTCGGCCAGGGATTTCCGTGATGACAGCGCTACCAACGGCGACACCCGTGCCGACACCCTGCCCAGTGGTTTCGTGCGCTACGAGCACGACCTGGCGGCGCTGCCAGCCACCACCTACATCGGCCTCGGCCATGCCCAGCGCTTCCCCGACTACTGGGAGCTGTTCTCCCCGGACCAGGGGCCAGCCGGCTCGACCAACGCCTTCGACAGCATCAAGCCCGAGAAGACCACCCAGCTCGACTTCGGCATCCAGTACCGCGACGAGCGCCTGGAAGCCTGGGCCTCGGGTTACGTCGGGCAGATCCGCGACTACATCCTGTTCGACTACCACACCGGCATGATGGGCATGAGCACCTCCCAGGCGCAGAACATCGATGCCCGCATCATGGGCGGCGAACTGGGTGCCGCCTACAAGCTGACGGAAAACTGGAAGACCGATGCGACGCTCGCCTACGCTTGGGGCAAGAACAGCAGTGATGGCAAAGCGCTACCCCAGATGCCACCCCTGGAAAGCCGCCTGGGCCTGACCTACAGCCGCGACACCTGGAGTGCCGGGGCACTGTGGCGGCTGGTCGCGGCGCAAAACCGCATCGCCGAGAACCAGGGCAACGTGGTCGGCAAGGACTACGACAAGAGCGCCGGCTTCGGTGTGTTCTCGCTCAACGGCACCTACAAGGTGAACCACAACCTCAAGCTCAGCGCAGGGGTCGACAACCTGTTCGACAAGACCTACGCCGAGCACCTGAACCTGGCCGGGAATGCCGGGTTCGGCTACCCGGCCACTGATCCACAGCCGGTGAACGAGCCAGGCAGGACCTTCTGGACCAAGGTCGATTTGAGCTTCTGACAACAACAATGGGCACGGTCACGGTCGCGCCCCTCAGCTGGTCAAACAGGAGGTTCCCATGAGCGGAACACGCGTTTCCTTCTACAACCTGGCCTGGCGCTGGCATTTCTATGCCGGGCTGTTCGTGGCCCCTTTCATGATCCTGCTGGCGATCACCGGGATCATCTATCTGTTCAAGCCGCAGCTCGACCCGCTGCTGTATCGCGACCTGATGGTGGTCGAAGCCGGGCATCATCGACAGGGCGCGGACCTGATGCTGGCCGAAGTGCGCCAGGCGTATCCGAAGGGCCACGTGGGCCAGTACCTGCCGCCGATCGATGCCGAGCGCAGCGCGCAGTTCGTGGTGCATGACGGTGGGCGCGAGCTGAATGTGTTCGTCGACCCTTACAGCGGCAAGATCCTCGGCGAGCAGGACGCCAAGCAGAACCTGCAGGCCATCGCCCGCGCCTTGCACGGCGAGGTGATGGTCGGCACGGTCGGCGACCGCCTGGTGGAGCTGGCTGCCGGCTGGGGCATCGTGCTGGTGGTGTCCGGCCTCTACCTGTGGTGGCCGCGGGGGCGCAACGGCGCTGGCGTGCTATGGCCGCGCATCGGGGCGAAAGGTCGAGTGTTCTGGCGCGACCTGCATGCCGTCACCGGTTTCTGGGGCTCGGCCCTGCTGTTGCTGATGCTGATCAGCGGCATGACCTGGACCGGGCTGTGGGGCAAGCAGTACGCCGACTTGTGGAACCGCTTCCCGGCGGCCATGTGGAATGACGTGCCCAAGTCCGATCAGCAGGCCGGTGAGCTGAACAAGGCCCACCGCCAGACCGTGCCCTGGGCGCTGGAAAACACGCCCATGCCGCAATCCGGCGCGCATGCCGAACATGCCGGGCATCACACGATGTCGGACATGCCGGCAGCGCCACAGGTGACCCTGCAGCAGGTGGAGGACGTGGCCACCGAGCGCCTGGTCGAGGCGGGTTACAGCATCACCCTGCCAACCACTGCCGACGGCGTGTTCACCATCGCCGTGTTCGCCGACGACCCACGCAACGACGCCACCCTGCATGTCGACCAGTACACCGGCAAGGTGCTGACCGACGTGCGCTGGCAAGACTACAGCCCGGTTGCCCAGGCGACCGAGCTGGGTGTAATGCTGCACGAAGGCAAGATGTTCGGCGCGCTGAACCAGATCATCATCCTGCTGGTGTGCCTGATGATCCTGCTGGGCTCGGTGAGCGGGCTGGTGATGTGGTGGAAGCGCCGGCCGGAAGGTGGCCTGGGCGTGCCGCCGCTGCGCCATGACCTGCCGCGCTGGAAGACAGCGGTGGGGGTGATGCTGGTGCTCGGGGTGATGTTCCCGCTGGTGGGGGTGTCGATGGTGGTGATGTGGGTGGTGGACAGTCTGGTGGTGCGGCGGCGCCGGGTGCTGGCGCAGGCTTGAGGACGCTGCCGGCTGTTCTGGCCTCATCGCCGGCAAGCCGGCTCCCACAAGGATTGCATTGTTCTTCTACCTGTGGGAGCCGGCTTGCCGGCGATGGGGCCCGAACAGGCTACCTCGTCATGCCTGTCCCGGCCT
>NZ_AKJC01000103.1 GCF_000282535.1 Pseudomonas sp. GM84 | reverse complement strand
CCGGCGATGAGGCCGGTTCAGCCAAAATCAGACTTCCAGATAGTCCAGGATGCCTTCGGCAGCGGTACGCCCTTCGAAAATGGCGGTCACCACCAGGTCCGAACCGCGCACCATATCGCCACCGGCGAAGACTTTCGGGTTGCTGGTCTGGTGCTTGAACTTGCCCTTCTCCGGCGCCACCACACGGCCCTGGCTGTCCATCTGGATGCCATGCTGCTCGAACCACGGCGCCGGGCTCGGGCGGAAGCCGAAGGCGATCACCACGGCATCGGCCGGCAGGATCTCTTCAGACCCTGGAATCGGCTCGGGGCTGCGACGGCCACGGGCGTCCGGCTCGCCGAGACGGGTCTCGACCACCTTCACGCCTTCGACCTTGTCCTCGCCGACAATGGCGATAGGCTGGCGGTTGTAGAGGAACTTCACGCCCTCTTCCTTGGCGTTCTTCACCTCTTTGCGCGAGCCCGGCATGTTGGCTTCGTCACGACGGTAGGCGCAGGTCACCGCCTTGGCGCCCTGACGGATGGAGGTGCGGTTGCAGTCCATCGCGGTGTCGCCACCGCCCAGTACCACCACCTTCTTGCCCTGCATGTCGACGAAATCTTCCGGCGACTTCTCGAAGCCCAGGTTGCGGTTGACGTTGGCGATCAGGAAATCCAGCGCGTCATGCACGCCCGGCAGGTCTTCACCCGGGAAGCCACCTTTCATGTAGGTGTAGGTGCCCATGCCCATGAACACGGCGTCGTACTCGGCGAGCAGCTGCTCCAGGGTGATGTCCTTGCCCACCTCGGTGTTCAGGCGGAACTCGATGCCCATGCCGGTGAAGACTTCGCGGCGATTGCTCAGCACGGTCTTTTCCAGCTTGAACTCAGGGATGCCGAAGGTCAGCAGGCCACCGATTTCCGGGTTGCGGTCGAACACCACCGGGGTCACGCCAGCGCGCACCAGCACGTCGGCACAGCCCAGGCCCGCAGGACCTGCACCGATGATCGCGACGCGCTTGCCGGTCGGCTTGACCTTGGACATGTCCGGACGCCAGCCCATGGCGAACGCGGTGTCGGTGATGTACTTCTCCACCGAGCCGATGGTCACCGCGCCGAAGCCGTCGTTCAGGGTGCAGGCACCCTCGCACAGACGGTCCTGCGGACACACGCGGCCGCACACTTCCGGCAGGGTGTTGGTCTGGTGCGAAAGCTCCGCCGCCGCCAGGATGTTGCCTTCGGAGACCAGCTTCAACCAGTTGGGGATGAAGTTGTGCACCGGGCACTTCCATTCGCAGTACGGGTTACCGCAGCCCAGGCAGCGGTGCGCCTGCTCCACGGATTGCTGCGGCTTGAAGGGTTCGTAGATTTCCACGAACTCCTTCTTGCGCTGGCGCAGGAGCTTTTTCTTCGGGTCCTTGCGGCCCACTTCGATGAACTGGAAGTCGTTGTTCAGACGTTCAGCCATTTTTCAAAACCTCTTTACCGCAGTTGCCAGCCTTGGGCTGCAAGCTGCAAGACGATCACTTGAGCACGACGGGCCCCGCGCACGGGGCCGTCACTTGCAGCTGTTGTTACTGCGGGTTGGCACGGGTGCTGGACAGCAGTTGCTTGAGGTTGGCCGCCTTCGGCTTGACCAGCCAGAAGCGCCGCACGTAGTCGTCCAGGTTCTCCGAGAGCTCACGCCCCCACTCGCTGCCAGTCTCCTCCACGTACTCGGCAAGGACCCGCGCCAAGTGGCTGCGGTAGGCCTCCATCGCCTCACCACTGATGCGCTGGATTTCCACCAGCTCGTGGTTGAGTTTGTCGACGAAGGAGTTGTCCATGTCGAGCACGTAGGCGAAGCCGCCAGTCATGCCAGAACCGAAGTTGTAACCGGTCTTGCCCAGAACGCAGACAAAGCCACCGGTCATGTATTCACAGCAGTGATCGCCAGTCCCCTCGACGACCGCGTGGGCGCCGGAGTTACGCACAGCGAAGCGCTCGCCCGCGGTGCCGGCAGCGAACAGCTTGCCGCCCGTGGCGCCATACAGGCAGGTGTTGCCGACGATGGCGCTGAGCTGGGTTTTGAACGGGCTGCCGGCAGGCGGCACGATGGTGACCTTGCCACCGGTCATGCCTTTGCCGACGTAGTCGTTGGCATCGCCTTCCAGGTGCAGGTTCAGGCCGCCGGCGTTCCACACGCCGAAGCTTTGCCCTGCAGTGCCCTTGAAGCGGAAGGTGATCGGCTTGTCGGCCATGCCCTGGTTGCCGTACAGCTTGGCGATTTCGCCAGAGATGCGGGCACCAATGGAACGGTCGCAGTTGCAGATGTCGAGCGCGTACTCGCCACCGGCCTGGTCACGGATGGCCGGCAGGGCCATGTCGACCATCTTCTCGGCCAGTTCGCCCTTGTCGAACGGCGGGTTCTTGTCGACTTCGCAGAACTGCGGCTTGTCGGCCGGAATGTGCGAGCTGCCCAGCAGCGGAGTCAGGTCCAGGTGATGCTGGCGCTCGGTGTCGCCTGGCAGCACGTCGAGCAGGTCGGTGCGGCCGATCAGCTCGCCGAGGCTGCGCACGCCCAGCTTGGCCAGCCACTCACGGGTCTCTTCGGCGACGAAGGTGAAGAAGTTGATCACCATGTCGACGGTGCCGATGTAGTGATCCTTGCGCAGCTTGTCGTTCTGGGTGGCCACGCCGGTGGCGCAGTTGTTCAGGTGGCAGATGCGCAGGTACTTGCAGCCCAGTGCGATCATCGGTGCGGTGCCGAAGCCGAAGCTCTCGGCGCCGAGGATGGCCGCCTTGATCACGTCCAGGCCGGTTTTCAGGCCGCCGTCGGTCTGTACCCGCACCTTGCCGCGCAGGTCGTTGCCGCGCAGGGTCTGGTGGGTTTCGGCCAGGCCCAGTTCCCATGGGGCACCGGCGTACTTGATCGAGGTCAGCGGCGAAGCGCCGGTGCCGCCGTCGTAGCCGGAAATGGTGATCAGGTCGGCATAGGCCTTGGCCACGCCAGCGGCGATGGTGCCAACGCCTGCCTCGGCAACCAGCTTGACCGATACCAGGGCCTGCGGGTTGACCTGCTTGAGGTCGTAGATCAGCTGGGCCAGGTCTTCGATCGAGTAGATGTCGTGGTGCGGCGGCGGCGAGATCAGGGTCACGCCCGGCACTGCATAGCGCAGCTTGGCGATCAGGCCGTTGACCTTGCCGCCTGGCAGCTGCCCGCCTTCGCCGGGCTTGGCGCCCTGGGCAACCTTGATCTGCAGCACTTCGGCGTTGACCAGGTATTCCGGGGTGACACCGAAGCGGCCGGTGGCCACCTGCTTGATCTTGGAGCTGCGGAGGGTGCCGTAACGGGACGGGTCTTCACCGCCCTCACCGGAGTTGGAGCGCGCGCCCAGGCGGTTCATGGCCTCGGCCAGGGCTTCGTGGGCTTCTGGCGACAGTGCGCCCAGCGAGATACCGGCGGAGTCGAAGCGCTTGAGGATCGCGTCCAGCGGTTCGATCTGATCCAGCGGCAGGGCCTGGTCGGCCACTTTCACTTTCAGCAGGTCGCGGATCATCGACACCGGGCGCTGGTCGACCAGCGTGGTGTATTCCTTGAACTTGGCATAGTCGCCCTGCTGCACGGCAGCCTGCAGGGTGTTGACCACATCCGGGTTGTAGGCGTGGTATTCGCCACCGTGGACGAACTTCAGCAGGCCACCTTGCTGGATCGGCTTGCGCGCGCTCCAGGCTTCGGCGGCGAGCAGCTTCTGGTCGCCTTCCAGGTCGACGAAGCGCGCACCCTTGATGCGGCTGGACACGCCCTTGAAGCTCAGGCCGACCACTTCCTCGGCCAGGCCCACGGCTTCAAACAGCTGGGCGCCACGGTACGAGGCGATGGTGGAGATACCCATCTTCGACAGGATCTTCAGCAAGCCTTTGGAGATGCCCTTGCGGTAGTACTTGAAGACTTCGTCCAGGTCGCCCAGCACTTCGCCGGTGCGGATCAGGTCGGCCAGCACTTCATACGCCAGGTACGGGTACACGGCCGAGGCGCCGAAGCCCAGCAGCACGGCGAAGTGGTGCGGGTCACGGGCGGTGGCGGTTTCCACCAGGATGTTGCTGTCGCAGCGCAGGCCCTGCTCGGTCAGGCGGTGGTGTACCGCGCCGACGGCGAGCGAGGCGTGCACCGGCAGTTTGCCCGGGGCGATGTAGCGGTCGCTCAGCACCAGCTGGGTCTTGCCGCTGCGCACCGCTTCTTCGGCCTGGTCGGCAATGTTGCGGATGGCCGCTTCCAGGCCGACGCTCTCTTCATAGTTGAGGTCGATCAGTTGGCGGTCGAAGCCTTCGCGCTCCAGGTTCATCAGCGAGCGCCATTTGGCGGGCGAGATGACCGGCGAGCTGAGGATTACCCGGGAGGCATGCTCCGGGGATTCCTGGAAGATGTTGCGCTCGGCGCCCAGGCAGATTTCCAGCGACATTACGATCGCTTCGCGCAGCGGGTCGATCGGCGGGTTGGTGACCTGGGCGAACTGCTGGCGGAAGAAGTCGTATGGCGAACGCACGCGCTGGGACAACACGGCCATCGGCGTGTCGTCACCCATCGAACCTACCGCCTCCTGGCCCTGCTCGCCGAGCGGACGCAGCACCTGGTCACGCTCTTCGAAGGTGACCTGGAACATTTTCATGTATTGCTTGAGCTGGTCAGTGTCGTAGCTGGCCGCGCCCTGGTCGTCGGTCAAGGTCGCCTGGATGCGCAGGGCATGCTGACGCAGCCAACGCTTGTACGGGTGGCGCGACTTGAGACGGTCGTCGATGGCATCGGTGTCGAGGATCTGGCCGGTCTCGGTGTCCACGGCAAGAATCTGGCCTGGGCCGACTCGGCCCTTGGCCAGGACGTCCTCAGGCTGGTAGCCCCACACGCCGATTTCCGAGGCGATGGTGATGTAGCCATTGGTGGTGGTCACCCAGCGTGCCGGGCGCAGGCCGTTGCGGTCGAGCAGGCACACCGCATGGCGGCCTTCGGTCATGACGATACCGGCCGGGCCGTCCCACGGCTCCATGTGCATGGAGTTGTATTCGTAGAAGGCGCGCAGGTCGGCGTCCATGGTCTCGACGTTCTGCCAGGCTGGCGGTACCAGCATGCGCACGCCACGGAACAGGTCGATGCCGCCGGTGACCATCAGCTCCAGCATGTTGTCCATGCTCGAAGAGTCGGAGCCGACACGGTTGACCAGCGGGCCGAGCTCTTCGAGGTCGGGGATCAGGTCGTTGGCGAACTTGGTGCGACGGGCCATGGCCCAGTTGCGGTTGCCGGTGATGGTGTTGATCTCGCCGTTGTGGGCGAGGAAGCGGAAGGGCTGCGCCAGCGGCCACTTCGGCAGGGTGTTGGTGGAGAAGCGCTGGTGGAACACGCAGATCGCGGTTTGCAGGCGCTCGTCATCCAGGTCTGGATAGAAGGCCGCGAGATCGCGCGGCATCATCAGGCCTTTATAGATGATGGTCTTGTGCGAGAAGCTGCAGATGTAGTGGTCGGCGTCATGGGCGTTGGCCACGGACGAGCGACGACGGGCACTGAACAGCTTGATCGCGAATTCCTGATCGCTCAGGCCTTCACCGCCGATGAACACCTGCTCGATCTGCGGCAGACGCTCCAGGGCCAGGCGGCCCAGCACGCTGGTGTCGATCGGGACTTTGCGCCAGCCCACCAGCGTAAGGCCGGCGTTGACGATTTCGCGGTCCATGTTGGCCCGCGCGGCTTCGGCTTTTACCGGGTCCTGGTTGAAGAACACCATGCCGACGGCGTACTGCTTGGGCAGCTCGACGGCGAAGTGCTCCTGGGCCACGGCACGCAGGAATTGATCGGGCTTCTGCATGAGCAGACCGCAACCGTCACCGGTCTTGCCGTCGGCGTTGATCCCGCCGCGGTGGGTCATGCAGGTCAGCGCCTGCATGGCGGTTTGCAGAAGGTGGTGGCTCGGTTCGCCCGTCATATGGGCGATCAGGCCAAAGCCACAGTTGTCCTTGAATTCTTCGGGATGGTACAGACCTGTTTTCATAGACACTTTCTCACCAGGTTCACCTCTCAACGGAGGCAAATCTCTTTTTAGTACAACCACTTACCATCCACGCCGATCAAATGCCAGCTTTTTTGCGGTGGCCATGGAAAACCATTGTTGCACAGCGACAGCGATACTCACAAATTTTCATGTCTCACCATTGAAAATTTATGTCGCATTTTTGAATGTTTTTGCGCCATGCGCCGTGATAGCGGCTCGGCTCGAGTCTGAAGCGTTTCAGCCATGACTGCAAGAAGGGCTTGTGGCCGGCAGCCTGGGACAGAAAAGCCTGCCGCGCTCAGGCGCAGCAGGCTAGACGAAAGTCAGTAATCGCTCAGCAACTGGGCGGCGGGGTGATGCCGCCCGGAAGGTATCAGCGGGCCGAGGCCAGCTCTTGTTGGACGCTGGCGACGGTACGTGGCCAAGGTTTACCAGCCTGGACCTTCGCTGGCAAGTTCTTGATTGCAGCTACCGCTGCGTCGCGGTTGGCGAAGCTGCCATAGGTGACCACGTACAGCGGCTTGCCCTGCAGGTTTTTCTTGAAGTAGCGATAGTCGCCACCCTGCGCCTTGACGAAGGCCTGGGCCGAGGCCTCGGAGCTGGTGCCGAGGATCTGCACCACATAGTTGCCAGGCTTCTGGCCTGCGTACCAGCCACCGCTGGCACTGCCACCGGCTGCCGGTTTTTCAGCAGGCTTGGCGGCGGGCTTGGCCGTGGCGACCTGGGTCGGCGCCGGGGTCGGCTTGGCAGGGGCAACCGGCTTGGCCGGCTGGGTTGCGACAGGCTTTTGCGCAGGCGCAACCGGCTGTGACGGTGCCACAGGGGTCGCCTGGGCCATCGTCGGCGCCGGACCCGCAGCAACGCCTTGCGGTGGTGCGGTGGTGGTCACGGTCGGCGGCGGGTTGCCAGGCTGCAGCGCGGTATTGTCGGCTGGGCCGCCCTCCTCGCCGTCGCCCATGCCAGCTGCCTGAGCCAGGGGCTCACGCATCACCGGCTGCGATTGGCCAACCAGCGGCAGCGGCATCGGCTGCGACGAGCCGGAGAACTCGATGGCGGGGTTGTTCGATTTGTCACCCAATGGCAACTGGGCCTGGGCCGCGGGTGCCTCAGGAGCCTTGTCGCCTTTCTTGGGCATGAGCACCGCGGCACCAACAGCGACCACGACGACAGCGGACAGCGCGAGCACGTGTTTCTTAGGCATTTTGAACCCCATGGATGGTCGCTTGACCGCGGTGCGGCTGGCGATCATGGCTTCGATCAAGGTATCGCGGGCGACCTGGTTGATGTTGCCAGGCCAACCGTCGGAGTTTTCATGGATATCGACGAGCTGCTCATGGGTGAACACCTCGATGCCCCGGCCGGCGCCTTCCAGGCGCTGCTCAAGGTACTCGCGGGTCTCTTCCTCGCTGTAGGGGGCGAGTTCGATGACATGGAAGCGCTCTTCCTCGACATGGATCTCGTCCAACCCGGCAATCAGCGACGGCTCGCCGAACAGGAACACGTGCGGGCGCCCCTCCGGGACGCCAGCTGCCAGCTCCAGCAACGCTTGGAGTGCCGACTCGTCGAGTTGTTCCGCATCGTCCACCAGCAAATAGACTTCCTGTCCGGTCAGGGCAAGCTGCACCACCTTGGACAGAATGGCCTGAACCTCGGGCTGGGCCACTTCCAGCGACTGGGCAACCTGCCCCAGTACACTGGCAGCATCGCTGGCGCCACGGGCGGATACCACCACGCTCTGCACCGACTGCTTGTTGGTGCTGGCCACCAAGGCCTGGCGCAGCAGGGTCTTGCCGCTGCCTACGGGGCCTGTGACCACCAGCATCAGCTGGCTGTAACGGGCCAGGTGATGCAACTGACCGAGCACAGGCTTGCGCTGGGCGGGGAAGAACTTGAAACCGGGCACGCGCGGCGCGAACGGATCGTGGCTCAACTGGAAATGGTCGAGAAACGCCTCATCGGCATGCAAACTGGTCATTGCGCTGTCACAACCTCAAAGCTGGGCCACGATCGCGCGGTAATCCGCCGACAGCGTGGCCTGAAGAATCTCTTTCGGATAGTCGTCGGTGATCACGGCTTCGCCCAGCCGGCGCAACAGCACCAGCCGCAGGCGACCGTCGAGCACCTTTTTGTCGACCGCCATATGCTCCATGAAATGCGCCGGGGTCATTTCCTGTGGTGGCACCACCGGCAAACCTGCGTCCTGCAACAGGCGGATTGCTCGATCGCGCGCGGGCTGGTCGATCCAGCCCAGGCGCATTGACATCTCCAGGGCCATCACCGTGCCCGCTGCCACGGCTTCGCCGTGCAACCAGACACCGTAGCCCATGTGCGTTTCGATGGCATGCCCGAAGGTATGCCCAAGGTTCAGGGTCGCCCGCACGCCGGATTCGCGCTCATCGGCGCCGACCACGGCGGCCTTGGCCGCGCATGAGCGGCGGATCGCTTCGGTCAGGGCCGCAGGCTCCAGGGTGCGCAGGGCTTGCATGTTGTCTTCGAGCCAGCCGAGGAACGGCTCGTCGCAGATCAGGCCGTACTTGATCACTTCGGCCAGGCCAGCCGACAGCTCGCGCTGGGGCAGGGTCTTGAGGGAGGTGGTATCGATCAGCACCGCGTTGGGCTGATAGAACGCACCGACCATGTTCTTGCCCAGCGGGTGGTTGATGCCGGTCTTGCCGCCGACCGAGGAATCGACCTGGGACAACAGGGTGGTGGGCACTTGAATGAAATCGACACCACGCTGGTAACAGGCCGCTGCGAAGCCCGCCATGTCACCGATCACCCCGCCACCGAGGGCGACCACGGTGGTACGGCGGTCATGCCGTGCGGTGAGCAGGCCGTCGAAGATCAGCTGCAGGGTCTCCCAGTTCTTGTAGGCCTCGCCATCCGGGAGGATCACGGGCAGCACCGAATAGGCACCCAGGGTCTTGCTCAGGCGTTCGAGATACAGAGGCGCGACGGTTTCATTGGAAACGATGGCAACCTGCCGCCCGGCGATGTGCGGCGCCAGCAGTTCGGGTTGGTCCAGCAAGCCTTCGCCAATGTAGATCGGGTAGCTGCGCTCGCCCAGGTCGACCTTTAGTGTCTGCATGTATCCCCACAATGTACTTGGGCGCGGCGTCATTGATGCGACCCGCGCGGTAACGTTGAACCTCGCCTCGGCGCTGGCCGAGAATAGTCCCGGCTTAGCGGGGCGGCAACTGCTGCAAGCGTTCGAGAATATCGAGCACCACCATGCGCGGCGGCCGTTCGTCGGTTTCCACCACCAGGTCGGCGATCTCACGGTAGAGCGGGTCGCGCGCTTCCAGCAGGGCGCGCAGGGTCGCCTCCGGGTTGGCGGTGCGCAGCAACGGGCGGTTGCGATCGCGCGCGGTGCGCCCGACCTGCTGCTCCACCGAAGCATGCAGGTAAATGACCCGTCCGCCCGCATGCAGCGCCTGGCGGTTTTCCGCGCGCATGACTGCGCCGCCACCGGTCGCCACGACCACGCCATCGAGCGCGCAGAGCTCGGCGATCATCGCTTGCTCACGGTCACGGAAGCCCGGTTCGCCTTCTTTATCGAAGATCCACGGAATGTTGGCGCCGGTTCGCAGTTCGATTTCCTTGTCGGAATCTTTGAACAGCAGGCGCAGCTCTTTGGCCAACAGGCGCCCGATGGTGCTCTTTCCAGCGCCCATGGGCCCTACAAGTATCAAATTTCGCACAGAATCAACGACTCACAGCAATCGCCTGGTCACTCATGATACGCGGAGTCAGGAAGACCAGCAGCTCGGATTTTTTCTCTTGTAATGCATCGCGTCGAAACAGCCGCCCAACATACGGCAGATCGCCGAAAAATGGCACCTTGTCGACCACATTGTTTTGCGAGGTCGAGTACACGCCTCCAATGACGATGGTTTCCCCATCCGCCACACGGACCTTGGCATTGACCTCGTTCTTGCGAATCGGCGGCACGTCGTTCAGGGCATTGACGAAGTCGGGCTCATCCTTGGTCACCCTGACCGTCATGATCACCTTGCCGTCAGGGGTAATCTGCGGGGTGACTTCAAGCGACAGCGAGGCCTCTCGGAAGGAAACGGAGGTGGCGCCGCTCTTGCTCGTTTCCTGATATGGCACTTCGGTGCCCTTGAGGATCCGGGCCGTTTCCTTGTCTGCCGTGACCACTTTGGGTTGCGAAATGATCTCGCCATTACCGCTCTTTTCCATGGCACTGAGTTCAAGGTCCAGCAGTACGCCCCCACGCAACAGGCCCAGGCCTACCCCAGCGCCGGCCCTCTCCACGCCCAGATCGACGAACACATCCCTGCCCAACTGGGCGGCCTGTTCATACAAGGCACCTCCCCAGCGCACACCCAGGCTCTTTTCATAATCGACATTGGCCTCGACGATGCGCGCCTCGATCGCCACCTGCCGTACCGGCACATCCAGTTGCGTAATCAGTTGCCGCAACTGGGCGAGACGATCCTTGGGCTGGTGCACCAGCAAGGTATTGGTACGCGCATCGACACTCAGGCTACCGCGACCGGTGAGGATGCCGTCGTCGGCAAGCGTCGCCAGCAATACCTCCGCCAGCTCCGAGGCATTGGCGTGATGGATTGGCATCAACTCCCGGCGCAAGGGCTGCAACTGGGCATCGAGGGCCTGTCCGTAGGACTCGCCGAGAGATTGTTCGGCCAACTCACCCGCTGGCGCGATCAGCAAGACATTGCCTTCCTCTCGCCGTGCCAACCCCTTGCTCCGCAACACCAGCGCCAGGGCCTGATCCCAAGGGACGTCTTGCAAACGCAGGGTGATATTGCCTTGCACCTGGTCACTGGCCACCAGGTTGATGCCTGCATAATCTGCCAGGACCTGAAGCACCGAACGCACCTCGACATCCTGGAAATTCAACGAAACAGGCTCCCCCTTATAAGACGCTGCCAGCCCCGGCTGAACCGGTATCAGCATCGCCACCATCACTATCGCCAGCCATTTCATGACCACTTGCCTCCCTGCCAGCGCCCTTCCTGAGCGCCAAGAACGTGGTGCGCTCGCGCCACTCGCCGGCCACGAACAACCGTTCGCGCACCTCCACCTGATGCTCGTCGATGCGCACCGCCACGCCATCATCGCGCCCCAGGCGTTCGCCTTGGCGCACGCGATACAACCTTCCGGCAGTCGCCAGCAGCGCCTCATGCTCCCCTCTGCGCGACAAACTGCCGACCATTTCCAGCTGTGCCAGCGGGATCTCACCCAAGCCCTTTCGGGAGGTTCGCCCTGACCAGGCAGCAAAGGGATCGAAGTCTGCGACCTGCACGGGTGCCCGGGCGGGTATCTGCGCCAACGAGGCGGGCTCGAGCACTGGCGCATCGGCCTGGTAGGCATTCACTCGCAGACGCAGTCTTAAAAAACCGGGCCTGCCTTTGGCGGCGAACCAATGCATTTCATCGGCACGCAACAAGCGAACTTGCCCAAGCCAGTCGTCCAGCCATAAACGCAACCCCGAATAACGCCCGACGACTTGCAGATCCATAGGGGTTTGCCGATATCCAGACTTATGCACCTCTTCAAGTACGTTCAACTGTTCGAACTGCAATCCCAGCGCATGCCCCGAGAGCGCCAACTGTTCCAGCAGATCACTCATGCGATCACCCGCCGCCAGTCCCCAGCGGGCGCTCTGCAGCAGTTGCTCGGCCTCGTCCAGGGCCGCACGACTTTGGCCCAAGCCCGACACCTGGCTGGCCTTGCTTGCCAGTTCGAGCGCCAAGGCCTCTTGCATTGCCTGCTCAGCCGTTTGAATTTGCCGCCACTCAGGTAGGCGAACCATGGCACCGAGGGCAAGTACCACCCCTGCCGTGATCAAGGGCAGCCAGGATCCGGAAATTCGCGAGCGTTCGACCCATCGCGTCCAGACCTGCGGGCTCACGACCAAGCCGCCGACATTCGTGCCACCAGCAGAAACTCATCGCCCTCATCCGTGCTTTTCACGCGCTCGAGTGCAAGGTCGAGCAGGACATTGGAGTGCTCAAGCTCGCGCATGAACTGCGCCACCACCGCCCCCGAAGCAGCCAGGCCGACAAGGCGCAAGCGCGAACGCTCGAGCTTGATCTCTGTCAGCTGGATACCTTCCGGCAATGCCCGCTCCAGGTCGGCAAACAACCCGGTCACAAGCCCCTGGTCTGCCCGCAGGGCAGCCAGCGCCGCAGCTTGCGCCCGCGCCGCCTCATAAGCCCGGTTGATAGGCGCCAGTTGCTCCAGCTGCGCATCCAGCTCCGCCATGGCGGCTTGGCGGTTGCTGTTGTCGATAGCCTGCCGCTGCGCACGCTCGCGCACCAACTGATCCATGAGCAGTACCGCGCAAAGCCCCAAGAACATGCCGCCAAGCAGCATCAATCGAAGTCGCCGCAACGCCGCCAGGCGCTGCCGTTCACGCCATGGCATCAGGTTCAGACGCATCATCCGCGCAACCCTCCCAGCGCCAGCGCGCAAGCCAGGCTGCAATCGTTACAGTCGAGCCCGGCCACCGTTGGCAAAGGGCGGCACGGCACCTTCATTTGGCGGCTCAGTTCAGCTAACCGACCGTGCTCACCCAGCGCAGCACCGCATACAAGGACTTCATCCACCTGCACACCGTTGGCAACCCACTCGGCAAGCCGCTCCACTGAAGCGTGCGCAGGCAATTCGCGCCGCTGTGGCAGCCCATCCTGCATCCAGCCATGCAGCGTTATCCCGTCAGGTTCGAGGCGTAGCAGCGCCAAAGCGCCTGTACACGGCCGCGGCAGCAAACGCCGCAAGGCGATGCTGTCGACTTCCACGGCATCCAGCTGGAGCCCTGCGGCCTCGAACAGTGCCTCGAGCGGCTGCAATGTGCTTTGTCGACAAGCGGCGACCATGACATCCCGGTAGCCCGATCGCCCCATCGACGCGCCCATGGCATGGAAATCGATCACCAGGTCGTCCAGAGGAAAAGGGAACAAGGTGTCGGCGTCGGCCAGTAATTGAGCCTCCATCTGCGCTGCGGTCTGACTTGCGGGTAATTGGCATAGCTTGCAGATCACCTGCGAGGCAGGCAGCGCCACCGCAACCCGACGCTGGCGGCCGCCACAGCGCCGATGAGCACCCCGCAGGGCCGCCTCGACGCGATCCGGGTCCTGCCACCACTGCCCTCCAGCGAACGGCTCGAATGGCTCAAGCGCCCAGGCGACCCGCTCGCAGCGCCCGCCATGCCGACGCACTTGCAGCATGTGTATCGAATCGGAGGTGATTTCCACCCCCAGCAATGAACCGGCATCCCTGCCCCAGCGTCCAAGCATCGCTGTTCCCTCGTTGCTGCCCCTAAAACCCGCCTCAGCGCCAGCCGTTGACGGCCAGGCGGTACAGCGGGCCACCTGGCCGGTCACCCGGCGAGGCGAAAAATGCTTATAATGCCCAGCGTTTTTCGTCCGCCGGCCCCGTGCGCAATTCACCCTTCAATCTGGACACCCAAAAGCCTTGATACGCCTGCTGAAGTTCTTCTGGTGGTCTTTCGTCGCAGTCATTTGCTCGCTCGTACTCGGCGTGAGCGGTGCGTTTCTGTATCTTAGCCCCAGCCTGCCGTCGGTCGATTCGCTCAGAAGTATCCAGTTGCAGATCCCCCTCAGGGTGTACAGCAGCGACGGCAAGCTGATTGCCGAGTTCGGCGAAATGCGCCGCTCGCCGATCCGCTTCGCGGAAATCCCCCCACAATTCATCCAGGCGCTTCTGTCAGCCGAGGACGACAATTTCCTCAATCACTACGGGGTCGATCCAAGCAGCCTGATGCGCGCTGCGACCCAGCTGGTGAAAACCGGTCACATCCAGACCGGCGGCAGCACCATCACCATGCAGGTGGCGAAGAACTTCTTCCTCACCAGCGAGCGCAGCTTCTCGCGCAAGACCAACGAAATTCTCCTGGCCCTGCAGATCGAACGTGAGCTGACCAAGGACGAGATCCTTGAGCTGTACGTCAACAAGATCTACCTGGGCAACCGCGCCTACGGCATCGACGCCGCCGCGCAGGTTTACTACGGCAAGTCGATCCGCGACGTGAGCCTGGCGCAGATGGCGATGATCGCCGGCCTGCCCAAGGCGCCCTCGCGCTTCAACCCGCTGGCTAACCCGGTGCGGGCGAAAGAGCGCCGTGACTGGATTCTCGGCCGCATGTACAAGCTCGGCAAGATCGACGAGGCCAGCTATCAAACCGCGCTGGCCGAGCCGCTCAACGCCAGCTATCACGTGCCCACCCCGGAAGTGAACGCGCCCTACGTCGCCGAAATGGCCCGTGCGGAGATGGTCGGTCGCTATGGCAGCGATGCCTATACCGAAGGCTTCCGCGTGACCACGACGGTGCCGAGCGACATGCAGGAAATGGCCAACAAGGCGGTCCTCAACGGCCTTTCCGACTACGATGAGCGCCACGGCTACCGCGGCCCCGAAGCGCGCTTCCCGGGCAAGACCCAGGCTGCCTGGCTGCAGGAATTGAACAAGCAGCGCACCCTCGGCGGCCTGGAGCCGGCAATCGTCACCCAGGTCGACAAGAGCGGGATCCAGGTCCTGACCCGTGGCGGCCAGGAAGAGCACGTGGCCTGGGAAACCATGAAGTGGGCCCGCCCGTACCTCAACAGCAACTCGCAGGGTCGCGCGCCGCAATCGCCGGCGGATGTGGCCAAGGTCGGTGACCTGGTGCGCCTGCAGCGCCTGGACGACGGCAAGCTCAAGTTCAGCCAGGTGCCGGGCGCGCAGAGCGCGCTGGTTACGCTCGACCCTTACAACGGTGCTATCCGCGCCCTGGTCGGCGGCTTCTCGTTCGAGCAGAGCAACTACAACCGCGCCATGCAGGCCAAGCGCCAGCCGGGTTCGAGCTTCAAGCCGTTCATCTACAGTGCGGCACTGGACAGCGGCTATACCGCTTCGAGCCTGGTGAACGATGCCCCGATCGTGTTCGTCGACGAGTACCTGGACAAGGTCTGGCGACCGAAGAACGACACCAACACCTTCCTTGGCCCGATCCGCATGCGCGAAGCGCTGTACAAGTCGCGCAACCTGGTATCGATTCGCCTGCTGCAGGCCATGGGCGTGGGCCGTACCATCGACTACATCGCCAAGTTCGGCTTCAACAAGCAGGACCTGCCGCCAAACCTGTCCCTGGCGCTGGGCACCGCGACCCTGACTCCGATGGAAATCGCCACGGGCTGGAGCACCTTTGCCAACGGCGGCTACAAGATCAACCCCTACCTGATCGACCGTATCGAAAGCCGCAACGGCGAGACGCTGTTCACCGCCAACCCGGCACGCGTGCCACAAGCCAGCGAAGACCACGCCGGCCTGGCGGCACCGGAACAGCCGATCAGCACGGCGTCGCTGCCCGGCGAAGCCCCCTCGGCCTATGGCCAGGTTGCACCTGCACCGCAGGTACCGGTAGCAGCCGAGCAAATCATCGACGGCCGCACCAGCTACATCCTCACCAGCATGCTGCAGGATGTGATCAAGCGAGGCACCGGGCGGCGTGCACTGGCCCTGGGCCGTACCGACCTGGCAGGCAAGACCGGCACCACCAACGAATCCAAGGACGCCTGGTTCTCCGGTTACAACGCCGACTATGTCACCACGGTGTGGGTCGGCTTCGACCAACCGGAAACCCTGGGCCGCCGTGAGTACGGTGGCACGGTGGCGCTGCCGATCTGGATGAGCTTCATGGGTGCGGCGCTCAAGGACAAGCCGAACCACCCGCCAGCCGAACCGGAAGGCATTCTCAGTCTGCGCGTCGACCCGATCAGTGGCCGCGCGGCTTCGCCAAGCACGCCGAATGCCTACTTCGAGCTGTTCAAGGCCGAAGACTCGCCGCCGTCGGTGGATGAGCTGGGCAATGGCGCGACACCGGGCAGCCCGCTGCCGGCGATAGGGCCGGTACTGGCCATACAATTACAGCAGGCAAACAAAAAGCCCCGACTCTCACGAGCCGGGGCTTTTTTGTGTCGCTACGGCCGCAATCAGCCGTTGAACACTTCATCCACATTGTTCAGCGGATAGTGCTTCGGATACGGCAGGGTAGCTACGCCGGATTCGATTGCAGCCTTGGCCACAGCGTCGGAAACGACGGTGATCAGGCGTGGGTCCAGTGGCTTCGGAATGATGTACTCACGGCCGAATTCCAGGGCCTGGACGTTGTAGGCGTCGCACACTTCCTTCGGCACCGGCAGCTTGGCCAGGTCTTTCAGGGCGATAGCGGCGGCGATCTTCATTTCTTCGTTGATGCGCTTGGCGCGAACGTCCAGGGCACCACGGAAGATGAACGGGAAGCCCAGAACGTTGTTGACCTGGTTCGGGTAGTCGGAACGACCGGTGGCCATGATCACGTCGTTGCGGGTAGCGTGCGCCAGCTCCGGGGAGATTTCCGGGTCCGGGTTCGAGCAGGCGAACACGATCGGGTTGGCAGCCATCGACTTCAGGCCTTCCGGGCTCAGCAGGTTCGGGCCGGACAGGCCAACGAACACATCGGCACCGTCCAGGGCATCGGCCAGGGTGCGCTTGTCGGTGGCGTGGGCGAACTGGGCCTTGTACTGGTTCAGGTCGTCGCGGCCAGCGTGGATCACGCCGCTGCGGTCGATCATGAAGATGTTCTCGACCTTGGCACCCATGCTCACCAGCAGCTTCATGCAGGAGATGGCGGCAGCGCCGGCACCCAGGCAGACGATCTTGGCTTCTTCCAGCTTCTTGCCGGCGATTTCCAGGGCGTTGATCATGCCGGCCGCGGTAACGATCGCGGTGCCGTGCTGGTCATCGTGGAATACCGGAATGTCGCACTGCTCGATCAGGGTGCGCTCGATTTCGAAGCACTCTGGCGCCTTGATGTCTTCGAGGTTGATGCCACCGAAGGTAATGGAAATGCGGCGCACGGTGTCGATGAAAGCCTGTGGGCTTTCCGATTCCACTTCGATGTCGAACACATCGATACCCGCGAAACGCTTGAACAGAACGCCCTTGCCTTCCATCACCGGCTTGGAAGCCAGTGGGCCGAGGTCACCCAGACCGAGGATGGCGGTGCCATCGGAAATCACCGCAACCAGGTTGCCCTTGCCGGTGTATTTGTAGGCCAGCTCTGGATCACGGCCGATTTCGCGCACGGGCTCAGCAACACCTGGGCTGTAGGCCAGGGCGAGGTCACGGGCGGTGGCGGTGGGCTTGGAGAGCTCGACGCTCAGTTTCCCCGGACGAGGTTGAGCGTGATATTCGAGAGCGGCGGTTTTCAGGTCTGACATGGTGGGCATTCCGCTATTTACTGTTCTGACGGACCGCCGAGGATACGCAAAGAGCCGGGGAGCCACAAGACTGGTCGGTCACTTGTGTCAAGGCCTTTAGCCTACGACTTTACGCTATAACCCGCGGGGGCATTGGAATGGACAGTGTGTACAATCCAATAGCGAAATGTCTACATCTTTTCAGCCTGAAACGCGCTCCAGCATGCTTGGATCGGTCAACGGCAACAGCCAACGTCGCTGCCCTGGCTTGAGCCCACCCTTGCGGGAACGATCCAGCACCCAGCCACGCGCTTCAACCTGGCGTCCTTTGAGGTTATCGAAGAAGCTGGCGGGGAAGTTGCCTTGCAGACGAGCGGGAATCTGCAGCACCACGCCGTTGTCCAGTTCCAGCCAGATGCCGGCGCGATTGCGTTCGATGCTGCCGATCCTGCCCGAGATCAGCGCGAAGCCCGACTGCCTGACATCATCGGCGCGCAGCACTGCAGCACGCTGCCACAGGCCCAGGTTCGCCTGGCGCGCCGACTGCTCGGCGACTTGCTGGCAACCCGTCAGGCGGACATTGGGCGCAACCGCGACACGGTAACCCAGCCCCTCGCTCAGCAGCCGCGCTTCGAGATTGTCGCCATTAGCGGCGTAAACATGCGCCAACGTGCGGCCGTACTTGTCCTTGGCCTCTTTACCCGGCACCAACCCGACACGCCCATCGCTGGCCTTAACCAGCGCCTGCAAGCGCCGCTTGGCCGCCTCGGCATAGGGCTCGCTGGTTCGGCCCTTGCGACCGATTTCCGGGGCATTGATGCCGATCATGCGCACACTGCGGCCATCGCTCAGGCGCAGTGTGTCGCCGTCCACCACCTGGCGCACCGCCACCGGCTGCGGCCGGTCCGGCAAGGGGCAGAAGGCCTGGACCGGCATGTGCCAGATCGCGCCCACAAAAAAGGCGCCCACAAGGGGCGCCTTTTTCAGCAACAACGCGAAACCCGAAGGATTCGCCATGCGCATGATTACTTCTTGGTACCGAACATACCGAAGCGATCGGCGAACTTCTGTACGCGACCACCGGTGTCCAGGACTTTCTGCTTACCGGTGTAGAACGGGTGGCACAGGTTGCAAACGTCGATCGCCAGGGTGTTGCCCAGGGTCGAACGCGTTTCGAACTTGTTACCGCAGCTGCAGGTGACTGCAACTACTTCGTAGTTCGGATGAATATCAGCTTTCATGGTCACTTCCTCGAGCTGCGTGCCGCCACCCAACACCAATTGTTGAATACCGCACGTAATTAGGCGGGGAATAATACCAGAGCATCACGCCAACGCAAGTTGTCGCTTGCACCGACCGTCGTCTGCTAGGCTCGCCAGTCATTGAAATGCCCTCCGAGATCTTCCGCGTGTCCGACGTCATCCTGCGCCTTGCCCTGCCCTCCCCCTTGCGTCGCCTGTTCGACTACCGGGCGCCGGCGAGCATGGCGCGCCAGGCCCTGGCGCCTGGCATGCGTATCCGTGTGCCGTTCGGCCGCCGCGAGATGATCGGCGTGCTGGTGGAGGTGTGCGAACAGAGCGAAGTGCCCGCCGACAAGCTCAAGCCGGCCATTGCCCTGCTCGACCCGGTCACACCGGTGCCGGCAGCGCTGTTCAAGCTTTGCCTGTGGACCGCCCAGTATTATCAGCACAGCCTCGGCGATACCCTGAGCTGGGCGCTGCCCACCCTGCTGCGTCAGGGGGAGCCGGCCGAAATGCGTCAGGAGCGCTTCTGGCACGTGGCACCCGGCGCCCGCCTGGAAGACCCACGCATCGCCCGTGCGCCACGCCAGCGCGACGCCCTGAAGACCCTTGCCCAGCACCCCCACGGTGTAGCCCACAGCCTGCTGGCCAAGCTCAACCTGAACAAGGACAGCCTCGACCTGCTGCTGGCCAAGGAGCTGGTGCAGGTGGAAGTTCGTCGCCAGCGCCCGGCAGCGCGCCATGAACACTGGCTGGCACAGCCGGAACTGTCGCTCAACGAGGAGCAACGCGAAGCCTTCGACACGGTGCGCGAGGGCTTTGGCGGTTTCGGCGCATTCCTCCTGGCGGGCGTTACCGGCAGCGGCAAGACCGAGGTCTACCTGCAGCTCATCCGCGAAACCCTCGAGGCCGGCAAGCAGGCACTGGTGCTGATTCCCGAAATCAACCTCGGCCCGCAGACCCTGGCGCGCTTCGAGCAGCGCTTCAATGCCCGCATCGCCCTGCTGCACTCGGCCGTGAATGATCGCGAGCGCCTTGACGCCTGGCTGGCGGCGCGTGACGGCGAGGCCGACATCATCATCGGCACGCGTTCGGCGCTGTTCACGCCCATGAAGAACCCCGGCCTGATCATCATCGACGAAGAGCACGACGGCTCCTATAAACAGCAGGAAGGCCTGCGCTACCACGCCCGCGACCTGGCGCTGGTGCGCGCCCACCAGGAAAACATCCCGATCCTGCTCGGCTCCGCCACCCCGTCGCTGGAGACCTTGCACAATGCCCTGACCGGCCGCTACCGCCTGCTGCGCATGAACCAGCGCGCCGGCGGCGCACGCCCGCCACGCATGCTGCGCCTGGATGTGAAGAGCTTGCCGCTGGACAGTGGCATCAGTGGCCCGCTGCAGCAGGCCATCCGCCTGACCCTGGAAGCCGGCCAGCAAGTGCTGGTGTTCCTCAACCGCCGAGGTTTCGCCCCGACCCTGCTGTGCCATGACTGTGGCTGGCTGTCCGAATGCCCGCGTTGCGATGCGCGCATGACCGTGCACCAGCGCTCCGGCGTGCTGCGTTGCCACCACTGCGGCTATGACGAACGCCTGCCGCACCAGTGCCCGAAGTGCAACCATGTGGACTTGCGCCCGGTCGGCGCCGGCACCGAACGCGCCGAAGAGCGTCTGAAGGTGCTGTTCCCCGACTACCCGATCCTGCGCGTGGACCGTGACAGCACCGCGCGCAAGGACGCCATGCACAACCTGTTCAGCACCATCCAGCGCGGCCAGCCGAGCATCCTCGTCGGCACCCAGATGCTGGCCAAGGGGCACCACTTCCCGCGGGTTACCCTGGTGGCCATCCTCGATGCCGACGGCGGGCTGTTCTCCGGCGACTTTCGCGCCAGCGAGCGCATGGCCCAACTGATCGTCCAGGTGGCCGGACGCGCCGGGCGTGCCGAGGAGCCGGGCAAGGTCATCATCCAGACCCACCTGGCCGATCACCCGCTGCTGGTGCAGTTGACCGAGCAGGGTTACTTCGCCTTCGCCGAGCAGGCCCTGGGCGAGCGCCGCGCCGCCGGCCTGCCGCCCTACTCGCACCTCGCCTTGCTGCGCGCCGAAGCGCACAAGCCGGGGCAGGCCGAGGGCTTCCTCGACGAGGCCTGCAGCGCGGCGGAACGCCTGGTGGCCGAACAGCAGCTGCCGGGCATCGAACTGTTGGGCCCGGTCCCCGCTCCGATGGAGCGCAAGGCCGGTCGCTTTCGCGCACAATTGTTGATCCAGGCCAACACCCGGGCACCCTTGCATCGACTGATCAGCGCCTGGTTGCTAGTGTTGGAACAAATGCCGAGCGGGCGCCAGGTACGCTGGTCGTTGGATGTGGACCCGGTGGATTTGTACTGAATCCACTGGCCCTATCGCCGGCAAGCCGGCTCCTACAGGGATTTGCAGCGCTGCGTCCATTGTGGGAGCCGACTTGCCGGCGATAGGGCCATCGAACACCGCCAAAGGTTGGCAACCCGGCCCCAGCAACGGATAATGCCCAGTTTTTCCACCTGCGCATCCAGGCGCCCTACCGCGCTTGCGGTCGAAAAGAGATCCCCATGAAAGACACCATTCGCCAGCTGATCCAGCAAGCCCTCACCCAACTCGTCACCGACGGTGTGCTGCCTGAAGGGCTGTCGCCGGCGATCCAGGTGGAAAACGCCCGGGACAAGACCCACGGCGACTTCGCCAGCAACATCGCCATGATGCTGGCCAAGCCGGCCGGCATGAAGCCGCGTGACCTGGCCGAAAAACTGATCAATGCCCTGCCGGCCAGTGCCGACATCAGCAAGGTCGAAATCGCCGGCCCCGGCTTCCTGAACTTCTTCCAGAACACCGACGCCCTGGCCAACCGCCTCGACGCCGCCCTCGCCGACGCCCACCTGGGCGCACGCAAGGCCGGCCCTGCGCAAAAGGTGGTGATCGACATGTCGGCACCGAACCTGGCCAAGGAGATGCACGTCGGCCACCTGCGCTCGACCATCATCGGTGACAGCGTCGCCCGCGTACTGGAATTCCTCGGTGACCAGGTCATCCGCCAGAACCACGTTGGTGACTGGGGTACCCAGTTCGGCATGCTGATGGCCTACCTGCAGGAAAACCCGATCACCAGCGACGAGCTGTCGGACCTGGAGAACTTCTACCGCGCGGCCAAGAAGCGCTTCGACGAATCCGAAGAGTTCGCCACCCGCGCCCGCGGCCTGGTGGTCAAGCTGCAGGCCGGCGACCCGGATTGCATGGCGCTGTGGACGCGCTTCAAGGACATCTCGCTGTCCCACTGCCAGAAGACCTACGAGCTGCTCAACGTCAAGCTGACCATGGCCGACGTGATGGGCGAGAGTGCCTACAACGACGACCTGGCCAACGTGATCAGCGACCTCAAGGCCAAGGGCCTGCTGGTCGAGGACCAGGGCGCCCAGTGCGTGTTCCTCGACGAGTTCAAGAACAGCGAAGGCGAGCCGTTGCCGGTCATCGTGCAGAAGGCCGACGGCGGCTACCTGTACGCCACCACCGACCTGGCTGCCGTGCGTTATCGCAGCAACGTGCTCAAGGCCGACCGCGCCCTGTACTTCGTTGACCAACGCCAGGCGCTGCACTTCAACCAAGTGTTCGAAGTGGCCCGCCGCGCAGGCTTCGTCGGCCACCCGATGCAGATGGAGCACATGGGCTTCGGCACCATGAACGGCGCCGACGGCCGCCCGTTCAAGACCCGTGACGGCGGCACCGTCAAGCTGATCGACCTGCTGACCGAAGCCAAGGACCGTGCCTACGCCCTGGTCAAGGAAAAGAACCCGAGCCTGGCCGAAGATGAATTGCGCCACATCGGTGAAGTGGTCGGTATCGGCGCGGTGAAATACGCCGACCTGTCCAAGCACCGCACCAGCGACTACAGCTTCAACTTCGAACTGATGCTCAACTTCGAAGGCAACACCGCGCCTTACCTGCTGTACGCCTACACCCGCGTGGCCGGCGTGTTCCGCAAGCTGGGCAAGGGCTTCGACGAAGTCGAGGGCAGCATCGTCCTGCAAGCTCCGCACGAACAGGACCTGGCCGCACGCCTGGCGCAGTTCGGCGAAATCCTCAATAACGTGGCCGAAAAGGGCACGCCGCACGTGCTGTGCAGCTACCTGTACGACCTGGCCGGCCTGTTCTCCAGCTTCTACGAGAACTGCCCGATCCTCGCCGCCGAAACGCCAGAGCAGCAACAGAGCCGACTGCGCCTCGCTGCCCTGACCGGCCGTACCCTCAAGCAAGGTCTGGAACTGCTCGGCCTGGAAACCCTGGAGCGTATGTAAGTTGGCTGCCAAGAAAAAACCAGCACCCAAGCGCGGCGCCAGCCGCACCCAGGCACCGGCCAAACAGCCGATTCCCGGCTGGGTATGGTTGGCGGTCGGCCTGACCGTCGGCGCCTTCATCGTCTTCCTGATGAAGCTCGAGCCTGGTGGTGGCGACATCAAGCGCGCCAAGCCCGAGCAACAGAAGCCGGAGAAGGTGGCCGAGGCTGGCAAGTCCACCGCTGCCACGCCGCAGCAGCCGGTGAAGCCGAAGTACGACTTCTACACCCTGCTGCCGGAGTCCGAGGTCATCGTGCCGCCGGAGGCCGTGCCCGAGAAGACACCACCGGTGCCGGCACAACCGGTGACCCCGGTCACCCCAGCGGAAGCCGCCAAGATCGACACGGCGCGCGCCCAGGCCGCCTTGCTGGGGCAGACGCCACCTCCGGCGCCGCCCGTGATCAAGCCGGCAGCGACCACGCAGTTCTTCCTCCAGGCGGGCTCGTTCCGCAAGCAGGCAGATGCCGACAAGGTGCGCGCACAGATCATCCTGCTGGGCCAGGCCGTCAAGGTCGAGTCGGGGACGGTCAAGGATGAAACCTGGTACCGCGTGCTGGTCGGCCCGTTCAGCAACCGTGAACAGCTGACCGGGGCGCAGAAGCAGCTGGCAGGGGCAGGTTTCAGCAACCTGCTGCTGCAACAGCGGCAAACCCGCCAGTAAAGAAAAAGGCCTTGCCGCGCGATGCGACAAGGCCTTTTTTCTGCCTCAGCGACGCTCGGCGTTGACCTCGGAGACCTGGCCGTTCAGCGTCCAGAAGTCATACAGCACCCCCACCAGGAACAACCCGCCGGTGAAGAAGTAGATGATCGCGCTGATCCATTTGCCCTGGTACAGCCGATGCACGCCAAAGATGCCGAGGAAGGTCAACAGCAGCCAGGCGATGTTGTAGTCGATGCGCCCGGACTGGAAGCGCATGTCGGCCTCGCGGTCCATCGACGGAATCAGGAACAGGTCGATCAGCCAGCCGATGCCCAGCAGCCCCAACGTGAAGAACCAGATCGTGCCGGTGATGGGCTTGCCGTAGTAGAAGCGGTGCGAACCGGTAAAGCCGAAAATCCAGAGCAGGTAGCCGATCACCTTGCTGTGGGTGTCGTGATACGGCGCTCCCTGTTGATAACTGTTCATTCGTAGCCCTCTTGGGTTATCCAAAAATTTTCTTAAAAAAAATGTGACTTTTTCGCTGCTGGCCGACGCATGGCACCATGACAATCGACCAACGGATCAAAAATTGATCAAAAAGCTGTTATAAAGTTGCCCGCCAACACACATAAAACATTCATAAAGAGCTTCATCTATGCCGCCTTTGTTCAAGACATGGCTGACCCTCTGCCTATTATTGCCCCTGGCCGCCCACGCCACCAATCGTGAGCAACGTCTTCCCAACGGTTTCACCGGTTACACCAGCAACACTTCGGTGAAGCACGCCCCGGTCAAACAGACGACGCTGCGCGCACGTCAAAACGCTTCGGCCAAGGACCAGAACCTGCCAGCCGTAGCCGCGATGTCGCCGAAGCAGAGCAGCGACGTGCTCAGCCGTGCCGTCAATGTGCTCGGCACGCCGTACGTATGGGGTGGCAGCAGCCCTAAAAGGGGCTTTGATTGCAGCGGGCTGGTCAAATACGCCTTCAACGACGTGGCTGACGTCGACCTGCCGCGCACTTCCAACGCCATGGCTCAAGGCCACGGCGTGAAAGTGGCGAAAAGCGACCTCAAGCCAGGCGACTTGATCTTCTTCAATATCAAGAGCCGTCGGGTCAACCACGTTGCCATCTACCTGGGCAACGACCGCTTCATCCACGCACCGCGTCGCGGCAAGCGGGTGAGCATCGACAACCTGAGCAAGCCTTACTGGCAGAAGCACTATGTTGTCGCCAAGCGGGTGTTGCCGAAGGAACAGCAGCAGCTGGCCCTGGCCAAACGCTGATAGCCCTCAGTCGCCTGTTACGGCCCTATCGCCGGCAAGCCGGCTCCCACAGGTACTACACAGCTTTCGAAGCCTGTGATGCATCTGTGGGAGCCGGCTTGCCGGCGATAGGGCCCTAAGGCCTCACACAAGGCTCGATCAGTCCGTTGATCTTCAGGTGGCTCATCGCCCCCTCCATCGTCCGCATCCCCTCCGCCGCCCCCGTCTGCATCACCGAACACAGCTGGGCCATGCGTCCGTCGCGAATCAGGTTGCGTACCGCCGCCGTCGCCACCAGCACCTCCCTTGCAGCCACCCTGCCACCGCCTATCCGCTTGAGCAGTACCTGCGCCACCACCACACGCAGCGACTCGGCCAACATCGCCCGCACCAAGGGTTTTTCCTCTGCGGCAAATACCTCCACCAGTCGGTCGATGCTGCTCACCGCCGAGCGCGTATGCACCGTCGCCAGCACCAGATGCCCCGTTTCCGCGGCACGCAGTGCCAGACGAATCGTCTCCAGGTCTCGCAATTCGCCAATCACGATCACATCCGGGTCCTGACGCAGCGCACTGCGCAAGCCCTGGGAGAAGTCACGGCAGTGCCGACCGATCTCCCGTTGATTGACCAGGCTGCGCTGGCCGCTGTGGATAACTTCGACAGGGTCTTCCAGGGTGATGATGTGCAAGCACCGCTCACGATTGAGCTGATCGATCAGGGCCGCCAAGGTGCTGGACTTGCCGCTACCGGTTGGCCCCCCGATCAGGATCAGGCCATCGGTATGCTGCGCAATAGCTCGATACACTTCTTCCAGCGCCAGTTCATCGACTGTCGCGATGCGTTTTGGAATCACGCGGAAGGTCGCTGCGGGGCCATTGCGCTGGCGAAACAGGTTCAGACGAAAGCGCCCGAGTGACGGTAGCTCCAGGGCCAGGTCCAGCTCATCCCCCTGCTGCCACTGTTGCCGCTGGCCATCGCCAAGCAACGGCGTCAGGCCATCGTCAAGGGCCGCAGGATGCAGGCCAGGCAGCTCCAGTCGTCGTAACTCGCCATCCAGGCGCAGCATCGGTATTTCGCCCGCGGCCAGGTGCAGGTCACTCGCCCCTGCCTCCACAGCCCGGGCCAGCAGGTCGGTCACGTCCATGAGACTCCCCAAAGGCCATCAAGCAGGTAGAATGCCGCAGAACCCAGAGCCGACGGCATCGATCCATGTCCACCATAGCAGACAACCTTTCCGCCCTCGCCGAGCGCATCGATAGCGCAGCCCGGGCCGTCGGACGCGACCCGGCCAGCATCCAGTTGCTGGCGGTGAGCAAGACCAAACCGGCCAGCGCCATCCGCGAAATCCATGCCGCAGGCGTGCGCGACGTGGGCGAGAACTACCTTCAGGAAGCGCTGACCAAACAGGGCGAACTGCGCGACCTGCCCTTGATCTGGCACTTCATCGGCCCCATTCAGTCGAACAAGACCAAAGCGATTGCCGAACATTTCGACTGGGTACATTCCGTGGACCGCCTGAAGATCGCCCAACGCCTGTCCGAACAGCGCCCCGCAGGCCTGCCCCCGCTGAACATCTGCCTGCAGGTGAATGTCAGCGGCGAAGACAGCAAGTCGGGCTGTGCCCCGGCCGACCTGCCAGCACTGGCCAACGCCGTGGCTGCGCTGCCCAACCTGCGCCTGCGTGGGTTGATGGCGATCCCCGAGCCAACCGAAGACCGCGCCGAACAGGAGGCGGCCTTTGCCAGCCTGCGCCAGCTGCAGGAACGCCTGGGCCTGGGTCTGGACACCTTGTCCATGGGCATGAGCCACGACCTCGAAGCGGCCATTGCCCAAGGTGCGACCTGGGTACGCATCGGCACCGCCCTGTTCGGCGCACGCAGTTACCCTGCCAGCGACCCTGTCTGATTCCATGCTTTACTCACTCTTTCCCTCAAGGACCTGACATGAGCAAGACACGTATTGCCTTTATCGGCGCCGGCAACATGGCCGCCAGCCTGATCGGCGGTCTGCGTGCCCAAGGCCTGGACGCATCGCAGATCCGCGCCAGCGACCCGGGCGCCGAAACCCGCGCCCGGGTGCAGGCCGAACATGGAATTGAAACCTTCGAAGACAATGCCAGCGCCATCGCCGGTGCCGACGTGATCGTCCTGGCGGTCAAGCCACAGGTGATGAAAGCCGTCTGCCAGGCCTTGCAGCCCAACCTGCAAGACGGCCAGCTGATCGTTTCCATTGCCGCCGGCATCACCTGCGCCAGCCTGCAAGCCTGGCTCGGTGCCCGCCCGGTGGTGCGCTGCATGCCCAACACCCCGGCCCTGCTGCGCCAGGGGGTCAGCGGCTTGTATGCAACGGCCGAAGTTTCCAGCGAACAGCGCGAGCAGGCCGAACAACTGCTGTCGGCTGTCGGTACTGCGCTGTGGCTGGAGCAGGAACAACAGCTCGATGCCGTCACCGCCGTTTCCGGCAGCGGCCCGGCCTATTTCTTCCTGCTGATCGAAGCCATGACCGCTGCCGGCGAAAAACTCGGCCTGCCGCGCGAAACTGCTTCGCAACTGACCCTGCAGACGGCCTTGGGCGCTGCGCGCATGGCTGTGGCCAGCGACGTCGACGCTGCCGAACTGCGCCGCCGCGTCACTTCGCCTGCCGGTACCACCGAGGCGGCGATCAAGTCGTTCCAGGGCAACGCATTCGAGGCCATCGTCGAGCAGGCGCTGGAGGCTGCGGCCAAGCGTTCCGCCGAGCTGGCCGAGCAATTGGGCAAATAAGGAGTTCTTGATGAATGCACTGTCAGGCGCCGCGATCTTCGTGGTGCAAACCCTGGTCAGCCTGTACCTGGTGATCGTTCTGCTGCGCTTTGTACTGCAGCTGGTCAAAGCCAACTTCTACAACCCGCTGTGCCAGTTCGCCGTGCGCGCCACCCAGCCGCTGCTCAAGCCGATCCGCCGGATCATCCCCAGCGTCGGCGGCCTGGACACTTCGTCGCTGTTGCTGTCTGTCGTCATCCAGGCCCTGCTGATGGGCTTCGTGCTGATGGTGACCTACGGCACCTTTGGTGATGTTCTGCACTTGCTGATGTGGGCGATCATCGGCATCACCTCGCTGTTCCTGAAGATCTTCTGGGTGGCGATGATCGTCATGGTGATCGTCTCCTGGGTCGCGCCGAACAGCCACAACCCGGCAGCCGAACTGGCCTACCAGATCAGCGAACCGGTGCTGGCACCGTTCCGCCGCATCATGCCGAACCTGGGCGGCATGGACATCTCGCCGATCTTCGCCTTCCTGGCGATCCAGGTGATCCAGTCGTTCGTCATGCCTCCGCTGGCCACCTACGCCGGCATGCCACAGGAACTGTGGCGGATGATCTGACCCCGCGTGCACCTGGCGGCAAGCCATTGCTTGCCGCTGGGGGTAGCGCTCTTTAGACTTACGCCTCCGTCAAGCGTGAGCAGGGTCGATGTCCACTGTCCTTCCCGAAGATTCCGTCGGTCTGGTTACACCGCAAATTGCCCGGTTCGATGAACCGCTGGCCCTGGCTTGTGGCCGTTCCCTGGCCAGCTACGAGCTGGTCTACGAGACCTATGGCAGCCTGAACGCCAGCGCCAGCAATGCCGTACTGATCTGCCATGCCCTGTCCGGCCACCACCATGCCGCGGGCTACCATGCCACCACCGACCGCAAGCCGGGCTGGTGGGACAGCTGCATCGGCCCTGGCAAACCGATCGACACCAACCGCTTCTTCGTGGTCAGCCTGAACAACCTCGGCGGCTGTAATGGCAGCACCGGCCCGAGCAGCGTCAACCCGGCCACCGGCAAGCCCTATGGCGCCGACTTCCCGGTACTGACCGTGGAAGACTGGGTGCACAGCCAGGTGCGCCTGGCCGACCGCCTGGGCATCCAGCAATGGGCCGTCGTGGTCGGTGGCAGCCTCGGTGGCATGCAGGCACTGCAATGGACCATCACTTACCCTGACCGCGTGCGCCATTGCGTCGACATCGCCTCGGCCCCCAAGTTGTCGGCACAGAACATCGCCTTCAACGAAGTGGCGCGCCAGGCCATCCTTACCGATCCGGAGTTCCATGGCGGCTCGTTCCAGGACCAGGGCGTGATTCCAAAGCGCGGCCTGATGCTGGCGCGCATGGTCGGCCACATCACTTACCTGTCCGACGATTCGATGGGCGAGAAATTCGGCCGTGAGCTCAAGAGCGACAAGCTCAACTACGACTTCCACAGCGTCGAGTTCCAGGTCGAAAGCTACCTGCGCTACCAGGGCGAAGAATTCTCCGGGCGCTTCGACGCCAACACCTACCTGCTGATGACCAAGGCCCTGGACTATTTCGACCCGGCTGCGGCCCATGGCGGTGATCTGGCAGCCACCCTGGCCGACGTCACGGCAAACTACTGCATCATGTCGTTCACCACCGACTGGCGCTTCTCGCCGGCCCGCTCGCGCGAGATCGTCGACGCTCTGATGGCTGCGCGCAAGAACGTCTGTTATCTGGAGATCGACTCGCCTTATGGGCACGATGCCTTCCTGATCCCGACGCCTCGCTACATGCAGGGTTTCTCGAACTACATGAACCGCATCGCCATCTGAGGACAGCATGAGAGCCGATCTGGAAATCATCCACGACTGGATTCCCGCCGGCAGCCGGGTACTCGACCTGGGCTGCGGCAGTGGCGAGCTGCTGGCTTCGCTGCGCGATCGCAAGCAAGTCACCGGCTACGGCCTGGAAATCGACGCCGACAACATCGCCGCCTGCGTCGCCAAGGGCGTCAACGTGATCGAGCAAGACCTCGACAAGGGCCTGGGCAACTTCGCCAGCAACAGCTTCGACGTGGTGATCATGACCCAGGCCCTGCAGGCCGTAGAGTACCCCGACCGCATTCTCGACGAGATGCTGCGGGTGGGCCGCCAGTGCATCATCACCTTCCCCAACTTCGGCCACTGGCGCTGCCGTTGGTACCTGGCGACCAAAGGCCGCATGCCGGTGTCGGACTTCATGCCGTATACCTGGTACAACACGCCGAACATCCACTTCTGCACCTTCGCCGACTTCGAAGAGCTGTGCCATGAACGCCACGCCAAGGTACTCGACCGCCTGGCCGTCGACCACTTGCACCGGAACGGGTGGGGTGGCCGGCTTTGGCCTAATCTTCTAGGTGAAATCGGCATTTATCGCGTCAGCAGCCCTGGCCTGCAGGAGCACCAGCTCGCGGTCTGACGCCCACCGGAGGAATCGCACCATGCGTCGTCTAGCCCTGTTCCTGATCAGCCTGTGCCTGGCCCTGCCAGTACTGGCTGCCGATGCCGCCAGGCCCGAGCGCAAGGAAGTGTTTGGCGACGTGACGGTGCACTACAGTGCATTCACTTCAAGCATGCTCACGCCGGAGGTGGCAACGGCCACCGGCCTTGTCCGCAGCAAGAACCAGGGCGTGCTCAATATTGCCGTGCTCAAGGCCGACAAACCTGCGATGGCGGTGGTCAGCGGCACGGTCAAGGACCTGACCGGACGCAGCAGCCCGCTGTCGTTCAAGCAAATCACCGAACAAGGCGCGGTGTACTACATCGCCCAGTTCAAGATCGACCAGCCAGAAACCGTCACCTTCGATCTGAATATCGAAACCGGCGGTACCAGCAACTCTCTCAGCTTCAACCAGGAAGTGTTCCCAGGCGAATGATGAATTTCCAGCAACTCGTATTGGCCAGCCATAACGCCGGCAAACTCAAGGAACTCCAGGCCATGCTCGGCCAGTCGGTGCAGCTGCGCTCGATCGGTGAGTTCAGCCAGGTCGAGCCTGAAGAAACCGGCTTGTCGTTCGTCGAGAATGCCATCCTCAAGGCCCGCAATGCGGCCCGCATTTCCGGCCTGCCGGCGCTGGCCGACGATTCGGGCCTGGCGGTGGATTTCCTTGGCGGCGCGCCAGGCATCTATTCGGCGCGCTATGCCGACGGCAAGGGTGACGCGGCAAACAATGCCAAGCTGCTCGAAGCACTCAAGGATGTGCCGGAAGATCAGCGCGGCGCCCAGTTCGTCTGCGTCCTGGCCCTGGTGCGGCATGCCGATGATCCGTTGCCGATTCTCTGCGAAGGCCTGTGGCAAGGGCGCATCCTGTTCGAAGCCAGCGGTGAGCATGGCTTCGGTTACGACCCGCTGTTCTGGGTGCCGGAGCGCAACTGCTCGAGCGCCGACCTCGCCCCATTGGATAAGAACCAGCTCAGCCACCGCGCCCGCGCCATGGCCCTGCTGCGTCAACGTCTGGGCCTGGCATGATCGCAACGCTGTCCCAACCAGACGCGGTGGCTTTCACCACGCTGCCGCCCCTGGCGTTGTACATCCACATTCCGTGGTGCGTGCGCAAATGCCCTTACTGCGACTTCAACTCCCACGCCGCCGGCCCTGAGCTGCCGGAAGAGGCGTATGTCGACGCCCTGCTGACCGACCTCGACCAGGAGCTGGCTGCCGTTCAGGGCCGGCCGATTTCGTCGATCTTCTTCGGCGGCGGCACGCCCAGCCTGTTCAGCGCCAATGCCCTGGGCCGCTTGCTGCGTGGCGTGGAGCAACGCATCCCGTTCGCCCCAGACATCGAGATCACGCTGGAAGCCAACCCAGGCACCTTCGAGCAGGAGAAATTCAAGGCCTACCGGCAAACGGGCATCAATCGCCTGTCCATCGGTGTGCAGAGTTTCCAGCCCGCCAAGCTGCAGGCCCTGGGCCGCATCCACAATGGCGACGAAGCGGTCCGCGCAGCGGCCATGGCCCGCGCGGCCGGCTTCGACAACTTCAACATGGACCTGATGCACGGCCTGCCGGACCAGTCGCTGGAAGATGCCCTCGGCGACCTGCGCCAGGCCATCGACCTGGGGCCGACGCACCTGTCGTGGTACCAGCTGACCGTGGAACCGAACACGGTGTTCTGGAACCAGCCGCCGGAGCTTCCGGAAGACGACATCCTCTGGGACATTCAGGAAGCTGGCCAAACCCTGATGGCCGAGCATGGCTTCAAACAGTACGAAGTGTCGGCCTACGCCCAGCCCGGCCGCCCGGCACGGCACAACCTGAACTACTGGCAATTTGGCGATTTCATCGGCATTGGTGCCGGGGCCCACGGCAAGTTGACCTTCGCCGATGGCCGCATCCTGCGTACCTGGAAGACCCGCCTGCCGAAGGACTACCTGAACCTTGCCAAGCCCTTCAAGGCCGGCGAGAAGCTGCTACCGGTCGATGAATTGCCGTTCGAGTTCCTGATGAACGCGCTGCGCCTCACCGATGGCGTGGAAGCCGAGCTGTTCACCCAACGCACCGGGCTGCCCCTGGCGCAACTGGCCGAGGCACGCCGCGCCGCCGAACAAAAGGGCCTTTTGCAGGTCGAACCGGATCGGTTGGTGGCCACGCCGCGCGGCCAGCTGTTCCTCAATGACTTGCTGCAGTATTTCTTGACCTAAGGATGACCCATGGATCTGGTACTTGATCTGCTGGCCACGGTTTCCCGCTGGAGCCGTAGCAACCTGTCGGAGATTTCCCTGGCCCTGGTAGGCTGCCTGCTGGTGCTGTTCGGCACTGACCTCAAGGCCTGGGTGGAACAACGCCTGGGCGGCCTGGCGGGTGCCCTGCGTGTGCCGTTCATGGCGCTGCTGGTGATGATCGGCAGTGGCGCGGCGCTGATCTATGCCACGCCCTGGGTGGTGAAGGGGCTGAGCCAGTTCAACAACTATGCGTTGGCACCCGTTTTGTTGGTGGTGCTGGTGTTGATTGGCGTGGTGGCCGATCGGCGGGGGTGAGCCACAGCAACAGGATTGCACATATCTGTGGGAGGCTTGTCCCGCGAACCAGGGCGAAGCCCTGACCATCAACTTGCTGCGGCTGAGCCGGCCTCTTCGCGGGACAAGCCCGCTCCCACAGAAATCTCTCGCGGTCTTGAGTACGAACAAGATCCTGATGAGCTTCCAAACGTGGCTCAGCGCATCAAGCAAACGCTTCATATGCCATGGCCTCCGTGTTGGCGGGCCAATCTTCCAGCATCTGATCCACTGACTTGTCGGTGAAGACCCCGAGCGAAGGATACTCAGTCCTCTCGCTCGCATAAAAAAACCGCCTCTCTCAAGGCGGTTTTTTTATGCCTGCATTTCTGCAGGCACTTGTGGCTCGAAAGGCTCAAACAGCCAATCAATCCACCTTCTCGAACTTCAAATCCCAAACTCCATGCCCCAAGCGCTCACCACGGCGCTCGAACTTGGTGATCGGTCGCTCTTCCGGACGCGGCACATAAGCCCCGTCCGCCGCCTGGTTACGGTAACCCGGCGCAGCACTCATCACTTCCAGCATGTACTCGGCATACGGCTCCCAGTCGGTCGCCATGTGGAACACGCCGCCCGGCTTGAGCTTACGACGCACCAGCTCGGCGAACTCCAGCTGCACGATGCGGCGCTTGTGATGGCGCGCCTTGTGCCACGGGTCGGGGAAGAACAGCATCAAACGGTCGAGGCTGTTGTCGGCCACGCAGCGGTTGAGCACTTCGATGGCGTCGCAGTCGTACACCCGCAGGTTCTTCAGGCCCTGGGTCAGCACGCCGTTGAGCAGTGCGCCAACACCCGGGCGGTGCACTTCCACACCGATGAAGTCCAGCTCCGGCGCGGCAGCGGCCATTTCCAGCAGGGAATGGCCCATGCCGAAACCGATCTCCAGGGTGCGCGGCGCCGAACGGCCAAACACCTGGTCGTAGTCCACCGGGCTGTCGGCCAGCGGCAGGATGTACAGCGGGCCGCCCTGGTCCAGGCCGCGTTGCTGGCCTTCGGTCATGCGCCCGGCGCGCATCACGAAACTCTTGATGCGACGGTGGGGGCGCGCTTCGCCGTCAGGGGTGGTCGGCGTATCTTGCGGTTCAGTCATCAGGGGCTCTTACTTGATCAGACCATCCAGCGGCGAAGAGGCGCTGGCATAGAGTTTCTTCGGCATGCGCCCGGCCAGGTAGGCCATGCGGCCAGCCACGATGGCGTGCTTCATGGCCTCGGCCATCAGCACCGGCTGCTGGGC
Organism: Pseudomonas sp. GM84; assembly: GCF_000282535.1. Taxonomy (GTDB): domain Bacteria; phylum Pseudomonadota; class Gammaproteobacteria; order Pseudomonadales; family Pseudomonadaceae; genus Aquipseudomonas. The sequence goes on along the minus strand of NZ_AKJC01000103.1, from coordinate 11,434 downwards.
GTGAGCGATGGCCGAGTTCATCAGCACGGCTTCGCAGCCCATTTCCATGGCGATGGTGGCGTCGGAGGCGGTACCTACACCGGCGTCAACCAGTACCGGCACCTTGGATTCTTCCAGGATGATCTGCAGGTTGTACGGGTTGCAGATACCCAGGCCGGTGCCGATCAGGCCGGCCAGCGGCATCACCGCGATGCAGCCGGCTTCGGCCAGCTGACGGGCAATGATCGGGTCATCGCTGGTGTAGACCATCACGTCGAAACCGTCCTTGACCAGCACTTCGGCGGCCTTGAGGGTTTCGATCACGTTGGGGAACAGGGTTTTCTGGTCGGCCAGGACTTCCAGCTTGACCAGGTTGTGGCCATCGAGCAGCTCACGGGCCAGGCGGCAGGTGCGCACGGCTTCGACCGCGTCATAGCAGCCAGCTGTGTTCGGCAGGATGGTGTAGCGGTCCGGCGGCAACACGTCGAGCAGGTTCGGCTCGCCTGGGTTCTGGCCGAGGTTGGTGCGGCGCACGGCGACGGTGACGATTTCGGCACCCGAGGCCTCGATGGCCAGACGGGTTTCTTCCATGTCACGGTACTTGCCGGTGCCGACCAGCAGGCGCGACTGGAAAGTACGCCCGGCCAGGGTGAAGGGCTTGTCGCTACGAACGTTGCTCATCGTTGTTCCTCGGGAAAAGGTTGCTGGGCTTGCAGGTGAGTCGCCGGGACGGAATCAACCGCCACCGATGGCGTGGACCACTTCGACCTGGTCGCCTTCATTCAGCTGCGTGCTGTCGTGCTGGCTACGCGGCACGATATCCAGATTGAGTTCCACCGCCACCCGGCGCCCAGTCAGCTCCAGGCGCGTCAGCAGGGCCGCGACGCTTTCGCCAGCGGGTACTTCGTAAGGTTCACCGTTCAGTTGAATGCGCATGCGCACGGCCACCATCGTTCTTTGGGGCCCGCATTCTAGCGCCGAACAACGCCTTTACCCAAGGGCGACGGGAGCCATTAGTCGCGATTGTGGACCGTTTGGTCAGCCCAGGCGCCAGGCCGCCAGGCCCAGGCACAGCCAACCGGCGAGGAAGCACAGGCCGCCAATGGGGGTGATGATGCCCAGCTTGCCCAGCCCGCTGAGGGTCAGCAGGTACAGGCTGCCGGAAAACAGCACGATACCCAGGGCGAACAGGCCACCGGCCCAGCCCACCAGACGCCCCGGCAAGTGCGCCGCGAGTACAGCCACACCGAAGATCGCCAGGGCATGCACCAACTGGTAGGTCACACCGGTGTGAAAGATTGCCAGGTAGTCCGCCGTCAACCGGTTTTTCAGGCCGTGGGCGGCGAACGCGCCCAGGGCGACACCGGTAAAACCGAAAAAGGCGGCGAGCATCAGGAAGCTGCGAAGCATGGGACGACTCCTTGGATCGGGTCTGTATAATGGCCCCTTCCACCGGTCCGGCCAAGCCATCGCCATGCTTTCATCGATCATTCGCCGCTTCGCCCGCGCCCTGCTCTGGTTCGCTGCCGGCAGCATCGTACTGGTGCTGGTGTTTCGCTGGGTGCCGCCACCTGGCACGGCATTGATGGTCGAGCGCAAGGTGCAGTCGTGGGTAAGTGGCGAACCAATCGACCTGCAGCGCGACTGGGAGCCTTGGGAGAATATCTCCGACGAGCTCAAGGTCGCGGTCATTGCCGGTGAAGACCAGAAGTTCGCCACGCACTGGGGCTTCGATATCCCGGCCATCCAGGCGGCGCTGGCCTACAACGAACGCGGCCGCAGCATTCGCGGCGCCAGTACGCTGACCCAGCAGGTGGCCAAGAATATGTTCCTGTGGTCCGGGCGCAGCTGGTTGCGCAAGGGTCTGGAGGCCTGGTTCACGGCACTGATCGAGCTGTTCTGGTCGAAGGAGCGCATCCTCGAGGTCTACCTGAACAGTGCGGAATGGGGCAAAGGGGTATTCGGTGCCCAGGCAGCGGCGCGTTACCACTTTGGAATCGATGCAAGCCGGCTGAATCGGCAACAGGCGGCACAACTGGCGGCCGTGCTGCCAAGCCCGATCAAGTGGAGTGCCAGCCGGCCGAGCGCCTATGTAGCGAGCCGCGCGGGCTGGATTCGCCGACAGATGAGCCAGCTGGGCGGGCCTGGCTACCTGATGCAACTGGATGCTTCGCGCAGGCCTTGAGCCGATTTGCTGACTGTTCTGGCCCTATCGCCGCGGTTCGTCGCCACGACAAGCCGGCTCCCACAGGTACACCACTCACTTTCAGACAGTGGGATACCTGTGGGAGCCGGCTTGCCGGCGATAGGGCCAGTAAAGCCAATACAAAAAAGCCGCTGACCCCAGAAGGGCCAGCGGCTTTTCAGTACTTCAAGCACTCAATCAGACCGCGATCAATGCCTTGACCTTGTTCATCGCATTCTTCTCCAGCTGGCGAATACGCTCAGCCGAAACACTGTACTTGTCCGCCAGCTCATGCAACGTTGCCTTTTCTTCCGCCAGCCAACGCTGGTAGAGGATGTCACGGCTACGCTCATCCAGGCCCTGCAGTGCTTCATGCAGGTTGCTGGTGGAGTTGTCACTCCAGTCCGCGTCTTCCAGCTGCACGGCAGGGTCGTAACGGTGGTCTTCCAGGTAATGCGCAGGCGACTGGAAGGCGCTGTCATCGTCCGCTTCAGCTGCCGGGTCGAAGGCCATGTCCTGGCCACTCAGGCGGCTTTCCATCTCGCGCACTTCACGTGGCTCGACGCCAAGGCTTTCCGCCACGCGATGCACTTCGTCATTGTTCAACCAGGCCAGGCGTTTCTTCTGGCTGCGCAGGTTGAAGAACAGCTTGCGCTGGGCCTTGGTGGTGGCCACTTTGACGATACGCCAGTTGCGCAGGATGAACTCGTGAATCTCGGCCTTGATCCAGTGCACCGCGAAGGACACCAGGCGCACACCCATTTCCGGGTTGAAGCGCTTGACCGCTTTCATCAGGCCAACGTTGCCTTCCTGGATCAGGTCGGCCTGGGCCAGGCCGTAGCCTGCATAGCTACGGGCGATATGTACGACGAAACGCAGGTGGGCCATCACCATTTGCCGAGCGGCCTCAAGATCCTGCTCATAGTAGAGACGCTCGGCCAGATCACGCTCCTGCTCGACAGTCAGCAGCGGGATGCTGTTGACCGTGTGCACATAGGCTTCCAGGTTCGCACCAGGTACCAGGGCATAGGCAGGTTGCAACGATGTGGTCATTCAAGAACCTCCGACTTACTAGACTCGCGCCTTGTGAGCGCTGCCAACATTGACCCGGAACGACGGTACAAGTTCCAAAATGAAAAAAATGTCAATGCTGGCACGAAAAAACTATCGTGGTGCCAACTCGTTCAAGTGACGGGCCACCGCGATCCATGCACCGATATACCCCAACAGGACCGCCCCGATCAAGAGCGACAGACCATCGGATGCTGGCACACCGCCCAGGGCAAAGTCGCTGTCATACAGCCCGGACAGCCCTACCACGGCCTCGTTCAGCCAGTTCAGGCCAAACGCCAGAATCCCCCAGGCCAGCATGCCCGCACCCAGGCCGTACAAGGCCCCCATGTACAGGAAAGGCCGGCGTACATAGCTGTCGGTACCGCCTACCAGCTTGATCACTTCGATCTCGACGCGACGGTTTTCAATGTGTAGACGAATTGTGTTACCGATTACTAACAGCAAGGCCGAAATCAGCATGACCGCCAGGCCGAACACGAACCGGTCGCCCAGTTTGAGGATCGCCGCCAGGCGCTCGACCCAAACCAGGTCAAGCTGTGCATTCTCGACGCGCGGCAGCTCGGCCAGGCGTTGACGCAGCGCCTCGAGCGCCGGCTTGTCGACTTCGCTCGGGGTTACCACCACCACGCCGGGCAGCGGGTTGTCGGGGAGCTCGCGCAATGCCTCACCCAGCCCGGATTGCTGCTGGAATTCTTCGAGCGCCTGCTCGCGGCTGACGTACTGGGCATCTGCCACGCCCGGCATGCCTTTGATCTCGTCGCGCAGGGCCTCGCCTTCCTTGCTGCCCGCATCGAGCTTCAGGTACAGCGAGATCTGCGCCGCGCGCTGCCAGGAGCCGCCGAGCTTCTCGACGTTTTTCAGCAGCAGCGACAGCCCCATGGGCATGCTCAAGGCCACGGCCATCACCAGGCAGGTGAAAAAGCTGCCGATCGGCTGCTTGCCCAGGCGGCGCAGGCTGTCGGCCAGGCTGGCACGGTGGCTTTCCAGCCAGGCGTGCAACAGGGTGCGGAAGTCCGGGCCATCATCGTCATGTTCGCCGCGCTTGTTCTTCGCAGGCTGCGGGTCGGCAGGTTTCGGTGCGACCCGTTCGGAAACCTTTGGTGTACGTGCATTGCTCATTGCCCGGCCTCCCCATCGCCGATCAGACGGCCGCGCTGCAAGGTCAGCATGCGGTGGCGCATGCGCGCGATCAGTGCCAGGTCGTGGCTGGCAATCAATACCGTGGTACCCAGACGGTTGATGTCTTCGAACACGCCCATGATTTCCGCGGCCAGGCGCGGGTCAAGGTTACCGGTGGGTTCGTCGGCCAGCAGCAAGGCTGGCTGGTGGACGATGGCACGGGCGATACCGACCCGCTGCTGCTGGCCGGTGGACAGGTCGGCCGGGAACAGATCGCCCTTGTCGACCAGCGATACACGCTCCAGCGCCGAATCCACCCGCTTGGTGATCTCGGCCTTGGACAAGCCGAGAATCTGCAGCGGCAAGGCGATGTTGTTGAACACCGTGCGGTCGAACAGCAGCTGATGGTTCTGAAACACCACCCCGATCTGTCGGCGCAGGAACGGGATCTGTGCATTGCTGATCTGCCCCAGGTCCTGCCCTGCCAGCAGCAATTTACCGCTGGTCGGGCGTTCCATGGCCAGCAGCAGGCGCAGCAAGGTGCTCTTGCCGGCGCCGGAATGGCCGGTGACGAACAGGAATTCGCCCCGGCGCGCCCGGAAACTCAGCTCATGCAAGCCGACATGGCCGTTGGGATAGCGCTTGGCAACCTGTTCGAATCGGATCATGGGTGCTCTCGCTCGGCGAACAGAGCCTTGACGAACGGCTCGGCTTCGAAGGTGCGCAGGTCGTCGATCCCCTCACCGACACCGATGAAACGGATCGGGATGTTGAACTGCTTGGCCAGGGCGAAGATCACTCCACCCTTGGCAGTGCCGTCCAGCTTGGTCAGGGCCAGGCCGGTCAGTTCGACGCTCTGGTTGAAGTACTTGGCCTGGCTGATGGCGTTCTGTCCGGTACCGGCGTCGAGCACCAGCAACACCTCGTGCGGTGCCTCGGCATCGAGCTTGCCAATGACCCGACGGACCTTTTTCAGCTCTTCCATCAGGTTGTCCTTGGTGTGCAGGCGGCCGGCGGTGTCAGCGATCAGCACATCGACGCCACGGGCCTTGGCGGCTTGTACGGCGTCGAAGATCACCGAAGCGGAGTCGGCACCGGTGTGCTGGGCGATCACCGGGATCTGGTTGCGCTCGCCCCACACCTGCAGCTGCTCGACAGCGGCGGCACGGAAAGTGTCGCCAGCGGCCAGCATGACCTTCTTGCCTTCGAGCTGCAGTTTCTTGGCCAGCTTGCCGATGGTGGTGGTCTTGCCGGCGCCGTTCACGCCGACCACGAGGATCACGTAAGGCTTGTTCTGCGCTTCGACCTTCAGCGGCTGCTCGACCGGGCGCAGCAGCGCGGCCAGTTCTTCCTGCAGCGACTTGTACAGGGCGTCGGCATCGGCGAGCTGCTTGCGGGCGACCTTCTGGGTCAGGTTCTGGACGATGGCCGAGGTGGCTTCCACGCCGACATCGGCGGTCAGCAGGCGGGTTTCGATCTCGTCGAGCAGGTCGTCATCGATGACCTTCTTGCCCAGGAACAGGCTGGCCATGCCCTCGCCGATACTGGCGCTGGTCTTCGACAGGCCTTGCTTGAGGCGCGCGAAGAAGCCGGGCTTGGACTGTTCGGTGGCGGCAGGGGCAGCGACCACCGGAGCCGGCTCAGGCTCGATGACGGCTGAAGACGCGACTACAGGCTCTACGACTGCCGGGGCCGCAGCTACGGTAGCGACGGGCTCTGGCGCCGGGCGCTCAGGAATCGCCGGAGGAGCCTTGGGCTCGAGGTCAGGGACCAGGGCGACAGGCTCTTCGGCAACGGGCAGGACCAGGTTGCTGACGGGCGGCTCAACGGGGCGAGCAACCGGGATTTCAGGGGCTGCAACGACCGGCGGCGGACTTTCGACCTGTGCTGGGGCAGGCTCCGCATTCGCGGGCAAGTCCGCTTCCACAGGGGCCTGATGTACAGGCTCAGGAATGGCGGCTGGCGCAGGGACAGTGACTGGCACAGGCTCAGGGGCCGCTATCGGCTCATACTGCACTGTGCGCGGCGCCTCAGGGGCAGCAGGAACAGCAGGGGCTTCGGCAGCCGCCGGCGCTGCCGGAGCGGCTTCAGGCAGCTCGACGGCGGGCTGCGCGGCTACCGGCTCGGCAGCTTGAGCTTCAGGCGTTTGTGGCTGTTCGGCGACAGGTTGCTGCGGCTTCTTGCGAAACCAGCTGAACAGGCCTTTTTTCTCGCCAGCCTCGGCCGGCGCTTTTTTGTCGTCGTTGGAACCAAACATGGAAGACGGCTATCTCAGGGTAGCGATGGGCCAGCAGTGGCGCATCGGGAATTCTCTAAACGCAGAACAGACTATTTTGAATCCGGCTGGTTCATGCGCAATGTTTTGTCTAAATGGGCCTGGGGGCCAGAACGGCGACAGGCATGGTCGCCAGGCAACCGGATCAGTATCCTAGCACCTCCTGGCCCGCCGACGCTAAACCCTGCGGGCCGCCGAACAGGTTAAACACCTTATGAATGCTCTAGCCCGCCGCGCCGCTGGCCTGCTGCTCAGCACGCTCTGCCTGCCACTCATGGCTTTCGCCGCCGATGTGCAACCCACCCACGAGTTCATCCTCGACAACGGCCTCAAAGTGGTCGTGCGAGAGGATCACCGCGCGCCGGTGGTGGTTTCGCAGATCTGGTACAAGGTCGGCTCCAGCTACGAGACGCCGGGCCAGACCGGCTTGTCCCACGCGCTCGAGCACATGATGTTCAAGGGTAGCGCCAAGATCGGTCCCGGCGAGGCCTCGCGCATCCTGCGTGACCTTGGCGCGGAAGAGAACGCCTTTACCAGCGACGACTACACCGCCTACTACCAGGTCCTGGCCCGTGACCGCCTGCCGGTGGCCTTCGAGCTGGAGGCCGACCGCCTGGCCAGCCTGCGCCTGCCGGCTGACGAGTTCGCCCGGGAAATCGAAGTGATCAAGGAAGAGCGCCGCCTGCGCACCGACGATCAGCCCAGCTCGAAAGCCTTCGAGCTGTTCCGCGCCATGGCCTACCCGGCCAGTGGGTACCACACACCGACCATCGGCTGGATGGCTGACCTCGAACGGATGAAGGTCGAGGAGCTGCGCCACTGGTACGAGTCCTGGTACGCACCGAACAATGCCACCCTGGTGGTGGTCGGCGACGTCACCGCCGATGAAGTCAAGGGCCTGGCACAGAAGTACTTCGGCGCCATCCCCAAACGCAGCGTGCCGCCGGCCAAGCTGCCGCTCGAGCTTGCCGAACCGGGCTTGCGCCAGCTGAGCCTGCACGTGCGCACCCAGCTGCCGAGCCTGATCTACGGCTTCAACGTACCCGGCCTGGCCACTGCCAAGGACCCACGCACCGTGCACGCCCTGCGGCTGATCTCGGCGTTGCTCGACGGCGGCTACAGCGCCCGCCTGCCGGCGCGCCTGGAACGTGGTCAAGAACTGGTGGCCGGCGCCTCGTCCAGCTACAACGCCTTTACCCGCGGCGACAGCCTGTTCCTGATCTCGGCCACGCCGAACGTGCAGAAGCAGAAAACCCTGGCCGATGTGGAAAAAGGCGTCTGGCAGCTGCTCGACGAACTCAAGACCACCCCGCCCAGCGCCGAAGAGCTGGAGCGCGTGCGCGCACAGGTGATTGCCGGCCTGGTCTACGACCGTGACTCGATCAGCAGCCAGGCCACGACCATTGGCCAGCTGGAAACCGTTGGCCTGTCCTGGAAGTTGATCGACAGCGAGCTGGACGAACTCAAGCGCGTCACCCCCGAGGATATCCAGAACGCTGCACGCACCTACTTCACCCGCGAACGCCTGAGCGTTGCCCATGTACTGCCCGAGGAGTCCGCTCATGAGTGATCGCAGCGCACCACGTTACACCCTGATCGGCGCGGGCATCATCGCGCTGGTGGTGACAGTGGCCGCCGTCCTGGTGCGCCCGGCTCACTCCGAGGCCGACAGCAGTGCCGCCCGCTCGGCCAACACCCTGCAATCGCTGGCCGAACTGGACGGCAAGGCACCGAGCCGGCGCCAGCTGAACATCCAGAACTGGACCACCGCCGAAGGCGCCCGGGTGCTGTTCGTCGAGGCCCGCGAGCTGCCGATGTTCGACCTGCGCGTGACCTTCGCCGCAGGCAGCAGCCAGGACGGCAAGACGCCCGGCCTGGCCAGCCTGACCAACGCCATGCTCAACGAGGGCGTGGCCGGCAAGGATGTGACCGCCATTGCCGAAGGCTTCGAGGGCCTCGGCGCGGACTTTGGCAACGGGTCCTACCGCGACATGGCCGTGGCCTCGCTGCGCAGCCTGAGCGCCAAGGACAAACGCGAGCCCGCGCTGAAGCTGTTCGCCGAGGTGGCCGGCCAGCCGACCTTCCCGGAAGACGCGCTCAAACGCATCAAGAACCAGCTGCTGGCCGGCTTCGAGTATGAAAAGCAGAACCCCGGCAAGATCGGTGGCAAGGCCCTGTTCGCCAAGCTCTACGGCGACCACCCCTACGGCCAGCCCAGCGATGGCACTGCCGAGAGCATCCCGGGCATCACCCTGGAGCAACTGCGCGCCTTCCACGCCAAGGCTTATGCTGCCGGCAACGCCGTGATCGCCCTGGTCGGCGACCTCAGCCGCGAGGAAGCCGAAGCCGTTGCCGCCCAGGTATCCGCCGCCCTGCCGAAAGGCCCGGCACTGGCGGCACCGGCCCAACCGGTAGCGCCCAAGGCAGGCATCACCCACATCGACTTCCCGAGCAAGCAGACGCACCTGATGCTCGCCGAGCTCGGCATCGACCGCCAGGACCCGGACTGGCCAGCCCTGTCGCTGGGCAACCAGATTCTCGGTGGCGGCGCCTTCGGCACGCGCTTGATGAGTGAAGTACGGGAAAAACGCGGCCTGACCTATGGCGTGTACTCGGTATTCAGCCCGATGCAGGTGCGCGGCCCGTTCATGATCAACCTGCAGACCCGTGCCGAGCTCAGCGAAGGTACGCTCAAGCTGGTTGAAGATATTCTTGCCGATTACCTGAAAAGCGGTCCGACCCAGCAGGAGCTGGACGACGCCAAGCGCGAACTGGCGGGCAGCTTCCCGCTGTCCAACGCCAGCAATGCGAGCATCGTCGGCCAACTGGGCGCCATCGGCTTCTACAACCTGCCGCTGACCTGGCTGGAGGACTTCATGCAGCAGTCCCAGGCGCTCACGGTCGAGCAGGTCAAGACAGCCATGAACAAACACCTGGCAGCCGACAAGCTGGTGATCGTCACCGTTGGCCCAAGCGTGCAGCAGAAACCGCTGCCAGCCCCCACTGACAAACCTGCCGAGCAAGCGCTCGGCGTACCGGAGCACTAATGCCTAGATCCAACCCTCCCGCCCGCCCCCAATCGGGCCAAAGCAAGGGCCAGGGTCACCTGCGCATCATCGCCGGCGAATGGCGCAGCCGCCGTCTGGCGGTACCGGAAGGCGAAGGCCTGCGGCCAACGCCCGACCGCGTGCGCGAAACCCTGTTCAACTGGCTGGCGCCTCATATCGAAGGCGCCCGGGTGCTGGATGCCTTCACCGGCAGCGGCGCCCTGGTGCTCGAGGCATTGTCCCGCGGCGCCGAGGATGCCGTGGCGCTGGACAGCAACCCGGCAGCGATCGGTAACCTGAAGAACAACCTGGAACTCCTGCGCTGCCCGCGCGGGCAGATCCTGCAGACCGACGCCCTGCGCTACCTGCAAGGCCCGGCCAAGCAGCAGTTCGACCTGGTGTTCCTCGACCCGCCGTTCCACCAGGACCTGCTGGCCAATGTCTGCAACCTGCTGGAGCAGAACCAGTGGCTGCGCGACCAGGCCTGGATCTACACCGAAAGCGAAGCGGCCCCGTCGACCCTGCAACTGCCGGGCAACTGGCGCCTGCACCGCGAGAAGAAGACCGGCCAGGTGCACTACGCGCTGTGGCAGCGGAGCTCAACCGACCAATAGCGCAGATACGGCGGTGAGGTTTCATGGCACTCTAGGCAGGCACAACACGAGTCGCCCAGCATGCCCAGTCTCACTGCCACCTTCCGCCCGGCCATCGGCCTGTCCAACCCCCACTTGCAGACCCTGTGGGGCCCGCTGTGGCGAAAGCTGCCCGCGCTCGAGCGCAACCGCGAGCGCCTGTGGCTGGCCGATGGCGACTTCCTCGACCTCGACTGGCATGGCCCGCACCTGGCCGATGCGCCGCTGGTGCTGGTGCTGCATGGCCTGACCGGCTCGTCCCACTCACCCTATGTCAAAGGCTTGCAGCAGGCGCTGCAGGCGCGTGGCTGGGCCAGCGTGGCGGTGAACTGGCGCGGCTGCTCGGGCGAGCCCAACCTGCTGGCCCGCAGCTACCATTCCGGCGCCAGCGAGGACCTGGCCGAGGTGGTCGCCCACCTGCGCGCCGAACGTCCATTGGCACCGCTGTATGCCGTGGGTTATTCGCTGGGCGGCAATGTACTGCTCAAATACTTGGGCGAAAGCGGTTGTGCCAGCCAGCTGGAAGCGGCGGTGGCGGTTTCGGTGCCCTTTCGCCTCGACCAGTGCGCCGACCGTATCGGGCAAGGTTTTTCCAAGGTCTATCAGGCCCATTTCATGCGCGAGATGATGGCGTATGTGCAGTCGAAGCAGCAGCACTTCCGAGCGCAGGGGCATCATGAGGGCCTGGCTGCACTCGACCGCCTGGGGCCGTTGCGCAACTTGCGTACCTTTTGGGACTTCGACGGCAAGGTCACCGCACCGCTCAACGGTTTCAGCGATGCCCACGACTACTATCGCCGGTCATCGAGCCGTTATTACCTGGGGGAGAACCGCACGCCAACGCTGATCATCCACGCCGTCGATGACCCTTTCGTATCCGGCCACAGCCTGCCCACGGTCAGCGAGCTGGCACCTCAGACGCATTTCGAACTGCATGCCCGCGGTGGGCACGTGGGGTTTGTCGAGGGCAGCCTGCGCAATCCGGCTTACTACCTGGAGCGGCGGATTCCGCAGTGGCTGGTCGAGGGCAGGTAGAACTCGACTGGCCTCATCGCCGGCAAGCCGGCTCCCACAGGGGCTTTACAGCGTTCAAGGCCAGTGATCCAACTGTGGGAGCCGGCTT
>NZ_AKJC01000102.1 GCF_000282535.1 Pseudomonas sp. GM84 | reverse complement strand
CGGCAGCTGCACCACCAGCCACAGCAGGCCCAGGCCAAGCCACAGGCCCCAGAACCGTGGGTGAAGGAAATAGGGACGAAAACGCGGGCGTTCCATTGAAGCTTCCGGTAGGACAAAGGCTGAGCATTCTACATCGGATCCGCGCCGGTTGCGGCCAACCGGTCTTATCGTTATAAGTCAGGGCACTTTTTTCGCAACTTGCCGTCTATGCAGACCATGAGCCCAAACCACACACCCGACACCGCCTCCGTGTTCCAGCTCAAGGGCAGCATGCTCGCCATCACTGTGCTGGAACTGGGGCGCAACGACCTGCAAGCCCTCGACCGCCAACTGGCGGCGAAAGTGGCCCAGGCACCGAACTTCTTCAGCAACACGCCACTGGTGCTGGCCCTGGACAAGTTGCCGGCCGACGAAGGCGCCATCGACCTGCCCGGGCTGATGCGCATCTGTCGCCACCACGGCCTGCGCACCCTGGCCATCCGCGCCAACCGCATCGAGGACATCGCCGCGGCGATCGCCATCGACCTGCCCGTGCTGCCGCCTTCCGGTGCCCGCGAGCGGCCGCTGGAGCCCGAGCCCGAGGTGAAGAAGCCCGAACCGGCCCCGGCCCCTGCGCCGCCTCCCGCTGCCGAGCCTGAAATCCGTCCTACCCGGATCATCACCTCGCCGGTGCGCGGCGGCCAGCAGATCTACGCCCAGGGCGGCGACCTGGTGGTCACAGGCTCCGTCAGCCCAGGCGCGGAACTTCTCGCCGATGGCAACATCCATGTGTACGGCGCCATGCGCGGCCGCGCCCTGGCCGGCATCAAAGGCAATACCAAGGCACGCATCTTCTGTCAGCAGATGACCGCCGAAATGGTCTCCATCGCTGGCCAGTACAAGGTCTGCGAAGACCTGCGCCGCGACCCGCTGTGGGGTTCCGGCGTGCAAGTCAGCCTGTCCGGTGACGTGTTGAACATCACCCGTCTTTAACGGATACTTGCCGTCATTTTTAGAGCAACTTTTTTACTCGTTGCCGTTTTTTTGCATTTTTGCTGGGACACGCGTCCCGACTTAATTTAGGGGTGAAACACCTTGGCCAAGATTCTCGTCGTTACTTCCGGCAAGGGGGGTGTGGGCAAGACCACCACCAGCGCCGCCATCGGCACCGGCCTCGCACTGCGCGGCCACAAGACAGTCATCGTCGACTTCGACGTGGGCCTGCGTAACCTCGACCTGATCATGGGTTGCGAACGTCGCGTGGTGTACGACTTCGTCAACGTGGTCAACGGTGAAGCCAATCTGCAACAGGCCCTGATCAAGGACAAGCGCCTCGAGAACCTGTTCGTGCTGGCCGCCAGCCAGACCCGCGACAAGGATGCGCTGACCCAGGAAGGCGTCGAAAAAGTACTGATGGAGCTGAAGGAAACCTTCGAATACGTCATTTGCGACTCGCCGGCCGGTATCGAGAAGGGCGCGCACCTGGCGATGTACTTCGCCGACGAAGCCATTGTCGTGACCAACCCGGAAGTATCGTCGGTACGTGACTCCGACCGCATGCTGGGCATTCTGTCGAGCAAGTCGCGCCGCTCCGAGAACGGCGAGGAGCCGATCAAGGAACACCTGCTGATCACCCGCTACCACCCCGAGCGCGTCGAAAAGGGCGAAATGCTCAGCATCGCCGACGTCGAAGAGATCCTGGCGATCAAGCTCAAGGGTGTGATTCCCGAGTCTCAGGCGGTTCTCAAGGCTTCCAACCAGGGCATTCCGGTCATCCTCGACGACCAGAGCGATGCTGGCCAGGCGTACAGCGACACCGTCGACCGCCTCCTGGGCAAAGAGAAACCCCTGCGTTTCATCGAAGTGCCGAAGCAAGGATTCTTCGCGCGCCTGTTTGGAGGCAAGTAAACCATGAACCTTTTTGACTTCTTTCGTGGCAGACAGAAACAGACCAGCGCGTCGGTGGCGAAAGAGCGTCTACAGATCATCGTGGCGCATGAGCGCGGCCAGCGCAGCGAGCCGGACTACCTGCCGGCCCTGCAGAAAGAACTGCTCGAAGTGATCCGCAAGTATGTGAACATCGGCAACGATGACGTGCACATCGAGCTGGAAAACCAGGGTAGCTGCTCGATTCTGGAACTGAACATCACCTTGCCTGATCGCTGATTCAGCGTTCTGGCTTTGATCATTGGGGCTGCAAGGCGGCCCCAATGGTTTTCCCCGATTTAACCGAGAACATGCAATGCCGCTGTCGAACGTGCAGATCCTCCATGAAGACGCCGCCATCCTGGTGGTCAACAAGCCGACCCTGCTGCTGTCGGTGCCAGGCCGTGCCGACGACAACAAGGACTGCCTGATCACCCGCCTGCAGGAAAACGGCTACCCCGACGCGCTGATCGTTCATCGCCTGGACTGGGAAACCTCCGGGATCATCCTGCTGGCCCGTGATGCCGACAGCCACCGCGAGCTGTCGCGCCAGTTCCACGATCGCGAGACCGAGAAGGCCTACACCGCCCTGTGCTGGGGCCAGCCGGCGCTGGACAGCGGCAGTATCGACCTGCCGCTGCGCTACGACCCGCCTACCAAGCCACGCCATGTGGTGGACCATGAGCTGGGCAAGCATGCCTTGACCTTCTGGCGCATCGTCGAGCGCTGTGGCGACCACTGCCGCGTCGAACTGACGCCCATCACCGGGCGCTCGCACCAGCTGCGCGTGCATATGCTGTCGATCGGGCATCCGCTGCTGGGCGACCGGCTGTATGCCAACCCTGAGGCGTTGGCGGCGCATGAACGGTTGTGCCTGCATGCTTCGATGCTGAGCTTTACCCACCCGGTTACCGGCGAGCGGTTGAAGTTCGAGTGTGCGGCACCGTTCTGAGTCTGTGTGTTGGCTGTCCTGGCCTCATCGCCGGCAAGCCGGCTCCCACAGACATGGAAAACCGTGGGGGATCTGTGGGAGCCGGCTTGCCGGCGATGGGGTCGACACAATTTGTGATCTATCTGCGTTAAACTCGCGCCACTGCTGTCTGGAGTGAGCTATGCGCGAAGCACTGAATACCGGCCTGATTGATTTTCTTAAGGCCTCCCCGACGCCCTTCCATGCCACCGCCAGCCTGGCCCAGCGCCTCGAGGCTGCCGGTTACCAGCGCCTGGATGAGCGTGACAGCTGGGCCACGGTGCCTGGCGGTCGCTACTACGTTACCCGCAACGATTCCTCGATCATCGCCATCAAGCTGGGCAAGCAAGCGCCCCTGCTGAACGGCATCCGCATGGTCGGCGCGCACACCGACAGCCCGTGCCTGCGGGTCAAGCCGCAGCCTGAGCTGCAGCGCCAGGGCTTCCTGCAACTGGGCGTGGAAGTCTACGGCGGCGCCCTGCTGGCACCGTGGTTCGACCGCGACCTGTCGCTGGCCGGGCGTGTCACCTTCCGCCGTGACGGCAAGGTGGAAAGCCAGCTGATCGACTTCAAGCTGCCGATCGCGGTCATTCCCAACCTGGCCATCCACCTCAACCGCACCGCCAACGAAGGCTGGCAGATCAATCCGCAGACCGAACTGCCGCCGATCCTTGCCCAGGTGGCCGGTGACGAGCGCATCGACTTCCGCGCCCTGCTCACCGAGCAGCTGGCCCGCGAGCACGACCTCAACGCCGATGTGGTGCTGGACTACGAACTGAGTTTCTACGACACCCAGGATGCCGCGCTGATCGGCCTGAACGGCGACTTCATCGCCGGTGCCCGCCTGGACAACCTGCTGTCGTGCTATGCCGGCCTGCAGGCGCTGCTGGCGGCCGACAGTGACGAAACCTGTGTGCTGGTGTGCAACGACCACGAGGAAGTGGGCAGCTGTTCGGCCTGTGGCGCCGACGGCCCGATGCTGGAACAGACCCTGCAGCGCCTGCTGCCGGAGGGCGACGCCTATGTGCGCACTATCCAGCGCTCGCTGATGGTCTCGGCCGACAACGCCCACGGCGTACACCCCAACTACGCCGACAAGCATGACGGCAACCACGGGCCCAAGCTCAACGCCGGGCCGGTGATCAAGGTCAACAACAACCAGCGTTACGCCACCAACAGCGAAACAGCGGGGTTCTTCCGCCACCTGTGCATGGCCGAAGAAGTGCCGGTGCAGAGCTTCGTGGTGCGCAGCGACATGGGTTGCGGTTCGACCATCGGCCCGATCACCGCCAGCCACCTGGGCGTGCGTACCGTGGATATCGGCCTGCCGACCTTTGCCATGCACTCGATTCGCGAGTTGTGTGGCAGCCAGGACCTGGCGCACCTGGTGAAGGTGTTGACGGCGTTCTATCGCAGCCGCGAATTGCCCTGAGATTGATGTTGTCAGTGCCGGCCTCTTCGCGGGACAAGCCCGCTCCCACAGGATCTGCGTCGGACCTGTGGGAGCGGGCTTGTCCCGCGAAAAGGCCGGCACAGGCACTACACCTGCCCAGGATCAATCCCCGCCCCCCTTCAACCCGCTATGCTTAACGCATGCCCCCATGCCATAAGGTTTGCTGTCCATGTCCCCGTTCTTGTCCCTGTTCATACCGGTGTTCCTGTTCCTGATGCTGCTGACCATCGGTTTCAGCATGCGCGAGCGCAATGTCGGCGTCTTCATGATGTGGATCGGCACACTGGGCATCTTCGGCCTGACCTGCTGGAAGATCCTGGAGAAACTCCCCACATAAACCTCTACACTCGGTCAATCGTTTGACCTGAGGTTGATTTCCCGGTGCCTGCCCTCCTGCGTTGCCTTGCCCTGCTGCTGTTTCTCTTCGTTTCCCCGGCCCAGGCGGCGGGCCTGCCCGGCCTGCTCGGCTCGAAAGCGCCAGCCCAGCCCGAGGCGACCGAGCCACTGGGCAAGTCGCTGGACGAGGTTATCAAGAACCTGGAGAACGACCAGCAACGCGCCAAGCTGCTGGCCGACCTGAAGAAGCTGCGCGATGCCACCAAGCAGTCGCAACCCGCCGCCGAACAGGGCGTACTGGGCCTGATCGGTGGTGCCTTGCACGACCTGGAGAAGCAGTTCAGCGGCGAGGCCAGCCCGTTCAACCGATGGGCGCTGGAAATCGACCAGGCCCAGACAGAACTGACCGAGCTGATGGTGCCCGTGCGCGAGTGGCCGGCGATACTGTTCGGCTTTGCCGCGATCATCGCCGTCTGGAGCCTGCTGGCCTATGCCTTCAACTGGATCGGCCACCGGGTGCGGGTGCGCTTCGGCTTGACCGAGGAGCTGCCCCAGCACCCACGCACCTGGGACCTGGTGCGCTTCGCCCTGCGCAAGCTCGGGCCGTGGCTGGTGGCGCTGGTGTTCACGGTGTACCTGAGCTTTGCCCTGCCCTCCTCGCTTGGCAAATCGATGGCCATGGTGCTGGCCTATGCACTGGTGGTAGGCACCTGCTTCTCGGCCATCTGCGTGATCGCCTTCTCCTTGCTCGACGGCCCGCATCGTCACCGTGCCCTGCATATCCTGCGTCACCAAGCCTTCCGCCCGCTGTGGCTGATCGGCAGCTTCGCCGCCTTTGGCGAAGCCATGAGCGACCCACGCCTGACCGTCGCCCTCGGCACGCACCTGGCGCATTCCCTGGCCACCCTTGCCAACATCATCGCCGCACTGTGCACGGGCCTGTTCATCCTGCGCTTCAGAAGGCCGATCGCTCACCTGATCCGCAACCAGCCCCTGGACCGTCGCCTGACCCGACGCACCCTGAGCGACACCATCGAACTGCTGGGCAGTTTCTGGTTCGTGCCGCCGCTGATTCTGGTGGCGATTTCGCTGATCGCCACGTTCGTTTCCGCCGGCGACACCAGCACCGCCTTGCGACAATCACTGATGTGCACGGTGCTGGTGGTGGTGAGCATGGTGCTCAACGGCCTGGTCCGTCGTCACGCCGCCAACCCCAAGCGCGCCAACAAGCGCCAGGCGGTCTACACCGAACGCCTGCGCAACTTCGCCTACGCCCTGCTGCACCTGGGCATCTGGCTGGTGTTCATCGAGCTGGGGCTGCGGGTGTGGGGCCTGTCGATGATCGGCTTCGCCGAGGGCGAAGGCCACGAAGTCAGCATGCGCCTGGCGGGGCTTGCCGGGACGTTGATCGCCGCCTGGCTGGTGTGGATCCTGGCCGACACGGCGGTGCACCACGCCCTGGTGCGTTCGCGCCGGGGTCTTGCCAACGCCCGCGCGCAAACCATGATGCCGCTGATTCGCAACGTGATGTTCGTGGCCATTTTCATCATCGCGGTGATCGTCGCCCTGGCCAACATGGGCATGAACGTCACGCCGTTGCTGGCCGGTGCCGGTGTGATCGGCCTGGCCATCGGTTTTGGTGCGCAGTCGCTGGTGGCCGACCTGATCACAGGGCTGTTCATCATCATCGAGGACTCGCTGGCCATCGATGACTACGTCGATGTCGGCGGCCACCTGGGCACGGTCGAAGGCCTGACCATCCGCACCGTGCGCCTGCGCGACATCGACGGCATCGTGCACACCATTCCGTTCAGCGAGATCAAGAGCATCAAGAACTACTCGCGCGAGTTCGGCTATGCGATCTTCCGCGTGGCGATCCCGCACAGCATGAACATCGACCAGGCCATCACGCTGATACGGGAAGTGGGGCAGAAACTGCGCAACGACCCGCTGATGCGCCGCAATATCTGGTCGCCGCTGGAGTTGCAGGGGGTGGAGAGCTTCGAGTCGGGGTCGGCCATCCTGCGCGCGCGCTTCAAGACGGCGCCGATCAAGCAGTGGGAAGTGTCGCGGGCGTTCAACCTGGCGCTGAAGCGCCAGCTCGACGAAGCAGGGTTGGACCTGGCGACGCCGCGGCTATCGGTGCAGGTGGTGACGGCTGGGGGTGGGGGGATGACGGAGTCCGGGTCCTCCCGTTAGGGCCTCATCGCCGGCAAGCCGGCTCCCACAGGTATCCCACAGGCACCCCACATTCCTTGTGGGAGCCGGCTTGCCGGCGATGGGGTTCACGCCCTATCCAGCCTGCGCGCGGATGCAGATCGCATCATGCCGCCAATACTCCAGGTCACAGTCGATCAGGTGCCCATGCTGGTCACTGTTGACCCGGGTGATATGCAGCCCAGGGCTGCCCGCAGACACCTTCAGCGCCGCCGCCGCGTCCACCGGCAAGGCGGTGGGCAAGATCTCGAAGCGCACCTGCCCATATTCGATGCCATACACCCGCCCATAGATCTCGGTCAGCGACTGCGCCAGCTCCTGTTCGAGAATGCCCGGGAAATACTGCGGGTTGAGGTAATGCTCGGCATACAGCACCGCCCGCCCATCGATCCGCCGCAATCGGCATATCCGCACCACGCTGGACAACGCCGGCAGGTGCAGGCGTGCGCAGATGGCCGCCGGGGCCGGCTGCAGGCGGGCCGACAACAGTTCGGTAGTAGGTTGCCGGCCTTGGTCCCGCACCATTGCATGAAAGTGGCTACGCTCGATCAGGTCGTAGGTCAGCCGTTGCGGCGCGACGAACCAGCCGCGCCGCTCCTCTCGGTAGATCAGGCCCTGGGCCTCCAGCTGCACCAATGCTTCGCGCAGGGTGATGCGCGTGGTGTCGAACACCTCGCTGAGCCTGCGTTCGGCGGGTAGCTTGCCGCCCGGCGCAAGCAAGCCGTGCTCGATCTGCTCCTGCAGGGCATGGCAGATGGCTGTTACCGCACGCGGTGGCGTCGACTGCATCAAGGGTTACCTATCTGGACTAGTCCAGCCCCACGACAGGGCCTCTGGAGAATAGTGCAAGCCTAGGCAGGGCTGATGAACATCCTGTGACAGAGGCTTCGGCCAAGCCACTGCCAGAAGCGCGCCAAGCCCGCAAATTCAAGGGTGCGAACTGGTCTACGCTGTACTTTCAGGTAACCGTGGCCAGCGCTCTAGGCCTCCCCCTACATCAAACTGTCACGCAAGCGGCCTACCTTGGCGCAAGGTTTGCTGACCTAGACCAACGGTTCCCAAACAACGATTTCATGCATCACACGATCGCTAAAGGCACTCACCCAAGGAGCTTCGGATGAAAAAGTTCTTCATGGCGTCACTGCTCGGCTCGGCTATCGCCCTGTGTACCTCGGCCATGGCCGCAGGCACCGACCTCAAGGCCCTGGAAGACGCCGCCCGCAAGGAAGGCGCAGTCAACAGCGTGGGCATGCCCGATGCCTGGGCCAACTGGAAAGGCACCTGGGAAGACCTGGCCAGCAAGTACGGCCTCAAGCACACCGACACCGACATGAGCTCGGCCCAGGAAATCGCCAAGTTCGACGCCGAGAAGGACAACGCCAGTGCCGACATCGGCGACGTCGGCGCAGCCTTCGGGCCGATCGCCGTGACCAAAGGCGTGAGCCAGCCCTACAAGCCGAGCACCTGGGACCAGGTGCCCACCTGGGCCAAGGACAAGGACGGCCACTGGGCACTGGCCTATACCGGCACCATCGCGTTCATCATCAACAAGGATCTGGTGAAGGAAGGCGAACGCCCTAAAACCTGGCACGACCTGGAAAAAGGCAAGTACAAGGTCGCCATCGGTGACGTCAGCACCGCTGCCCAGGCCGCCAACGGCGTGCTGGCTGCCGCCATTGCCTACAAAGGCGACGAGAGCAACATCGCCCCAGGCATGCAGCTGTTCACCAAGCTGGCGCAGCAAAAGCGCCTGTCGATGGCCAACCCGACCATCCAGACGCTGGAGAAGGGGGAAGTGGAAGTCGGCGTGGTGTGGGACTTCAACGGCCTGAGCTACCGTGAACAGATCGATCCCAAGCGCTTCGAGGTGCTGATCCCTTCCGACGGTTCGGTGATTTCCGGCTATACCACCATCATCAACAAGTACGCCAAGAACCCCAACGCGGCCAAGCTTGCGCGTGAGTACATCTTCAGCGATGCCGGGCAGATCAACCTGGCCAAGGGACATGCTCGCCCGATTCGCGCCGAGCACCTGACGTTGCCGGCCGATGTACAGGCCAAGCTGCTGCCCAACGAGCAGTACAAGGCCGCGCAGCCGATCAAGAATGCCGAGGTGTGGGAAGCGACTTCCAAGAAGCTGCCGCAGATGTGGCAGGAGCAAGTGATCATCGAGATGGAGTAAGGGCCTGGCTTTTCTAGTGCCTGAACCGGCCCTTTCGCGGGTCAAGCCCGCTCCCACAGGTACAGCACCGTGGCTAAATGTTGTGCTGTGCCCGTGGGAGCGGGCTTGCCCCGCGAAGGGGACGACGCGGTAATGACCGACACCCCAGCGGAGCAATCATGCAACACAACGTCATCCTGGTCCTGCTCGACGGCCTCAACCATCAGGTAGCCCACCACGCCATGGGCCACCTGCATGCCTATGTCGAAGCCGACCGCGCCGCGCTGTACCGTGTGGAATGCGAGCTGCCTTCACTGTCGCGCCCGCTGTACGAGTGCATCCTCACCGGCGTGCCGCCGATCGACAGCGGCATCGTGCACAACAACGTCAACCGCCTGTCCAACCAGCGCAGCGTGTTCCACTACGCCCGCGAGGCCAACCTGGGCACGGCAGCGGCGGCTTATCACTGGATGAGCGAGCTGTACAACCGCTCACCCTTCGACCCGTTGCGCGACCGCCACACCCACGCGCCGAAAATGCCGATCCAGCACGGCCTGTTCTACTGGGCCGACCACTACCCCGACTCGCACCTCTTGGCCGACGCCGAATACCTGCGCCGTCGCCACGCCCCGAACTTCCTGCTGGTGCACCCGATGAACATCGACGACGCCGGCCATCGCCACGGCCTGGACAGCAGCCAGTACCGCAACGCCGCGCGCACCGCCGACATTCTCCTGGCCGACTACCTGCCGCGCTGGCTCGAAGAGGGCTACCAGGTGCTGGTCACCGCCGACCACGGCATGAACAACGACCGCTCGCACAACGGCCTGCTGGCCGAGGAACGCGAAGTGCCGCTGTTCGTGTTCGGCGATGCCTTCAGCCTCGACCCTGTGGCCAAGCCGCTGCAGACCGAGTTGTGCGGCACGATCTGCGAACTGCTCGGCGCGGCCCACGACAAGACCGTGTGCCGGGAGCTGCTCAAGTGACTACAGCCAATAGCAGCAGTACCCGCGGCCGTTACCTGGCCCTGCTCTGCCTGCTGCCTTTCGCCGTGTTCTTCGTCATTTTCCAGATCGCCCCGCTGGCCTGGGTGGCGATCAACAGCGTGCAGTCGGACGCCGGTTGGGGCCTGCAAAACTTCACCAAGGTGTTCGCCTCGAAGTTCTACCTGCAGGCCCTGCAACGCAGCCTGGAGATCAGTTTCTGGTCGAGCCTGTTCGGCATCGTCATCGCCACCCTTGGCGCCTACTCGCTGCGCCAGGTGGATTCGCGCCTGCGCGACTTCGTCAGCGCCTTCGCCAACATGACCAGCAACTTCGCCGGCGTGCCGCTGGCCTTCGCCTTCATCATCCTGCTCGGCTTCAACGGCGCGCTGACCCTGCTGCTCAAGCAGGTCGGCCTGCTGGAAGACTTCAGCATCTATTCCAAGAGCGGGCTGATCCTGGTGTACACCTATTTCCAGATCCCGCTCGGCGTGCTGCTGCTCTACCCGGCCTTCGACGCCCTGCGCGAAGATTGGCGCGAGTCGGCCGCGCTGCTTGGCGCCAGCCACTGGCAATACTGGCGGCATATCGGCCTGCCGGTGCTGACCCCGGCACTGCTGGGCACCTTCGTCATCCTGCTGGCAAACGCCCTGGGCGCCTACGCCACGGTGTATGCGCTGACCACCGGCAATTTCAACGTGCTGCCCATCCGCATCGCCGGCCTGGTGGCCGGTGACATCACCCTCGACCCGAACCTGGCCAGCGCGCTGGCCATGGTGCTGGTGGGGTTGATGACGCTGGTTACCGTGGTGCACCAATGGCTGCTGAAGAGAAGCTACCATGCGCGCTGAGTCTTCCTATAAACCCCGCTCCGCAGCCCTGTACCACCGGCTGGTGGTTTACCTGCTGTTCCTGATCCTGCTGCTGCCGCTGGCTGGCACCCTGCTCTACTCGCTGGCTACCAGCTGGTCGGCCAGCCTGCTGCCCAGCGGCCTGACCCTGAAATGGTACCTGGCACTGTGGAGCGAGCCGCGATTTCTCGCGGCGTTCGGCCAGTCGCTGCTGGTGTGCGTCGGCGCCCTGGTGCTGTCGGTGGTGCTGATCCTGCCGCTGTTGTTCGTGGTGCACTACCACTTCCCTCGGCTCGACGCGCTGATGAACATCCTCATCCTGCTGCCGTTCGCGGTGCCGCCGGTGGTGTCGTCGGTTGGCTTGCTGCAGCTCTATGGCAGCGGGCCGATGGCCATGGTCGGCACGCCGTGGATCCTCATTGGCTGCTACTTCACCATCGCCCTGCCCTTCATGTACCGGGCCATCACCAACAACCTGCAGGCGATCAACCTGCGCGACCTGATGGACGCGGCCCAGTTGCTCGGTGCCAGCACCTGGCAGGCCGCGTTCCTGGTGGTGCTGCCGAACCTGCGCAAGGGCTTGATGGTGGCCCTGTTGCTGTCGTTCTCGTTCCTGTTCGGCGAGTTCGTGTTCGCCAACCTGCTGGTGGGCACCCGCTACGAGACCCTGCAGGTGTACCTGAACAACATGCGCAACAGCAGCGGCCACTTCAACAGCGCCCTGGTGATCTCGTACTTCGCCTTCGTGCTGGTGCTGACCTGGGTCGCCAACCGCTTGAACAAGGACAAGACCTGACATGAGCTTCGTCAGCGTACAGAAACTGCACAAAGGCTATGCCGGCATTCCGGTGTTCGAGAACATCGACTGCCAGATCGAACGCGGCGAGTTCGTCACCCTGCTCGGCCCGTCCGGCTGCGGCAAGTCCACCCTGCTGCGCTGCATCGCCGGGCTGACGCCGGTGGACGGCGGGCAGATCCTCCTCGATGGCCAGAACATCGTGCCACTGAGCCCGCAGAAGCGTGGCATCGGCATGGTGTTCCAGAGCTATGCGCTGTTCCCCAACATGACCGTTGAACAGAATGTCGCCTTCGGCCTGCGCATGCAGAAGGTCAAAGCCGAGGAGAGCCAGGTGCGCGTGCGCGAGGCCCTTGAGCTGGTCGAGCTGGGCAGTTTCGCCGGTCGCTACCCGCACCAGCTGTCTGGTGGCCAGTGCCAGCGCGTGGCCCTGGCCCGCTCGCTGGTTACCCGGCCCCGCCTGCTGCTGCTCGACGAGCCGCTGTCGGCGCTGGATGCACGTATTCGCAAGCACCTGCGCGAGCAGATCCGCGCCATCCAGCGCGAGCTGGGGCTGACCACCATTTTCGTCACCCACGACCAGGAAGAAGCGCTGATCCTGTCCGACCGCATCTTCCTGATGAACCAGGGCCGCATCGTCCAGAGCGGTGATGCCGAAACCCTCTACACCGCCCCCGTCGACCTGTTCGCCGCGGGCTTCATCGGCAACTACAACCTGCTCGACCCGGACAGCGCCAGCCGCCTGTTGCAGCGCCCGGTGGCCAGCCGCCTGGCGATCCGCCCGGAATCGATCACACTGGGCCGCAATGGCGAACTCGACGGCGAAGTCTGCAGCCACAGCCTGCTCGGCAACGTGATCCGCTACCGGGTACGGGTGCGCGACGTGGAGCTGGTGGTCGATGTGCTCAATCGCTCATCGGCCGACCTGCATGCGGACGGCCAGCGGGTATCCTTGTCGATCGACCCTACCGCGCTACGGGAAGTGGCCTAAGGAGATTCAACACATGGCACTGGCAATTTTCGATCTGGACGAAACCCTCATCCACGGTGACTGCGCGTCGCTGTGGAGCGAGCAGATGGCGCGGCTGGGCTGGGTCGACGGCAAGGAGTTCCTGCGCCGCGACCATGCGCTGATGGAGGCCTACGGCAAGGGGCACCTGCAGATGGAGGACTACATGGCCTTCAGCCTGGAGCCGATTGCCGGACGGACACTGGAAGAGGTCGAGCATCTGGTACAGCCGTGGGTCGAGGAGGTGATCGAGCCGATCATCTACGGCGATGCCTGCCGCTGTATCGCCGAGCACCGCAAGCGTGGTGACCGCATCCTGATCATTTCGGCCTCGGGTACCCACCTGGTCGGGCCGATCGCGGCGCGCCTGGGGGTGGACGAATACCTGGCGATCGAGCTGGAGGCGGTGAACGGGGTGTATACCGGCAAGACCCATGGGGTGCTGACCTACCGCGAAGGCAAGGTCACTCGGTTGCTGGAGTGGCTGGATCAGGAGCAGGAGAACCTGGAAGGGGCCAGTTTCTATTCGGATTCGCGCAATGACTTGCCGTTGTTGCTGAAAGTGGACTTCCCGCATGTGGTGAATCCGGATGCGGTGCTGCGCGAGCATGCCGAGATCAACGGGTGGCCGATTTTGAGCTGGTCCTGAAGTATTGCGTTGGCAGGTCTGGCCTTATCGCCGGCAAGCCGGCTCCTACAGGGTACCTGTGGGAGCCGGCTTGCCGGCGATAAGGCCTTCAGGGCTTACACCAGGCCAGGATCGATCACCATCACCAGCTTGCCCGACACCTGGTTGCTCTCAAGCTCGGCATACGCCGCCTGGGCAAACTCGACCGGGTAGGTATCGACCAGCTGCGGCGACAAACGCCCTTCGCTGAACAGCGGCCACACCTGCTGTTGCAGCTCGCGCAGCAACTCGGCCTTGAACCCGTCGTCACGGTTGCGCAACGTGGACCCTGTGATTTCCAGGCGCTTGCCCAGCACCTGCGCCAGGTCCAGTTCGACCTTGCGCCCACCCATCAGGCCAATGATGACCCAGCGGCCATCACGGGCCAGCAGCTTGAGGTTGAGCTGGCCATAGCTGGCACCCACCGGGTCGAGAATCACATCGAACGGGCCAAAGCCTTCGAGCGCGTCGAGATTCTCGTTACGCACCACGCCACCGGCCGCGCCCAGGTCCTGACAGTAGGCCAGGCGGTCCTGCGAGCCCACGCTGACATACACCGGGTTGCCAAAGGCCTTGCACAGCTGGATCGCCGCCGAGCCCACGCCACTGGCGCCGGCGTGCACCAGCACCTTCTCGCCCGCCTTCACCGCGCCCAACTGGAAAATGTTCAGCCACGCCGTGGCATACACCTCGGGCAATGCCGCCGCTTCCTGCAGGGTCAGGCCCTCGGGCACCGGCAGCACATGGCGGGCGTCCACCACCACTTCCTCGGCCATGGCGCCGCTGGCCAGCAGCGCACACACCCGATCACCCACGCGCCAGTCGGCGCCCGGTCCCACTTCCTCGATCACCCCGGCACACTCCAGGCCCATGAACGGGCTGGCGCCGGGGGGTGGCGGGTAAAGGCCCTTCATCTGCAGCAGATCGGCGCGGTTCAGCCCCGCAGCGGCCACCCGAATGCGTACCTGGCCGGCGTCACAGGCCGGGCGTTCGGCCTCGACCCAGGCCACATGTCCGTCTTCGCCTTGCAATGCTTTCACAGTGCCTCCATAGTTGATTCATGACTGAGCCTGGGGAACGCGTGCCCCAGGCTTTTTGCAGTATTTGTCCGGCTCCATGGAACCGGCAACGGAAAAGACGGCCTACTATGCGTGATCAATTGCCTACACGTCGAATCAGCATGAAGCATTTCCTCCCAAGCACCGCCCTGGCCCTGATGATCGGCCTGGGCAGCCTTACGCTCGGCGGCAATGCGGCGGCCGCCAACAAGTGGGACAGCCTGCAGCCGGACCGTGACGAGATCGTCGCCAGCCTCAACGTGGTGGAGCTGCTCAAGCGCCACCATTACAGCAAGCCGCCGCTCGATGACGCCCGCTCGGTGATCATCTACGACAGCTACATCAAGCTGCTCGACCCCGCGCGCAGCTACTTCACCGCGGCCGACATCGCCGAGTTCGACAAGTGGAAGACGCAGTTCGACGATTTCCTCAAGAGCGGCAATCTCGACCCTGGCTTCACCATCTACAAGCGCTACCTGGACCGCGTCAAGCAACGCCTGGACTTCGCCCTGGCCGAGCTGAACAAGGGCGTCGACAAGATCGACTTCACCACCAAGGAAACCTTGCTGATCGATCGCGAGGACGCGCCGTGGATGAAGAACCAGGCCGAACTCGACGACCTGTGGCGCAAGCGCGTGAAAGACGAAGTGCTGCGCCAGAAGATCGCGGGCAAAGAGCCCAAGCACATCCAGGAAACCTTGACCAAGCGCTACAAGAACCAGCTTGCGCGCCTGGACCAGACCCGTGCCGAGGATATCTTCCAGGCCTATATCAATACCTTCGCCCAGTCCTACGACCCGCACACCAACTACCTGTCGCCGGATAACGCCGAGAACTTCGACATCAACATGAGCCTGTCGCTCGAAGGCATCGGTGCGGTGCTGCAGAGCGACAACGACCAGGTCAAGATCGTGCGCCTGGTGCCGGCAGGCCCGGCGGCCAAGACCAAGCAGGTGGCCCCGGCCGACAAGATCATCGGCGTGGCCCAGGGCAACAAGGAAATGGTCGACGTGGTCGGCTGGCGCCTGGACGAAGTGGTCAAGCTGATCCGTGGCCCGAAAGGCTCGGTGGTACGCCTGGAGATCATCCCGGCGAGCAATGCGCCAAGCGACCAGACCAGCAAGATCGTTTCCATCACCCGTGAAGCAGTCAAGCTCGAAGAGCAGGCGGCGAAGAAGTCGGTGCTCAAGCTCAAGCAGGATGGCCGCGACTACAAGCTGGGCATCATCGAGATTCCGGCCTTCTACCTGGACTTCAAGGCCTACCGTGCCGGCGATCCTGAGTACAAGAGCACCACGCGCGACGTGAAGAAACTGCTCACCGAACTGCAGAAGGAAAAAGTCGACGGCGTGGTCATCGACCTGCGCAACAACGGCGGCGGTTCCCTGCAGGAAGCCACCGAGCTGACCAGCCTGTTCATCGAGAAGGGCCCGACCGTGCTGGTACGCAACAGCGACGGCCGTGTCGACGTGCTCGAAGACGAAAACCCCGGCGCCTTCTACAAAGGCCCGCTGGCGCTGCTGGTCAACCGCCTCTCGGCCTCGGCTTCGGAGATCTTCGCCGGTGCCATGCAGGATTACCACCGCGCGCTGATCATCGGTGGCCAGACCTTCGGCAAAGGCACCGTGCAGACCATCCAGCCGCTCAACCATGGTGAACTGAAGCTGACCCTGGCCAAGTTCTACCGGGTTTCCGGTCAGAGCACCCAGCACCAGGGCGTGCTGCCGGACATCGACTACCCGTCGATCATCGACACCAAGGAAATCGGCGAAAGCGCCCTGCCCGAAGCCATGCCATGGGACACCATCCGTCCGGTGGTCAAACCAGCCGCTGACCCGTTCAGGCCGTTCCTGGCGCAGCTCAAGGCGCAGCATGAAGCGCGCAGCGACAAGGATGCGGAGTTCACCTACATCCGTGACCGTCTGGCGTTGACCCAAAAGCTGATGAACGAGAAGACTGTCAGCCTCAATGAGCAGGAACGCCGTGCGCGTCACGACCAGATCGAGGCCAAGCAACTGGCGCTGGAGAACACCCGCCGCAAGGCCAAGGGTGAGGAACCGCTCAAGGAGCTGAAGAAAGAGGACGAAGACGCCTTGCCGACCGAGGATGAGAACACCAAACCGGAAGACGACGCCTACCTGGCGGAGACCGGTCGCATCCTTATCGACTACCTGAGTGCTAGCACCAAGGTGGCCAAGAAGTAAGGGTTCGTCGTGAAACGAAGGCCAGGCATGCAGATGCCTGGCTTTTTTTTGCGGGGCGGGAAGTGCTTGCCTTGGGTCTTGTAGCGCCGCGGACATCGAGCGCCGCCCGCGCGGCGCATCGCGAGCAAGCTCGCTCCTACATTTGTTGCAACGTGCCTATGTCTGATAGGGCATGGTTGTCAGCCTGGTTGG
>NZ_AKJC01000101.1 GCF_000282535.1 Pseudomonas sp. GM84 | reverse complement strand
GAAAGCCGGCTCCCACAGGTTAAGCGCAGGCCGTGAGGGCGGTGCAGTCCCTGTGGGAGCCGGCTTGCCGGCGATAAGGCCGGGACAGGCAACAAACCAGCCCCGCCATGTGTCCAACCCCTGAACCCGCGCAAGACTCAGGAGGCCCCGATGCATCTCTGTTCCATCGATCAGGCAGTCGAGCAAGTCCTGTCGCGCCTGCCAGCCCATATCCACATGGGCCTGCCCCTGGGCCTAGGCAAACCCAACGCCTTCGTGAATGCCTTGTACAAACGGGTTCGCGAACTGCCCGAGCGCCAGCTGACCATCTACACCGCCCTCAGCCTCGGCCGCCCGCCGCTGGGCGACGGCCTGCAACGGCGCTTCCTCCAACCCTTCGTCGAACGCGTGTTCGCCGACTACGAAGAACTCGACTACCTCGCGGACCTGCGCAACGACAGCCTGCCGCCGAACATCCGCGTCGAGCAGTTCTTCATGCAGCCCGGCAGCCTGCTGCACAGCGAATCCGCGCAGCAGGACTACGTCAGCAGCAACTACAGTCACGCGGCCCGCGACATCAATGCCAAGGGCCTGAACCTGGTCGCCCAGCTGGTTGCCGCCACGCCGGAAAAGCCCGTTCACCTGAGCCTGGCGTGCAACCCCGATATCACCCTCGACCTGCAGCCCATGATCGCCAAGCGCCGGGCTGCCGGTGAAACCATCCTCATGCTCGGCCAGGTTCACACCGAGCTGCCCTACATGCCCGGCGACGCGGAACTGCCGATCGACGCGTTCGACCTGCTGATCGATGAAGCGGAGCAGCGGCGCCTGTTCTCCACCCCGAACATGCCGGTCACCACCCAGGACCATTGCATCGGCCTGCATGCCAGTACCCTGGTGCGCGACGGTGGCACCCTGCAGATCGGCATTGGTGCCATGGGCGATGCCGTCGCCGCCGCGCTGCTGGCGCGTCACGCAGACAATGCGGGTTACCGCGCATTGCTGGACGACCTGGAGGTAGCCCCGTGGCAGGCACTGATTGCCCGCGAAGGTGGGCTGGAGCCCTTCGCCCAGGGCCTGTACGGCTGCAGCGAAATGTTCGTCAACGGCCTGCTCGCACTGGTCGAAGCCGGCGTGGTGCGGCGCCCGGCGGACGAGCAGGGCGTGCTGGTGCACGGTGGTTTCTTCCTCGGCCCGCAGGCGTTCTACCAGCGCTTGCGCGACATGTCGCTGGAGCAGCGGGCACAGTTCATGATGACGCGCATCAGCTTCATCAACGAGCTGTACGGGCAGGAAGAACTCAAGCGCCGTCAGCGCCGCGATGCCCGTTTCATCAATACGGTGTTCGGCATGACCCTGCTTGGCGCAGGGGTGGCCGACCAGCTCGAAGATGGGCGTGTGCTCAGTGGTGTGGGCGGGCAGTACAACTTCGTCGCCCAGGGGCACGCGCTGGAGGGTGGGCGGTCGATCCTGCTGCTGCGCAGCTGGCGAGAGGCCGGCGGCGAGATGAGTTCCAACCTGTTCTGGCAGTACGGCCACTGCACCATTCCCCGGCACCTGCGCGATATCGTGGTGACCGAGTACGGCATCGCCGACCTGCGCGGGCAGACGGACAGCGAGGTGATTGCGCGGTTGCTGGCGGTCAGTGACTCACGTTTTCAGGGTGAATTGATCGAGCAGGCCAAGAAGGCCGGCAAGTTGGCCAGAGACTTCGAGCTGGATGGGCGATTCACTGACAACACGCCTGAGCGGCTGGAAGCCATTCGGGCACGGCATGCACGGCTGTTCCCGGAATACCCGCTGGGGACGGATTTCACGGCAGAGGAGCAGGATCTGTTTCGGGCGCTGAACTGGTTGAAGAGCAAGTTCAAGCTGAGCGAGGTGCTGGAGCTGGGCAGGGCAGCCCTGGATGCGCCGGGGCCTGAAGGGTATCTGGCACAGCTGGCACGGATGCAGCTGGACGACCCGAAGGGCTTGAAGGAGGAGCTTTACCAGCGGTTGCTGCTTGCTGGATTGGCGGCGACCCGGTAAGAAAGTGGAGCCCCATTCGCGGGACAAGCCCGCTCCCACAGGAGCCATGGATATCCTGTGGGAGCGGGCTTGTCCCGCGAAGCAGACGCCGCGGTTACTCGATGAAAGTGACCACGCCACCTTCCAGCGACTTCACCCGGGCCAGCGATTCAACGCGGTAGCCCTGGCTGTCCAGCTCGGCACGGCCGCCCTGGAACGACTTCTCGATGACGATCCCCAGGCCGGCCACGGTGGCACCGGCCTGCTTGATGATCGAGATCAGCGCTTGCGACGCCTTGCCATTGGCCAGGAAGTCGTCGATCACCAGCACGCGGTCGCTGCTGTTGAGGTGACGCGGCGAGATGGCCACGGTGTTCTCGGTCTGCTTGGTGAAGGAATACACCGTGGCAGTCAGCAGGTTCTCGGTCAGGGTCAGCGACTGGTGCTTGCGCGCGAAGATCACCGGTACGCCCAGCTTCAGGCCGGTCATCACTGCCGGGGCGATGCCCGAAGCTTCGATGGTGACAATCTTGGTCACGCCGGCGTCGGCGAACAGGCGGGCGAATTCGTCACCGATCAGCTGCATCAGCGCCGGGTCGATCTGGTGGTTGAGAAACGCGTCGACTTTGAGAACCTGATCGGAAAGCACGATGCCTTCTTCGCGAATCTTCTGCTGCAGTGCTTCCACTGTTGTTTCCTCGATGTAGCAAAGGTGGCCGCGTCCCGGAGGTAGCGGCAAAGTTAAAGAGTAATGGTTGATCAGCGTTTGAGCATTGCCCGGATATCGGCCAAGGCGTTGTTGCCTCGCGCGGCTTTCACTTCCACGGGCGCATCGTCCAGGCCTTCCCAGGCCAGGTCGTCCGGCGGCAGTTCGTCAAGGAACCGGCTGGGCGTGCAGTCGATGATTTCGCCGTACTGCTTGCGCTTGGCGGCGAAGGTGAAGGCCAGGGTCTGGCGCGCGCGGGTGATGCCCACGTAGGCCAGGCGGCGTTCTTCTTCGATGGTGTCGGCTTCGATGCTTGAGCGGTGGGGGAGGATTTCCTCCTCCATGCCCATGATGAATACATAAGGGAATTCCAGGCCCTTGGAGGCGTGCAAGGTCATCATCTGCACGCCCTCGGCGTTTTCTTCCTCTTCCTGCTGACGCTCGAGCATGTCACGCAACACCAGCTTGCCGATGGCGTCCTCGATGGTCATGTCACCCTCTTCGTCCTTCTCGAGGGTGTTCTTCAGTGCTTCGACCAGGAACCATACGTTGCTGATGCGGAACTCCGCGGCCTTGTCGCTGGCGGTCTGCTGGCGGATCCAGTTCTCGTAGTCGATGTCGCGGATCATCTCGTGCAGCGCGGCAATCGGGTCTTCCAGGGCGACCTTGTGGCGGACCCCGTCGAGCCAGTGCTTGAAGCGCTGCAGGCGCTCGGTGTAGCGGGCGTCCAGGTGTTCGCCCAGGCCCAGCTCCTCGCTGGCGGCGTACATCGAGATGCCGCGCTCGGTGGAGTAGTTGCCGAGCTTTTCCAGGGTGGTCGAGCCGATCTCGCGGCGCGGCACGTTGATGACCCGCAGGTAGGCGTTGTCGTCGTCCGGGTTGACCAGCAGGCGCAGGTAGGCCATCAGGTCCTTGACCTCCTGGCGGCCGAAGAAGCTGTTGCCGCCCGACAGGCGATAGGGCACCTGGTGGTGCTGCAGCTTCAATTCGATCAGCTTGGCCTGGTAGTTGCCCCGGTAGAGGATGGCGAAGTCGCTGTACGGGCGGTTGGTGCGCAGGTGCAGGGTGAGGATTTCCATGGCCACGCGTTCGGCCTCGGCTTCCTCGTTCTTGCAGCGGATCACGCGGATCTCGTCGCCCACGCCCATCTCGCTCCACAGCTGCTTCTCGAACGCGTGCGGGTTGTTGGCGATCAGCAAGTTGGCGCAGCGCAGGATGCGACTGGTCGAGCGGTAGTTCTGCTCGAGCATGACGATCTTCAGGGAGGGGTAGTCCTCCTTGAGCAGCATCAGGTTCTCTGGGCGGGCGCCCCGCCAGGCGTAGATCGACTGGTCGTCGTCGCCTACCACGGTGAACTGGTTGCGCATGCCGATCAGCATCTTCACCAGCAGGTACTGGCTGGCGTTGGTGTCCTGGTATTCGTCCACCAGCAGGTAGCGCACGCGGTTCTGCCAGCGTTCGAGCACTTCGGGGTGCTCCTGGAACAGCTTGACCGGTTGCAGGATCAGGTCGTCGAAGTCCACCGCGTTGAACGCCTTGAGCGTGCGCTGGTAGTGGGTGTAGACGATGGCGGCGGTCTGCTCGCGCGGGTTGCGCGCCTTTTCCAGGGCTTCGGGGGGAAGAATCAGGTCGTTCTTCCAGGCACCGATCATGTTCTTGATCTCGTCGATGCCGTCGTCGCCGGAGTATTCCTTCTGCATGATGTCCGACAGCAGCGCCTTGATGTCGGACTCGTCGAAGATCGAGAAGCCTGGCTTGTAGCCCAGCTTGTCGTGCTCCTTGCGGATGATGTTCAGGCCCAGGTTGTGGAAGGTGCACACCGTCAGGCCACGGCCTTCGCCCGCACGCAATAGGGTGCCGACCCGCTCTTTCATCTCGCGCGCGGCCTTGTTGGTGAAGGTCATCGCCACGATGTACTGGGCGCGGATGCCACAGTTCTGGATGAGGTGGGCAATCTTGCGCGTGATTACGCTGGTCTTGCCGGAGCCTGCACCGGCGAGCACCAAAAGAGGGCCGCCGACGTAGTCACGGGCTTCCTGTTGCCTGGGATTGAGTCGGGACATGCTAGAAACCGGGGGTCGCCAGAAAATAGCCGCGCATTCTAACAGGCATAGGGCGGTTGTGGCGCGACCGTCTGACGTCTGAGTCAACGTTTTCTGCACGCATATCATTAGTCAAACTAATGCTATTCATGGAAAAAATCGGATTTGCTGGATGACTGACTTTCGCGCAGGATGCACGTCGAAATGCGTCGGTGCGCTTGGGCAAGGGATCTGTCTAAAAGTGAAAATCATTTTCATTTATGCAGTAGCATACCCGACCTCCCTCGTGTCACCGACCATGCCCTAAGGAGCCCGCTTGTCCACGCCTGTCGAACCTCTGCGTTTGCTGTTGTTGGCTGATGAGCCGGAATGGGCAGCCTTGTTGCGCGAGTGCCTGCTGCCGCTGGGCGACCTGGCGGTATTGCTGACCGCGCCGAACTGGGCAGCGGTCGATAGCCTGTTCAGCAATGACCGCCAGGCCGTGATCCTGGCGACACCGGCCTTGCAGCCGGCGCCGGGGCGTTGCGACTTGCCGACCATCCTGCTGCTCGACCATGAGCCTGCGCTACCGCCTACCGGCGTCAGCGACTGGCTGGTGCTTGACCAGCTCAATACCGACGCCCTGCGCCGCTCCCTGCGCCATGTACGTGAGCGCGGTGTGCTGGTCGACACCCTGCAGCGCCTGGCCGAACAAGACCCCCTCACCGGCATCGCCAACCGCCAGGGCTTTCAGGCCCTGCTGACTGCGCGCCTGGCCGAGAACGAAGGCCGCGGTATTGCGCTTGGCCACCTGGACCTGGACAACTTCCGTCACGTCAACGATGCACTCGGCCATCAGGGCGGCGACCGCCTCATCCTGCAGGTGGTGTCGCGGCTCAAGCAGCAGCTGGAAGCTGGCGATCAGCTGGCGCGCCTGGGCAGCGATGAATTCGCGTTGTTGATCGACACCCGTCGTGATGCCAACCGTGCCGAGTGGATCGCCGATCGGATCGTCGAGGCTTTGGCCGAGCCTTACTGGATCGACGGCGAAAGCCTGCTGCTCGGCTGCAGCCTGGGCATTGCCCATGCCCGCGCCCAAGGCGGCGCCGACCCGTTGATGTGGCATGCGCACATCGCCATGCGCCAGGCCAAGAGCAGCCAGGGCTGCACCTTCCATGTGTTCAACGAGCGGATCAACCGTAATGCCCGCAGCCTGGCGGACCTGGAAAGCGAACTGCGCCGGGCCTTGCGCCGCGATGAACTGGAGCTGCACTACCAGCCGCGGCTGAACCTGGCCGACGGGCGCATTGTCGGCCTGGAGGCTCTGGTGCGCTGGCGCCATGCCGAGCGCGGCCTGCTTCCGCCGAGTGAATTCGTACCGCTGGCCGAACAGAGCGGGTTGATCGTGCCGCTGGGCTACTGGGTCATCTCGCGGGCCCTGCGCGACATGCAGGCCCTGCGCGAGAGCGGTCTGGCGCCCTTGCACATGGCGGTGAACCTGAGCTTCCGCCAGTTCCAGGACAGCCAGTTGCTGGCGACCCTGAGCCGGCTGATCATCGAGCACGGTGTCGATGCCCGCTGGCTGGAGTTCGAACTGACCGAAACGGCGGTGATGCGCCGCAACGAGCTGGTGCGCCAGACCATGGATGCCTTGGGGCGCCTGGGCGTGCGCTTCTCGCTGGACGACTTCGGTACCGGGTTCTCCTCGTTCGTGCACCTGAACAGCTTGCCGATCACCTTGCTCAAGGTAGACCGCAGCTTCGTCGCCGAAATGGAGATGCGCGAGGAGAACCGCAAGCTGGTGCATGCCATGATCAACCTGGCGCACAACCTCAACCTGGAGGTGGTGGCCGAAGGTGTGGAGAGCCCGGAGCAACTGGCTTTGCTGCGCGGCTTTGGCTGCGATCAGGTGCAAGGCTTCCTGGTCAGCAAGCCGCTGCCGGTGGGGGAGCTGGTCGAGTATCTGCAGCAGGTGTCAGAGCGCAAGCTGGCAGGCGTCTGCTAGGGCCCTATCGCCGGC
>NZ_AKJC01000100.1 GCF_000282535.1 Pseudomonas sp. GM84 | reverse complement strand
GGCTTGCCCCCAGCCGCTTTGGCCCCGCTGCCGTCAGCCTTGCCTTTGCCATTGGTACGACGCTTTTTCTTCCACGGCGCCGTCTTGCCCACCGCCGGCCCGCTGATGCTCATGCGCATGCCCCGGCAGCGCTCCACCAGCTTGCCCATCCACGCCGACTGCCGGGCGACGAATTCTTCCAGGCTCATTTCCCCGCTTTGCACCATGTCCAGCGCCTGCTCCCAGATGGCGGTGGTACCGGGGTCGGCGATGGCGCGGGGCACGGCGTCGATCAGGCTGAACGCGGCCGGGGTGGCAGCCAGGGCCTTGCCGTTCTTGACCAGGTAACCGCGGTCGAGCAGGCCCTGGATGATGCTGGCGCGGGTAGCCTCGGTGCCGATACCGGTGGTTTCCTTGAGCTTCTGCTTGAGGCGCGGGTCCTCCACCAGCTTGGCCACGTTCTTCATGGCCTTGATCAGGTCGCCTTCGGTGAATGGCTTGGGGGGCTGGGTCCACAGGTCTTTCAGTTGCAGACCCTGGACCGCGCAATCCTGGCCCTCGTGCAAGGCCGGCAGTACCTGGGCCGGCGGCGCCTCACGGCCTTTGCCCGGGGTCAGTGCCTCGGGCAGGGCGCGGCGCCAGCCGGGCTCGACGATCTGCTTGCCTACGGCGCGCAGGGCGTGGCCGGCGCAGTCGAACTCGGCCTGGGTGCGGTCGTATTCATGGTTGGGCAGAAACTGCGCCAGGTAACGCGCGCGGATCAGCGTGTACACGGCCTTGTGCTTGGCCGGCAGGCGCGAGGGGTCGCTGGCTGCGGCCGTGGGAATGATGCCGTGGTGGGCGCTGACCTTGGCATCGTTCCAGGCCCGCGAGCGGCGCTGGGGTTCAAGGTGCGCCTGCAGCGGCGCGAGGCTGGCGTCGGCGCGCTGCAGTGCAGCGAGGATCCCCGGCGCTTCGCTGTGCTGGCTGACCGGCAGGTAACCGCAGTCGCTGCGCGGGTAGGTGATCAGCTTGTGGGTCTCGTAAAGGGACTGGGCGATGTCGAGGGTTTCCTGGGCGCCGAGGCCGAACTTCTTCGAGCACAGCTCCTGCAGGGTGCCAAGGTCGAAAGGCAGCGGCGCGGCCTCGCGCACGCGTTCGGTGACAACCTTGTGCACCCGCGCCGTGCCGGCGTTGCCGATGGCGCTGGCAGCCTGTTGCGCCAGTGCCTGGTCGAGGCAGCGGCCTTGATCGTCGCAGGCGTCTTCTGGCGCGCGCCACTGGGCGTTGAAAACCTGGCCGGCCTGTTCCAGCTGCACATCGATGGCCCAGAACGGCACGGGCACGAAATCGGCGATGCTGCGGTCACGGTCTACCACCAGGCGCAGGGTCGGGGTTTGCACCCGGCCCACCGGCAGCACGCCCTGGTAGCCGGACTGGCGGCCAAGCAGGGTGAACAGCCGGCTCATGTTCATGCCGATCAGCCAATCGGCGCGCGAGCGGCCCAGTGCCGAGTGATACAGATTGAAGGTTTCCTGACCGGGCAGCAGGCGCGCCAGGGCCTTGCGGATGGACGCGTCGTCCAGTGCCGACAGCCACAGGCGCTGGATCGGGCCGCGGTAGCGACAGTGCTCGACCAGCTCGCGGGCGATCATCTCGCCCTCGCGATCGGCGTCGGTGGCGATCACCAGCTCGCGTGCCTCCCCGAGCAGGCGCTTGACGGCCTTGAACTGGCTGGCGGTCTTGGGCTTCACCTGCATCTTCCACTTTTCCGGGATGATCGGCAGGTCGGCCAGGTTCCAGCGCTTGTAGCGTTCGTCGTAGCTGTCGGGTGGGGCGGTTTCGAGCAGGTGGCCGATGCACCAGGTCACGCAGACGTCGGTGCCTTGCCAGCAGCCGTCGCCCTTGCGCTGGGCGCCGAGGACTTTGGCGATGTCTTTTGCCTGGGAAGGTTTTTCGCAGAGGAACAGGCGCATGGCCGCAAATGCTTCATCGGGAATGATGGGCACTAGGATGCGCAAGCGGGGGCGCAGAGGCAAGTTTTATCTGGATGGATGTACAGCTTTTTGCGGGTCTGGATGTGTTGTCGGCACTGGCCTCATCGCCGGCAAGCCGGCTCCCACAAGGTAGTCACTGTTCTTGAAGAGAGTGAAATACCTGTGGGAGCGGGCTTGTCCCGCGAAGGGGCCGGCGAGGTGTATCAGGCGAACTCGCAGGAGTCGCGCACCATGTCCACGTGCGGGATGCCGGCTTCCAGGAACTCCTCGCTGACTACGCGAAAGCCAAGGCGCTCGTAGAACGGCGTGGCATGCACCTGGGCGCTGAGCATCTGCTGCTTGAGGTCACGGTTTTGCGCCTCGACGATGACCGCATTGACCAGTGCATCGCCAACCTTCAGCCCGCGCCAGTCCTTGAGCACCGAGATACGCCCGATGGTGCCGTCCGCCAGCAGGCGCGCGGTGCCGATCGGGTAATCACCTTCCAGGGCCAGGAAGTGCAGGGCCTCCTGGTCTTCCGAGTCGAATTCGAGCTCCGGCGGAATGTGCTGTTCGGCGACGAAAACGGCTTCGCGGATGCGGCGGATGTCGGCGTTGTCTTTCTGCCAGTCGGCGAGGCGCACACGAATCTTATTCATTGGCGAATCCCAGGCTCCCTTGGTTGATCAGTTGCTGTACCAGCATAAGGCCATCCTCATCCTGCAGCCATTCGCCGAGGTTGTCGATGTGCAAGGCGTCGGCGGCGCAGACCAGCTTCAGCAGTTCGCGCAGCTTGGCCGGCAGCGGGCAGCTGCGACCGCTGGCGAACAGCATCAGGTCGTCGTTGAGCTCGGACCAGGCCATGCGCGCGCTTGGGTTGCGGATCAGGATTGCGCCATCTTCGAGGGCTTCGATCAGCTCTTCCTCGCTCAGCTCTTCACCGACGACCTGCTCCGGGTAGCGCGGCTCGGTCATGAACTGGCCGAACCAGGTCAGCAGCAGGTCCTTGTCGCCCATGTGCTTGTCGAGCAGCGCCTTGAGGCGGTCGAGGGCATCGTGCTGGATCTGGTGCGGATCGCTGACAGGCTCGGCGTCGGCGTCGCTGTAGCGCTCTTCGTCCGGCAGGAACTGGCCGAGGAAGTCGGTGAAGTGGGTCAGCACTTCGGCAGCGCTCGGCGCGCGGAAGCCGACCGAGTAGGTCAGGCAGTCGTCGACGGCCACGCCGTAGTGGGCCAGGCGCGGTGGCAGGTAGAGCATGTCGCCAGGCTCCAGGGTCCACTCGCCGCTCTGTTCGAATTCGGCGAGGATGCGCAGGTCGGCGTGGGGCAGCAGCGGGCTGTCGCTGTTGCACATCTGGCCGATCTTCCAGTTGCGCTTGCCGTGGCCTTGCAGCAGGAACACGTCGTAGTTGTCGAAATGCGGGCCGACGCTACCACCTGGAGTGGCGAAACTGATCATCACGTCGTCGATGCGCCAGCTTGGCAGGAAGCGGAACTGCTCCAGCAGCTCGGCCACTTCCGGCACGAACTGGTCAACGGCCTGGACGAGCAGGGTCCAGTCCTGTTCCGGCAGCTCGGCGAAGGTGTCTTCGTTGAACGGGCCACGGCGCAGTTCCCACGGGTGGGCGCCATGCTCGAGCACGATGCGCGACTCGACTTCCTCTTCCAGGGCCAGGCCGGCCAGTTCGTCGGGGTCGATCGGGCTTTCGAAGTCCGGGAAGGCCTGGCGCACCAGCAGCGGCTTCTTCTGCCAGTAGTCGCGCATGAATTCGCGGGCCGAGATGCCGCCGAGCAGCTGAAGTGGAGTATCAGGATTCATGTTCAACCTATTGAAAAAACGTAATTTTCGTCCGGGAATAAAAACGCCCGGCGAGGCCGGGCGTTGAACGCGACGGTCCGCTTAGATGCGTTTGGCCTGTGCTGCCGCGTTGCCGATGTAGCTGGCAGGGGTCAGCAGCTTGAGTTCGGCCTTGGCTTCGGCTGGCATGTCCAGGCCGTCGATGAAGGTCAGCAGCGCTTCAGGGGTGATGCCCTTGCCACGGGTCAGCTCCTTGAGCTTCTCGTAGGGGTTCTCGATGTTGAAGCGGCGCATGACGGTCTGGATCGGCTCGGCCAGCACTTCCCAGCAGGCGTCCAGGTCGGCGGCGATACGTGCGGTGTTGACTTCCAGCTTGCCGATGCCTTTGAGGCTGGCTTCGTAGGCGATGACGCTGTGGGCGAAGCCCACGCCCAGGTTGCGCAGCACGGTGGAGTCGGTCAGGTCACGCTGCCAGCGCGAGATCGGCAGCTTGCTGGCCAGGTGCTGGAGCAGCGCGTTGGCGATACCCAGGTTGCCTTCGGAGTTCTCGAAGTCGATCGGGTTGACCTTGTGCGGCATGGTCGACGAGCCGATTTCGCCAGCGACGGTCTTCTGCTTGAAGTAGCCCAGCGAGATGTAGCCCCAGACGTCGCGGTCGAAGTCGATGAGGATGGTGTTGAAGCGGGCGACGGCGTCGAACAGCTCGGCGATGTAGTCGTGCGGTTCGATCTGGGTGGTGTAGGGGTTGAACACCAGGCCCAGCTCGTCTTCGATGAAGGCGCGGGCGTTGGCTTCCCAGTCGATCTGCGAGTAGGCCGACAGGTGGGCGTTGTAGTTGCCCACGGCGCCGTTGATCTTGCCCAGCAGCGGCACGGCGGCAACCTGGGCGATCTGACGCTCCAGGCGGTACACGACGTTGGCCAGTTCTTTGCCCAGGGTGGTCGGCGAAGCCGGCTGGCCGTGGGTGCGCGACAGCATCGGCACGTCGGCGTGGGCGTGGGCCAGGGCGCGGATGGACTCGGCGATCTGGCGCATCAGCGGCAGCAGCACATCATCACGACCCGCGCGCAGCATCAGGGCGTGGGACAGGTTGTTGATGTCCTCGCTGGTGCAGGCGAAGTGGATGAACTCGCTGACCTTGGCCAGCTCAGGCAGCTGGGCGGCCTGCTCCTTGAGGAGGTATTCGATCGCCTTGACGTCGTGATTGGTGGTGCGCTCGATTTCCTTGACGCGTTCGGCGTGCTCGAGCTTGAAGTCGGTGGCCAGGCTGTCCAGCAGGGCGTTGGCTTCGGCGGAGAACGCCGGCACTTCGCCGATCTGTGGGTGAGCGGCCAGGCGCTGCAGCCAGCGCACTTCGACCAGGGCGCGGAAACGGATCAGGCCGAATTCGCTGAAGATGGGGCGCAAGGCCTGGGTTTTGCCGGCGTAACGGCCGTCAACAGGGGAAACCGCAGTGAGCGAAGAAAGCTGCATGGGGTGTTCTCGGACAGTCAGGCTTTTGGAAGGGCGCATATCATACATGAAAAATGCGCCCGAGTCGGGTGGCTGACCAAAGGTCGGGCCATTTAAGTAGGTGCTTCGCCTGTTCCGGCCCTCTCGCCGGCAAGCCGGCT
>NZ_AKJC01000099.1 GCF_000282535.1 Pseudomonas sp. GM84 | reverse complement strand
GCCGGCGATGAGGCCGGTACAAGCGCCAAATTACTTCAGTTTGGCAAACGCCCGCTCAGCCGCATCCAGGGTGATCTGCAGCTCTTTGTCACCGTGAGCGATAGAAGTGAACCCTGCCTCGAACGCGCTCGGTGCCAGGTAAACACCACCTTCGAGCATCAGGTGGAAGAACCGCTTGAAGCGCTCGGCATCGCTGGCCATCACGTCATCGAAGGTGACGATGTCGTCGGCACCGCTGAAGTACAGGCCGAACATGGCGCCTGCCTGGGTGGTGACGAACGGTACGCCGGCGGCATCGGCGCGCTGCTGCAGGCCATCGAGCATGCGGCTGGTGTAATCGGTCAGCTCGGCATGGAAGCCTGGGCGGCTGATCAGCCTCAGGGTGGTCAGGCCGGCGGCCATGGCCAGCGGGTTACCCGACAGCGTGCCGGCCTGGTAGACCGGGCCGAGCGGGGCGATGCAGCCCATGATCTCGCGCTTGCCGCCGAAGCAGCCGACCGGCATGCCGCCACCGACGATCTTGCCGAAGGTCGACAGGTCCGGCTTGATGCCGTAGTGGCCCTGGGCGCCACCGAGCGAGACGCGGAAACCGGTCATCACTTCGTCGAAGATCAGCACCACGCCGTGCTTGTCGCACTGCTCGCGCAGGCCTTCGAGGAAGCCCGGTGCAGGGGGTACGCAGTTCATGTTGCCGGCTACGGGCTCGACGATGATGCAGGCCACGGTCTGGCCGACTTCGGCCAGGGTCTTCTCGACCTCGGCGATGTCGTTGAACGGCAGGGTCAGGGTGTGCTTGGCGAAGTCCGCCGGTACACCGGCCGAGCTCGGTACGCCCTGGGTCAGCAGGCCGGAGCCGGCCTTGACCAGCAGGCTGTCGGAGTGACCGTGATAGCAGCCTTCGAACTTGATGATGGCGTCGCGGCCGGTGTAGCCACGGGCCAGGCGAATGGCGCTCATGGTCGCCTCGGTACCCGAGCTGACCATGCGCACCATTTCCATGGACGGCACCAGCGAGCAGACCAGGTCGGCCATCTCGGTTTCCATGGCGGTCGGTGCGCCGTAGGACAGGCCGTGCTGCAACTGGTTGCGCACCGCATCGAGCACGTCCGGGTGGCCGTGGCCGAGGATCATCGGGCCCCAGGAGCCGACGTAGTCGACATAGCGCTTGTCGTCTTCATCGACCACATAGGCGCCTTCGGCATGCTTGAAGAACAGCGGGGTGCCACCCACGCTCTTGAAGGCGCGGACCGGCGAGTTGACGCCGCCCGGGATGTGCTTCTGGGCTTGGGCGAACAGGGTTTCGGAACGGGACATGGGATCTTCTCTCGAAATCAGGAAGCGAACAGGGCGTTGAAGGCGCGGGCGCGGCGGGTGACTTCCTGCGCGCTGTCGGCACCGAACAGGCCATGGATCACCGCCAGCAGGTCAGCGCCATGGGCGACCAGCGGGGCGGCGTTGTCGAGGGTGATGCCGCCGATCACGGCGATCGGCAGTTTGACCTCGGCGCGGGCCTGCTCCAGCAGCTCGACATTGGCGGCGGGTGCGCCCGGCTTGGTCACGGAATTGAAGAAACGGCCAAAAGCCACGTAGCTGGCGCCTTCGCTGGCGGCCTGCCGGGCCAGATCGAGCTGGGCATGGCAGGTCGAGCCGATGATGGCCTGGCGACCGAGCAGGGCACGGGCCGGGGTCAGCGGGCCGTCGGTCTGGCCCAGGTGCACGCCGACGCCCAGGCGCGCGGCCAGTTCGGCATCGTCGTTGATGAGCAGCTGGGTGCCGTAGCGCTCGCACAGCTTCATCAGGGCTTCAGCCTCGCGCAGGCGACGGGCAGCGTCGTCACTTTTGTCGCGGTACTGCAGCAGGCACACGCCGCCTTCCAGCGCCGCCTCGACATGGGACAGGAAACGGCCGGCGAGCAGCTGGCTGTCGGTGATCGCGTACAGACCACGTAGCTTCATCTGAAGGCCTCGTATCAGGAGCAGAAGTCCAGGGGCAGGCGGCGCGGGACGAACTGGCCTTTGCCCAGTTGTTCCGCGTCACGCAGGGTGCGCCAGGTGTAGTCCAGGGCGCTGCGCACCGCGCTTTGCAACTGTTCACCCAGGGCCAGGCGGCCGGCCAGGGCGCTGGCCAGGGTGCAGCCCGAGCCGTGGTAGCTGCCCGGCAGGCGCTGGCAAGTCCAGGTGTGGCTTTGGCCGTCGCGGCTGTAAAGGCGGTTGTGGATTTCGTCTTCGTCGCCGTGACCACCGGTAATCAGCAGGTGTCTACAGAACGGCAACAATTTTTCTGCACATTCGTCTGCCGTACCTTCAGGCAGCTCGGCGAGGATGCGTGCTTCGGGCAGGTTCGGCGTGGCGATGGTCGCCAACGGCAGCAGGCGTTCGCGCAGGGCATAGCCGACTTCGTCCTTGCCCAGGCGGCCACCACCACCGGCACGCAGTACCGGGTCGCAGACCAGCGGCAGGTGCGGGTGGGCAGCCAGCAGATCGGCGACGGTGTCGACCATGTCGATCGAACCGAGCATGCCCAGCTTGACGGCAGCGACCCTGGAGTCGGCCAGCACGACGTTGGCCTGGGCCAGCACCCACTCGCGGTCGAGCACGCGGAAGTCGGAAACATTGACGGTATCCTGCACGGTCAGGGCGGTCACGGTCGGTGCGGCGTGACAGCCTTGGGCGATCAGGGCTTCGATATCTGCCTGCAGGCCGGCGCCGCCACTTGGGTCGTGGCCGGAGAGACAGAGGACAACGGGGCGGGAGCTGTAGGTATTCATGGTCGGCGAGCTTACCACCAATCCCATTTGTGCGGATCGTCCTACAAACGAGATTTGTTGATCATGCGGTCAGCTTTGCTCGTAATTATTGTCTGAAAGCATTGTTCTAGAGCCTTTTCTTTAAAAAACGAGGTGGCCCATTGCGACGCTTGAAAGCTATGTTAGAGTGCTCGGATAACTCGACAAACGGGCGCTGCTGGATTTCGTCGTCTCACAAGGATCGGAGGCCATTGCGACGCGACCGGACAGGCCATGCTGGGGCTGTATGCGCTATTTGCTGATTGTGCTTCTAGGTTTGCTGCCCGTGCTGGCCACTGCGGTCGAATTCGACGATGCCACCCGGTACCTGCCGCTGGGCAAAGCCATGCAGGTTTATGAAGACCGCGATGGCAGTGCCAGCATCGCTCAAGTCAGCGCACCCACCTTTGCCAGTCGTTTTCGCACCCACCACGAAGACGTCCTCAATGCGGGCTATTCGACTTCGGTGTTCTGGCTGAAGCTCGACCTGCACTACCTGGCCTCTGCCAACGCCTCGCCCCGCCCATGGCTGCTGGAGCTGGCCTACCCGCCGCTGGATCACCTCGAGCTGTACCTGCCCGGCAGCGATGGCGTCTATCGCCTGGCCCAGCGTACCGGTGATGCGTTGCCCTACGACAGTCGGCAGATCCGGCAGAACAACTACCTGTTCGAATTGCCCCTGCGCCCTGGTCAGGCAACCACGGCCTACCTGCGTTTGCATAGCCAGGGCTCGGTGCAGGCGCCGCTGGCGCTGTGGTCTGCCGAGGCTTACCTGGAAGAGCAGCCCACCCGACTGTACGTGCTGGGGATGATCTATGGCGTGTTGCTGGTGATGCTGGTGTACAACCTGTTCATCTTCATCAGCGTGCGCGACGTCAGTTATCTCTATTACATCCTCTATATCGCCTCGTTCGGCCTCTACCAGGTGTCGGTCAATGGTGCGGGCGTGGCCTACTTCTGGCCGGACAGCCCCTGGTGGGCGAACGCCGCGACGCCGCTGTTCATTGGCGCTGCTGGTTTGTTCGGCTGCCAGTTCGCTCGCCACTTCCTGCGCCTTGGCAAGATCAGCCGGGGCTTGGACCGCTTGCTGCAGCTGTTGATGTTGGGCGGCGTGCTGGTCATGGTGCTGTCGGTGAGCATGCCCTATGGCATTGCCCTGCGCATGGCCACGGTGCTGGCGTTGTTGTTCACCGTGAGTATTTTCACTGCAGGGTTGTACGCCTGGATCCGGGGCTTGCGCGTGGCGCGCTGGTTCATCATTGCCTGGACGGCGTTCCTGCTCGGTGGGCTGGTCAATACCTTGATGGTGCTGGGCTACCTGCCGAACGTGTTCATCACCATGTATGCCAGCCAGCTCGGTTCGGCACTGGAAGTGGCGCTGTTGTCACTGGCCCTTGCCGACCGCATCAACAGCATGCGCGAACAACAGGCGCAGACCCTGCGCGAGACTGGGCGCACACTGGAGCAACTGAACCAGCAACTGGCCCGGAGCAACCTCCTCAAGGACGAATTCCTCGCCACCGTCACCCACGAGTTGCGCACGCCGATGAATGGCGTGATCGGCTCGCTGGAACTGATGCAGACGTTGCC
Source organism: Pseudomonas sp. GM84 (assembly GCF_000282535.1). Classification (GTDB taxonomy): domain Bacteria; phylum Pseudomonadota; class Gammaproteobacteria; order Pseudomonadales; family Pseudomonadaceae; genus Aquipseudomonas. The sequence continues at coordinate 29,572 of NZ_AKJC01000099.1, read as the reverse complement.
CATGAGCGCCGAAATGGCCCAGTACCAGCGCACGGCGGTCGGCTCGGCCCAGGACATGATGGGCATGGTCGACGATATCCTCACGCTGACCGAGCTGCAGGCGGGCCGCCTGCGTGCGCAACCTGCTCCCTTCAGCTTGCGCCGCATGCTCCAGGAGCTGCGCGCAGGCCATGCCGGCACGGCCCTGGGCAAAGGTCTGTACCTGAGCCTGGACATCCCCGCCGAGCTGCCGGACGAGCTGCTGGGTGATGCGCAGAAGTTGGCCCGCTGTCTGTGCTGCCTGGTGGACAATGGCCTGAAGTTCACCCACCAGGGTGGGGTGATGGTGCAAGTGCGCGGGCGCCGCCTGGGGCCGGACAGCCTGACCCTGACCTTCACCGTGAGTGACAGCGGCATCGGTTTCGATGACCTGGACCAGGCGATCCTGTACCAGCGGTTCTTCCAGGTCGATGGCTCGATGACCCGGCGCTATGGCGGACTGGGTATCGGGCTGTCGATCTGCAGGCAGATGGGCGAACTGCTCGATGGCAGGCTGTCCCATGAATCGACGCGTGGGCTGGGCAGCCGGTTCGAGTTGACCCTGAATGTGGCGATTGCACAGATACAGATGCCGCCGGGTCGGGCGGCGTCGGGGGCAATCCGTTTTTGACGGCCTGCGCCACCCCAGGCTTAGTCATATTTGTCACTTTGACTGACTGACAGGGAGTGCTTCACTGGGGCTTTCAGGCATACCCGGCACGGAGCTCCCGATGAACCTGCACCAGTACGCTGAAACCCACGAAGTCACCAACCAGCCGCCGTCACTCGATGGCGCCAACCTGTACCGCCTCGATGTGCCGCTGCAGGAGTGGTCGCGGCGCTTCGGCGCCGGCTGGGCCGAGTCGCGGATCGATGCCTACGGTGCCTTGGCCGGCGGACCGCTGATGGCGGCAGGCTTCCTGGCCAACGCGCACAAGCCGGAGTTCAGTAGCCATGACCGTTATGGTCATCGGATCGACCTGGTGGAATTCCACCCCGCCTACCATGAATTGATGCGCACAGCCGTCGAGCACGGCCTGCCGTCGTTGCCCTGGGCCGAGCCCCGCGCTGGCGCCCATGTGGCCCGGGCGTCGATGACCTACCTGCACAGCCAGGCCGAAGCCGGCACCGGTTGCCCGTTGACCATGACCTTCGCCGCCGTCCCCGCGCTGCGCTTGCAGCCGGAGCTGGCCGAGTACTGGCTGCCGAAGGTCCTCGCCCGCGAGTACGACCCGCGCAATGTCGGCGACCGGCACAAGGCCGGGGTGACCATCGGCATGGCCATGACCGAGAAGCAGGGCGGCACCGACGTGCGCGCCAATACCACCCGCGCCTACCCGGTCGGCACGCCCGGCCCTGGCCAGCCCTATGAACTGGTCGGGCACAAATGGTTCTGTTCGGCACCGATGTGCGATGCCTTCCTGACCCTGGCCCAGACCGACAAAGGCCTGACCTGCTTCCTGCTGCCGCGCCATCGCCCGGACGACCAGCGCAACCAGTTCTATATCCAGCGCCTGAAGAACAAGCTCGGCAACAGCTCCAACGCCTCCAGCGAGGTGGAGTTCCGTGGTGCCCTGGCGTGGATGGTGGGCGAGGAGGGGCGCGGCGTGCCGACCATCATCGAAATGGTCGCCATGACGCGCTTCGACTGCATGGTCGGCTCCAGCGCCCTGATGCGCCAGGCCTTGACCCAGGCCACCCACCACTGCGCGCACCGCAAGGTCGGCGGCCGGCTTTTAAGCGAGCAGCCGCTGATGCAGAACGTGCTGGCCGACTTGGCACTGGAGAGCGAAGCCGCATTGGCCTTGAGCCTGCGCATGGGGCAAGCCCTGGAGCAGCTCGACGACCCGCAGCAGGCGCATTTCTCACGGCTGGTCACGGCGGTGGGCAAGTACTGGATCTGCAAACGCGCGCCCGCGATGATCAATGAGGCGGCCGAATGCCTCGGTGGCGCCGGCTATGTCGAAGACAGCATCCTGCCGCGCCTGTACCGCGAGGCGCCGGTCAACTCCACCTGGGAAGGCTCCGGCAACGTGCAGTGCCTGGATGTGCTGCGGGCGTTGTCCAAGGAACCGGGCGTGCTGGATGCGCTGTTCGCCGAGTTGGGCGATGGGCATGGCGATCCTCGGCTGGCGGCGCACATAGGCAACCTCAAGGGGGCATTTGCCGACACCAGCGATATCCAGTACCGGGCACGGCAGCTGACCGAGGACATTGCCGTGGCCTTGCAGGCCAAGTTGCTGCTCGAAGCGGGTAACACGGTGGTGAGCGATGCGTTCATCGGCAGCCGCCTGGCAGGCGGCGGGCGTGTGTATGGGGCGTTGCCTCGCGGAGTGGATGTCGAGGCGCTGGTGGCGCGGGCTACGCCGGGCTGAGGGCCCTGTCGCCGGCAAGCCGGCTCCCACAGGTACAGCATAGCGTTCAAGGCCTGCGGTGTACCTGTGGGAGCCGGCTTGCCGGCGATGAGGCCTCCAGACCACCGGGGATGTATTTGCCATGAAACGCAGGCAAGATGTTCCCATGCATGTCCAGACAGGAAGCTTAGTGTGAGCCACGCTTTTGTAGTCGTTGATACCCCCGAACAGGCCGTCGATCGTCTGGCGGCCCTGCATGAACAGGCCACCGGGGCCCTGAGCCAGGCCCTCAAGCGTTACCTGAAGGACCGTACCGAGCCGGACGCCGATGAGCGTGCCTTGTACCGCTACCCGGCGCTGCGCCTGACCTACTACAGCCACGGCGAAGTCGCCGCCACTACCCGCGCCTATGCCAAGGTCCAGGTGGCGGGCACCTACAGCGTCACCGTGACCCAGCCTGCAGCGTTCCGTGGCTACCTGCTCGAACAACTGCGCCCGCTGATGCATGACTACACGGTGACCGTGGAAGTAGGCGTCAGCGAACAGAACATCCCGTACCCCTACGTGGTCGACCAGGGCGATGAACTGGCCGGCAGCGGCATCACCGCCGCCGAACTGGCGCGGGTGTTCCCCAGCACCGACCTGTCGGCCGCTACCGACAATATCGCCGACGGCCTGTGCGACTGGGGCAGCGCCGAAACCCTGCCGCTGGCGTTGTTCGACGCCGCCCGGGTGGACTTCTCCCTGCGCCGCCTGGTGCACTACACCGGCAGCGACTGGCGCCACATGCAGCCGTGGATCCTGCTGACCAACTACCACCGCTATGTCGACCAGTTCATCAGCCACGGCCTCGAGACCCTGCGCGAAGACCCACGTTTCGTGCGCATGGTGCTGCCAGGCAACGTGGAGATCGAAAAGGGCATGGACCACGGTGAAGCGCAGGCCCTGGTGGCCAGCGTGGTCTGGCACCGCTACCAGATGCCGGCCTATCACCTGATCGCCGCCGATGGCGACGGCATCACCCTGGTCAACATTGGCGTCGGCCCGTCCAACGCCAAGAACATCACCGACCACCTGGCTGTCCTGCGCCCGCACTGCTGGCTGATGATCGGCCACTGCGGCGGCCTGCGTCAGTCGCAGACCATCGGCGACTATGTACTGGCCCACGCCTACATGCGCCGCGATGGCATCCTCGACCGCGTGGTGCCGCCGAACATCCCGATTCCCGCCCTGGCCGAAGTCCAGCTGGCGCTGCAGGAAGCGGCGGCGCAGGTCACCGGCGAGCGTGGCGAAGAGCTGAAAAAGCGCCTGCGCACCGGCACCGTGCTGACCTACGACGACCGCAACTGGGAGCTGCGCTGGGCCCAGGAACGGCCGTTGATCAACCTGTCGCGCGCAGTGGCAGTGGACATGGAAAGCGGCACCATCGCCGCCCAGGGCTATCGACTGCGGGTACCCTACGGCACCTTGCTATGTGTGTCCGACAAGCCGCTGCACAGTGAAATCAAGCTGCCCGGCTCGGCCAACGCCTTCTACAACCGGGCCGTCAGCCAGCACCTCAAAATCGGCATCGCGGCGCTCGATCTGCTGCGTACCGAGCTCAATTCGCTGCACTCGCGTAAACTGCGCAGCTTCGACGAGCCGCCGTTCCGCTGAGGATCCATGTCACTGCCACCCCGTTCCAAGCCGCGCCGCCCCCAGGCGCGGCCAGCCGGCCCAAGGCGCCAACCCAAGGCGCCGCCGGCCGAGCCACGCCTGATCCTGTTCAACAAGCCGTTCGACGTGCTGACCCAGTTCAGCGACGGTGAAGGGCGCGCAACGCTCAAGGATTACATCGATATCCCAGGCATCTACCCGGCCGGGCGGCTGGACCGCGACAGCGAAGGCTTGCTGTTGCTGACCAACGATGGCCAGCTGCAGGCGCGCATCGCCGACCCCAAGCACAAGCTGGCCAAGACCTACTGGGTGCAGGTGGAAGGTGAGCCGAGCGATGAGCAGCTAAAGCGCTTGCGCGAGGGCGTCGAGCTCAATGACGGGCCGACCCTGCCTGCCGAAGCGCGGCGTCTCGATGAGCCTGAGCTGTGGCCGCGCAACCCGCCGGTGCGGTTTCGCAAGAGCGTGCCGACCAGTTGGCTGGAGCTGGTGATTCGCGAGGGGCGCAACCGCCAGGTGCGGCGCATGACGGCGGCGGTGGGGCTGCCGACCTTGCGCCTGGTGCGGGTGCGGATCGGCGATTGGGCATTGGATGGGTTGGAGCAGGGGTGTTGGCGCGAGGTGCCGGCTAGGCTGTAGTGCTCGCGGGCCTCATCGCCGGCAAGCCGGCTCCCACAGGTACCTCACAGCCCTTGAGGCTAGTGAATACCCTGTGGGAGCTGGCTTGCCAGCGATGAGGCCCGAGAAACCGTTAAACCCCTTCCAGAAACCCCACCACCACGCTCTTGATGATGAAGGCCAGCACCCCCAGGCCCAGCACGAAGAACAGGATCATCGTGCCAAAGCGCCCCGCCTTGGACTTCTTCGCCAGGTCCCAGACGATGAAACCCATGAAACCGATCAACACGGTCACCAGGATGATCATCATCCACTCTTCGAATACGGCGGGATCCATCTGAGTTCTCCAGGCAGGCTGAGCGGCCGATTATACGCCGGCCAGCGAAAGCAGTTAACGAAGGTGGGTCAAAGGCAGTTCGGTACTCGCCAGCACCTGGTTGAGCACGAAGCTTGAACGCACGCTGGTGACACCTTCGATGCGGGTCAGGCTGCCTAGTAGCAATTTCTGGTAGTGATCCATGTCCGGTACCACCACCTTGAGCTGGTAGTCGGCATCCATTCCGGTGACCAGGCTGCATTCGAGCACCTGCGGCAGGTTGCGAATGGCGGCCTCGAAGGTCTCGAAGCGTTCCGGGGTGTGCCGGTCCATGCCGATCAACACGTAGGCGGTCAGGCTCAGGCCGAGTTTCTTGCGATCGAGCAGGGCGACCTGACGCGAAATGTAGCCGTCGTCTTCCAGTTGCTTGACGCGACGCGAGCAGGGGGAAGGCGACAGGCCGATGCGCTCGGCGAGCTCCTGGTTGGAAATGCGGGCGTCGCGCTGCAATTCGGCGAGGATGCTCAGGTCGTAGCGGTCAAGCTTGCTCATGGGAAAGGCCTTTTCTGTTCGGATTGCTGCGAATTATCGATCCAGGGTTAAAAATTGCGCAAGGGCTATTTATCTGAGCAATCTTCGCAATCCTCTGCCGCCACCTCTCCCGTAAAGTTAACCCCAGAATCACTGCCCGGACATCAGTCCACGGCGACGCGCCCTAGGCGGGCGGTCGCGGCCAGCGCTCCAACAGGAGCCGCCAGGCCCCCGGGCTACACACCGTCCAGAAGACGGGGTGAGGTGAGCCGGCGCCACAAGCGCCGAGCACGGACGACAATTTCCAAAGGGAGGCCCAGCGGCCTCCCTTTTTTCATGTCCGCGATTTCACCTGCCGGTGCGCGACAGGCGCGGTAGACTCGCAGCATGCCGTTTTCTTTACCGCGAGGAACAACATGAAGTCGCGCATCTGGCCCTTGGCAGGTGTTGGTCTGCTGGGTTTGAGCATCAGCCTCGGGGCCCTGGCCCAAGGCCCGGACGAGGGGCACGGCGGCCACGGTGGCAATGGCCCGCATGACCCCAATGGGGTGGCCACGGGCAGCTCGCCACTGAACTCGCGTGACGAAGTGCGCCAGACCCAGCCCCCGCGACAAGGCTATTACCAGGACATTCCTCGGCGCCCGGGTGGCGACTGGCAAGGTCGCCCGGACGGCCATGGCAATGGCTGGGGGCCAGGGCCGCAGTATCGCCCCGGGCATACCATCGATCAGTTCCCCGAGCGTTACTGGAAGGTGCCATACCGCGGGCAGGACTACTTCTACTCCGGGGGCTACTGGTATCGCCCGCACGGCGGCAACTACGTGGTAGTGGCGCCGCCCTATGGTGTGCGGGTCGGTTACTTGCCGCCCTATGCGCGTGAGGTCTGGGAAGGAGGGGCGCTGTACTTCCTGGTGGCCGACACCTATTACCAGTACCTGGCCGATACCCAGGAATACGTGGTGGTCAACCCGCCTGCCGTAGCGCCTTCAGTGCCCGCCGTGGCACCGCCAGGCAACGCCTATGATGTGGTGGCCTATCCGATGTACGGGCAGGGACAGGAGCAGCAGGACCAGGACCGCTACCAGTGCCACCGCTGGGCAGTGAGCCAGTCGGGCTTCGACCCGGCGACGGCGACCTATGCGCCACCGGCCAACATTGCCGACACCTACCGGCGGGCCCTGGGCGCCTGCTTCAGCGGGCGCGGATACAGCATCAACTGACGTTCACACAGGGTCGGCATGCACCAGCACATCCGCCTTTGGATAACGCTGGCGGATGACGTGCGATGCCTGGACGCACAGGGCATGTGCCTGATGCAAAGGCAGCTGCCCTGGCAGTTCCAGGTGCAACTGAACGAACCACTGGTTGCCTGACACCCGTGTACGCAGGTCATGCACACCCTTGACGCCGGGGATGGCCAGCACCAGTTCGCGCATGCCCTCGCCGATATCGCCCGGCAGTTCCTTGTCCATCAGGATCGCCGTGCTCTCCCGGGCGATCTGCAGCGCGCTCCAGAGGATGTACAGGGCAATGCCCAGACCAAACAGCGCGTCCAGTTGCGGCCAGCCAAAGCGCGCCAGCAGCAATGCCAGCAGGATGCTGCCATTGAGCAGCAGGTCGGAGCGATAGTGCAGTGAGTCGGCACGCACGGCGGTCGACCCGGTCAGGCGAATGACTTTGCGCTGCAGGGCCAGCAGTGCCAGGGTCAGCACCAGCGAAAGCAGCATCACACCGATGCCGATGGCCGTGTCACCCAGCGGCTGCGGTGCCTGCAGCCGCTCCGTTGCCTGAACGCCGATCAGCACCGCGCTGACGCCGATGAACAACGCTTGGGCCATGCCCGCCAAGGCCTCGGCCTTGCCATGACCGAAGCGATGGTCGTCGTCGGCCGGGCGCAGTGCGTAGTGCACGGCCAGCAGGTTGAGGAACGACGCGACCGCATCCAGGGCCGAGTCGGTCAGCCCCGCCAGCAGGCTGACCGAGCCGCTCAGCCACCAGGCCACGGCCTTGCTCAGGACCAGAATGCTGGCCACCGCCAGCGAAGCACGGGTGGCCAGGCGCAGCAGGCGTTGGTGTTCGGCCGAGGTGGTCATGCCGTGGTGGATGTCCTTGTACGGTTCAGGCCGCCGGGGCCAGGCCCAAGGTCGCCAGTTGCTCGACGCTGCCACGGTGCTGGATCAGCCGCGGGTCGTTCAGCGGCAGGCGCTGGCCCAGTTCGCTTTCGAGAATGGCCTGGAGCTTGAGGTTGTCGACTTTGCCATCAGGGCTGACGGCTTCACGCAGCTTTGCCGGGTCGACCTGGGCGGAGCGCCCGCCTGGGTAGTAGATGGCGCCCGTGGCGAAGTCGATACCAAAGGCGATCAGGCCCGGGATCACGTAGAACAGGATGCCGATGGCATCCATCGCGGCAACCACGGGGTCGATCTTGCCGCCGATCTGGCCACGGCGATCTGGATAGAAAATCGTGCCGCAGGCCGTCAGCTGGGTCAGCAGGGTGACGACGAGGACGCCACCAATGACGCGGGATGGGATGCGCATGTAAATCTCCGAAAAGGTGTTCAGCAGGGCAAGCGAAGCGCCAGCACCTGAAGCTAAGACCATGATAGAGCAGGCTGGGTTCGCCGTTATACTCGCGCGACTGTTCGAGGACCACCATGATCTCATTACCCATTGATGCCGCCTTGCCCGCCCTGCGCCTAGCGCTGGAAAATCGCGACGAAGCCGTGCTTGAGGCACCGCCTGGCGCCGGCAAGACCACCCGGGTGCCGCTGGCGCTATTGAACGAGCCTTGGCTCGGCGGGCAGACCATTCTCATGCTCGAACCCCGACGCCTCGCCGCGCGCGCGGCGGCCGAGCGTCTGGCCAGCGAGCTGGGCGAAAAGGTCGGCGAAACCGTGGGTTATCGCATCCGCCTGGAGAGCAAGGTTGGCCCGGGTACGCGCATCGAGGTGGTCACCGAGGGGATTCTCACCCGTCGACTGCAGAGCGATCCTGCGCTCGAAGGCGTGGGCCTGGTGATTTTCGACGAATTCCACCTGCGAAACCTCGACGCCGATCTGGCCCTGGCACTCACGCTCAATGGTCGTGAGCTTTTCCGCGACGATGCGCCGCTCAAGGTCTTGCTGATGTCGGCCACCCTTGAGGGGGAGAGGCTGGCGCGCTTGCTGGACGATGCCCCGATCGTGACGAGCGAGGGCCGGATGTATCCGGTCACGACGCTCTGGAGCAAGCCCCTGCAACCCGGTGAATTCATCGAGCCCCGGGTCATCGGTGCTTGCCTCGATGCGCTCGCGGAGCAGAGCGGCAGCGTGCTGGTGTTCTTGCCGGGGCAGGCAGAAATCCGCCGCGTTGCGGCGGGGCTGCAAGACAGCCTCGACGCCTCCCCGTCGTTGCAAAGGGATGTCCTGCTCTGCCCGCTGCATGGCGAGCTCGACCTGAATCAGCAGCGAGCAGCGATCGACCCCGCGCCGCCTGGAAAACGCAAAGTGGTGCTGGCCACCAACATCGCCGAGACCAGCATCACCATCGATGGCGTGCGGGTGGTGATCGACGCGGGCCTTGAGCGTGTTCCGCGATTCGACCCGCGCAGCGGGATGACCCGGCTCGACACCCAGCGGATTTCCAAGGCCAGTGCCACCCAGCGTGCAGGCCGTGGCGGACGACTCGAGCCCGGTGTCTGCTATCGGCTGTGGTCTGAAGCGCAGCACGATCAGCTGGCAGGTTTCAGCGCCCCGGAAATCCAGCAAGCAGACCTCACGGGGCTGGCGCTGCAATTGGCCAGATGGGGCGTCCGACCGAGCGAACTGAAGTGGCTGGATTCGCCACCCTCGGCAGCATACGCCCAAGCGTGCGATCTGCTTCGTCGCCTTGGCGCGTTGCAGCCAGACGGGCAACTCACCCGGCATGGCCAGGCGATGGCGGAGCTCCCCAGTCATCCCCGCATCGCCCACCTGTTGCTGCGTGGCCATGAACTGGGTTTGACGCAGACCGCGTGCGACATCGCTGCCTTGCTCGGCGAGCGGGATATCCAGCGCGGCGGCGGAGCGGACCTGCACAGCCGGCTGGCCATCTTGTCCGGTGAGCAACGCGCTCAACGTGGCGAACAGGGCGGCGCGCAGCGCGCGAAGCAGCTATCCAGGCAATATCGCGCGTTCTTGCGCGGGTCGGCATCGCAACCCGTCGCTGACCCGGATCATCCAAGGTGGGTGGGTGCCCTGCTGGCTCTGGCTTACCCTGATCGCGTTGCCCAACAGCGCCGCGCGGGGGGCGCGGACTACCGCCTGGCCAATGGCCGTGCGGCGATGTTCACCGAGTCCGACGCGCTGATGAAGCATGCGTGGCTGGTGGTGGCCGATCTCGGCAGCCGGCAGGGTCAGCGGGAGGAACGGATCTACCTGGCAGCTGAACTGGACGAAGCGTTGTTCGACACCGTCCTGAAGGAACAGGTCAGCCAAGTGGATGAACTCGATTGGGATGATCGAGAGGGTGTCCTTCGTGCGGAGCGGCAGCGGAGGGTGGGAGAACTCGTCTTGTCCAGCGCGCCTTTGGCGAACCTCGACGACGAGGCACGCGTGCAGGCGCTGACCCACTACGTTCGGCGCAAAGGTCTGGCGCTTCTGCCCTGGACGCCCGAGCTGCGTCAGTGGCAGGCGCGCGTTGAGCTGATGCGCGTGCTGGATGAAGAAGCGGGTGTCGCGAGCGAGTGGCCCGATTTGCGTGACGAGGTATTGCTTGAATCGCTGGAAGTCTGGCTGGGGCCGTACGTGGGGAGCGTCACACGGCTCAGTCATTTCGGCCAGCTTGATCTCTCCTCCATCCTGCGCAATCTGCTTCCCTGGCCATTGCCGCAGCAACTCGAAGCTCAAGCGCCCCAAACGTTATCGGTGCCATCAGGTTCGAACATTCGAATCGACTACAGCGAGCGGCCTCCCGTTCTGGCCGTAAGGCTTCAGGAGTTGTTCGGGCAGGCCGACACGCCCCGCATTGCCAATGGTCGGCAGGTGCTCAAGCTGCATCTGCTGTCACCCGCTCGGCGCCCGGTACAGGTGACCCAGGACCTGGCGAACTTCTGGAAGTCGACCTACGGCGAGGTGAAGAAAGATTTGAAGGGGAGGTACCCCAAGCATTTCTGGCCCGACGATCCCTTGGTGGCGCAGGCCACTGCCCGTGCCAAGCCGAGGGGCACCTGAAGCTACCGACTGGCAGCAGAAAAGGTGCGTTGGAAGTGCGCTACGAATTCCGCGACCAGTGCGCTGTCGCGCGCGCGGTAGGCGAGGGCTACCGTACTCAAGCAACCCTCATCCAGTATTTCGATGGCATGCAGTGACGATGCATGAACACTTGAAATCGGTAGCAGCGCGATGCCGAAACCCGCCTGCACAAGCATGGGTTGTGTGCTTTTCAACGAGTAGACCTGGGCGGGCTTCGGCGAAAACCCTGCGCGAGCGCAGAGTTCGAATGTGAGGTAGCTGAGCCCGCCACGTTTAGGATGGGTGATTGAGACAAAACGCTCATCTCTGAGCTCGGCCAGCGTGATACGGGTTCTGCTGGACAGTGGGTGAGTGGCCCCCACGGCCACCACGACCTGCTCCGTGAAAAGTGGAAGCAGCGTGATGTCGTTGGGTTGATGTAGCACTGGCAATCTAAGTAGACCGACATCGATACGGTTGTTTACCAGATGGCTCAATTGGGTTTCTGAAGATTCATTCGATACCTCGACACACACTTCTGCGTGTTCATCCAGGTACAGCTCAAGCGCTCCTTTCAATTTCCCAATCAGCGGCACTGTGCTGGCATGGCCAAGTCGTAGGGTTCCGCTTTGGCCGTGGCCTATCGAAGTAGCGAGGCCGCTCGCGTTATCGACATCAATCAGGATTGCCTTGGCTCTGGGTAAGAACGCCAACCCGGCAGGGGTGAGGTGTGATTGGCGGGCGGTGCGTTCGAACAACGGTGTCTGCAGCTGACTTTCCAGCTCTTTTATCTGTCGACTCAGTGCTGACTGGGCGATGAACAACTTCTCTGCTGCTGTACTGAAACTCCCGCTTTCAGCAATTTCCACGAAATACCGCAACTGTTTCATCGAAACCATGTGAGCCATGCCGAAATGAGATGGGTCGAGTGTTTTTTCGATATTAGTAGAGATCCAGTCGTTTAGGTAGGGTGTGAAAAAACGACAGGGAAGTCCCGACAATGCCAGATGCATTCCTTCACGTCCCGTTTGCCGACCTGAGCCTGGTGGTGATGTTTCTAACCATCAGCACGGCTTACGTGATCTTTGGTATCGCAGGCTTCGGCACCGCGCTGGTGGCAGGGCCGGTGCTGGTCTGCTACATGCCGTTATCCCACGCTATTGCGTTACTGGTGCTGCTGGATTGTGTGGCGGCGCTGGGGAAACTGGTGCGTTATCACCGCCATGTCGTACGCAGTGAACTGGTCAGGCTACTGCCGTTCATGATCGTTGGCAGTGTGGCCGGGATAACCGTACTGCTGAACACCCATTCGCAAGCGCTGTTGCTGATGATGGGCTGCTTCGTAACTTCGTATGCCCTGTACATGTTGGCGAGGCCCGTACGGCAGGCTGATTTGTCTGCTCGGTGGGCTGCGCCATTGGGTATCGGCGGCGGCCTGTTCGGTGCGCTTTTTGGTAGTGGCGGGTTTCTCTATGCGATTTATCTGAACGGTCGAATAGAGGCCAAGGTAGAGGCAAGTTCCACTCAAAGCACGCTGATCGGCATAAGTACGTTGCTACGCCTGGGCATGCTCACCCTGGCAGGCGTGTACGCGGACTTCACGCTCCTCGTGACAGCGATCTATCTGTTGCCGGCTATGGTCATCGGTCTTTGGATCGGCGGGCACATCAATTTGAAAATGTCCCGAGACGCGTTCACCAGGCTGATTAATCTAATCGTCCTGGTGAGCGGCATCACGCTTATTTGTCGGGCCTACGTGGGCGGTATTTAACAAGAGTGAATGTCAGCCAACCTGCTTGAGCAGGAAGGTGAGCGTATCGCCTTCCCGGGTGTTGAGCAGGTACAGGGTTTGCCCGCTGCGATGGGGCGTGTCCTGGATGGCGCCTGCCCGGTAGCCTTCGTGGTCGCGCAAATGGCAGATCAGGCCTTGGTCTGTCTCCTCCAGCGGTTCGATTTTCCAGTAGTCGGTGATGTCGGCAATTTCGTAGAAGCCCAGGTAGTGGTTCAGGCTCTGGCCGAGCTTCTTGGGCTTCGAGTGGCCCGGGATACTGATGTGGTAATGCAGGCGGTCATCCGTGTGGGAGTCGAAGGTAAAGTCCATGCAGAGGGAGCTACGGTTGCCGCCTGCCATCAGCCAATCATCCTGAGGGGTGATGCCCCAGTGCCATTTGTCGCTGCTGCGGCTCAGCCGCAGCGGGACAAGACCGTCGGCACTGATCGCATGGAGCGTGCCGCGGAAAGAAGTAGCGTAGGTGTTTTCAATGGTGTGGTTCATGCGAGGGCTCGGCAGTAAATGGGGGATTTACCTTAGGGCCCTGGCGCAAACCGCAGCAGGCCGAAGCGTATCCGAGGGTGAATGACGGAGGATCAGCTACGTATCCGGGTAATACGGAAAATAGCCTCCTTGCCTTCGATGACCCGCAGGTATTTGAAAAAGGGCTTGGTCACTGCCGGATCGTGATGGGTTCGAACCTTGTGGCCTTCGTGATCTCGCCAGCGGCAGATCAAGGTGTCGTCAGTCCAGTGCAGCGGTTCGAACTTGAAGTAATCGGTCACCTTGGCGTAGCGGTACAGCCCAAGATAGCCGTTGCGGCTGATGCCCATCGTCTTGTCATGATCCTGGCCGCTGCCTGTGATCATGAAGTGCAGGCGATTCGTACCCTTGGAGTGATACAGGAAACGAAACGTGCACGCCGGCTTTTGCAGGCCGCTGATCACCCAATCACTCTGGCCACCGATCGTGGCCCCCTCCTGATCTTTCAGCAGGCTGAGATAGACGGGCTCAAAGGCCTCTTCTGGCAAGTTTTCAAACGCTGTAGCCGTATCATCGATGACGTGCAGGGTGCCGAGGAAAACCTCGGCATCCTCTGCCCAGGCGTTGCCGGTCTCGATTGTGCTCATGGGAAACTCCGTGCTGGCGGGTGATGGGCCAGCCACTGTCACAGAGGTGCCTTGAGCCCGGCAGCCTGCAGGCCTACCCGGTGCGTCGCCCCGGGCTTCAAGCGCCTTCTTGCGCTTCCAGCAGCATGAACAGGCGATACAGCACCACGGTGCTGAACAGCTGGAGGAAGCCGCTCAGGCTGTCCATGGCCAGTTTCATGCCTGGCGCAGGCTCCGGGAACGCCATCAGCAACAAGCCGTCGATCAGCCAGATCGGCGCCAGTACGCCGAGCACGCAGACCATGATGCGCATGAAGTGCCCTGTGGTCATCCGTGCGCTTTCGCGCATCGACTGCACCACCGGCAGGCCACGCAGCACCAGCAGGTACTCGGCGAACACCAGGTTGATCATGATCCACACGCCCGGGAAGATGAACAGCGCCAGGCCCGCCATGATCAGCAGCGAGCTGATCAGGATCAGCAGGGCCAGTTGTGGCCACAGCTGCATGGCGCGGGCGAACAGGTCGCGCCTGGGGATCTCCTGGCCGTTGCTGCGGGTGTCGAGGTAGAGGATCAGCGCTGCGCTGTACAGCGGATAGAACAGCAGGCTGATCAGCATGCCGTAGGCCGGCGAAGCCTGATCACCCAACTGCCGGTACAGCAGTTGCGTCAGCAGGGCTTCGAGCACCACCAGCGGCAGGCACAGCGGGATGATGCTCGTCAGGTGGAGGCGGAAGAAGTACAGGGAGTCGCGCAGAACGCTCAGCGGATTCATCGGTCAACATCGCATGGCAGTAAAAGCAGGGGCCTAACTTTAGCCCAGAGCTGTCATGTGCTGAAAAAAGTTTCACCCAATGGGTAATTGAATCTCACGCTCGTGCGCCCCATCTTTGACGCTGTCCGATGTCCCGCTTGCCCACGAGGAAGCCCATGAACACTGAAGAACAAACCCTGATCGACGGCCTGTTCGGCCGTATCAAGCAAGCCGAAGACCCGAACCAGCCGCGCGATGCGCAGGCTCAGGCGCGGATCGAGGATCACCTGCGCCAGCAACCGGCGGCGTCTTACTACATGACCCAGGCGATCCTGGTTCAGGAAGCGGCGCTCAAGCGTCTGGACGAGCAGAACAAGCAGCTGGAAAACGAGCTCAAGCAGGCCCGTGCCGAGCTGGAGGCTTCCCGTGGCAACACTGCCAGCACCGCCAACAGCGGGGGCGGGTTCCTTTCCAGCATCTTCGGCTCAGGTGCACGCACCCCAGCGCCAGCGCCACAACCCCAGCGCGCCGCTGCGCCGGTAGCTTCAGCGGGCGGATGGCGTGAACCGCGTGCCCCGGGCTTCTCCCAGCCCCAGGCCGCGCAACCTGGTTTCGGTGGCGCGCCGGCCCGTGGTGGTGCCAGCAGCTTCCTCGGTGGCGCGATGCAGACGGCCGCCGGTGTGGCCGGTGGTGTGTTGCTGGCGCAAGGCATCAGCAGCCTGTTCAACCAGCATTCGCAGCCGGAAGAAGTGGCCGAGGTGATCAAGGAGGAGCCGGCACCGGCCAGTGACACCGGCGGTTGGAACGACGCGGGTGCGCAGCAGCAAGTGGCCGACAATGGTGGCTGGGGCAACGACCAGGGTGGGTTCACCGAGACCGACTATGGCAGCGATGATGGCGGGTTCTTCTCGGACGACGACACCTTCGTCTGATCGCTCTGGCATACTGCCGGCATTTGGGGGCGCCTTGCGCCCCTTTCGGTCGAGGGTATGTAGTGAAGAAGATCGCGCTGTTCGCCGATGTGCAGAACCTCTACTACACCGTGCGCCAGGTCCATGGCTGCCATTTCAACTACAGCGCGCTGTGGGCCGAGGTCAGCCGCGAGGGCGAGATCGTCGAGGCGGTTGCCTATGCCATCGATCGCGGCGACAGCAAGCAGCAGCAGTTTCAGCAGATTCTGCGCAACCTGGGTTTCGAGGTGCGGCTCAAGCCCTTCATTCAGCGCAGCGATGGTTCGGCCAAGGGTGATTGGGACGTGGGTATCACGCTGGACGTGATCGATGCTGCCAGCCGTGTCGACCAGGTGGTGCTGGCATCCGGGGACGGTGATTTCGACTTGTTGCTCGAACGGGTGATCCAGCGTCACGGTACCGAAGCGGTGGTGTACGGCGTGCCTGGTTTGACTGCGATGTCATTGATCCGGGCAGCCAGCCGCTATGTGCCGATAGAGGGGCGGTTGCTACTGCGGCATTGAGCGTGACTTGTGGGAGCGGGCTTGTCCCGCGAACACGGGCGAAGCCCGTGCCATCAAGCTGCAGTGAATCGACCGGCCTCTTCGCGGGACAAGCCCGCTCCCACAGGGGCTAGTATGCCTCTCAACCCTTCTTGCCATTCCCCTGCAAATGATCCAACGGCACCCGCCGTTCCACCGCACTGGACAGAATGATCGACGTCTTGCTGAACCCCAACTGCGAGACCCTGTTGATCAGCGCTTCCAGCTCCCCCATCGACCCCACCGCCGCCTGCATGATTACGCACGGGTCGCCTGTCACCCGGTGGCATTCGGTCAGCTCGGGTATGCGCGCCAGCGCATCGTAAGCCTGCTGGTTGCCATGACTGGCCAGGCGCAGTTCGATCACGCACTGGATCGGCAAGCCGATCTTCTCCAGGTCGACCTTCGCCGCGTAGCCGGTGATGACGCCGCTGGCCTCCAGTTTCGCCACCCGCTCGGCCACGGCCGGCGCCGACAGATTCACCTGGCGCGCCAGCTGCGCGAACGTGGCGCGGCCGTTGTCCAGCAGGGCGCCAAGCAGCATGCGGTCGTACTTGTCCATGGGGTGTTTCCTGTCAGCCTTGGATTCGATGGAAAAACACCTGAACAACCATGCATTGCAAAGTGTTCTGGCGATTTAAAGCCGTTTTGTAACTTAAGTTTGCACGTAGCCCTTTCTAAACTAAGTCACCCGTAAACGGATTTCGAGTCTTTTCCCATGTCAGCCTCCCGTCGCTTCCCGTTGTTGCTCATTGGCGCCTTCCTGGCCTTGTATCTGGTCTGGGGCTCTACCTACCTCTTTATCCGCATTGGCGTCGAATCCTGGCCACCGATGTTGATGGCGGGGGTGCGCTTCGTGATCGCGGGCGGCCTGCTGTACGGTTTCCTGCGCTGGCGCGGCGTGCCTGCGCCTACCTGGCCGCAATGGCGGGCGGCAGGGGCCATCGGCTTTCTGCTGCTCAGCTGCGGCAACGGTGGTGTGACCGTGGCCGAGCATGCCGGCGTGGCATCGGGCGTGGCTGCACTGGCGGTGGCCACGGTACCGCTGTTCACACTCTTGTTCGGGCTGTTGTTCGGCCAGCGCAACTCGCGCCTGGAGTGGGCGGGCATCTTCATGGGGCTGGTCGGTATCGGCTTGCTCAACCTCGGCTCGAACCTGCAGGCCAGCCCCATCGGTGCTGCGCTGATCGTGTTCGCTGCAGCTTCCTGGGCCTTCGGTTCGGTATGGAGCAAGACCCTGCCACTGCCCCAGGGCCCGATGGCCAGCGCCGCCGAGATGCTGGTCGGCGGTGCGGTGCTGCTGCTGGGCAGTGCACTGTCGGGTGAACGCATGACCCAGATGCCGACCGCAGCGGGCTGGGGCGCGTTGGCCTACCTGGTGTTGTTCGGCTCGATCCTGGCCTTCAGTGCCTACATGTACCTGCTCAAGAACGTGCGCCCGGCCGCGGCGACCAGCTATGCCTACGTCAACCCGGCGGTGGCGGTGATGCTGGGTATCGTCTTCGCGGGCGAGCAGATCGGTGCCGAGGAATGCCTGGCCATGGCGGTCATCATCGGCGCCGTGGTGCTGATCGGCCTGCCGCAGTGGCGCAGGCCGGCACAAGCGACGCCACCGCTGAAGGGCGAAATCTGCAAGTAGGCGGGGGTGTTGCGGTAAACTTGCCGCCTTCGCTGAACCCCCTGACGGTATTGCCATGAATTTCGCCAAACTCGGCCTGATCGAACCCTTGCTGCGCACCTTGCAGCAACTGGACTACACCACCCCGACCCCGGTCCAGGCCCAGGCCATTCCCGCCGTGCTGGCCGGCCGCGACCTGATGGCCGCGGCCCAGACCGGCACCGGCAAGACCGCCGGCTTCGCCCTGCCGGTGCTGCAGCGCCTGGCCCTGGAAGGGGAAAAGGTCGCCAGCAACTCGATTCGCGCGCTGGTGCTGGTGCCCACCCGCGAGCTGGCCGAGCAGGTGCACAACAACGTGCGCGAGTACGCCGAGAACCTGCCGCTGAGCACCTATGCGGTCTACGGCGGGGTCAGCATCAACCCGCAGATGATGCGCCTGCGCCGTGGTGTCGACCTGCTGGTGGCCACCCCGGGCCGGTTGCTCGACCTGTTCCGCCAGAACGCGGTCAAGTTCAACCAGGTGCAGACCCTGGTGCTCGATGAAGCCGACCGCATGCTTGACCTGGGTTTCGCCGAAGAGCTGCAGTCGGTGTACGCAGCGCTGCCGCGCAAGCGCCAGACCTTGCTGTTCTCCGCCACCTTCTCCGAGCAGATTCGCATGCTGGCTGGGCTGGCGCTGAATGACCCGTTGAGCATCGAAGTGAGCCCGCGCAACGCCGCTGCCACCACGGTCAAGCAATGGCTGGTACCGGTGGACAAGAAGCGCAAGGCCGACCTGTTCTGCTACCTGCTGCGCAAGCAGCGCTGGCAGCAGGTGCTGGTGTTTGCCAAGACCCGCAATGGCGTCGACCAGTTGGTGGAGCGCCTGCTGGCGGAAGGCGTGAACGCCGATGGCATTCACGGTGACCGGCCGCAAGCCACCCGCCAGCGCGCGCTGGACAGCTTCAAGGCCCGCGAGATTCAGGTGCTGGTAGCCACCGACGTGGCCGCCCGTGGCCTGGACATCGATGACCTGCCGCTGGTGGTCAACCTCGACTTGCCGATCGTGGCCGAGGACTACGTGCATCGCATTGGCCGCACCGGCCGTGCCGGCAACAAAGGCGAGGCGATCTCGCTGGTGTGCGCGGATGAAGTGCAATTGCTGGCGTCGATCGAGACCCTGACCCGCCAGACCCTGCCGCGCCACGAAGAGCCGGACTTCATCCCGGATCACCGGGTACCGATGACCGACGCCAGCGGCCAGGTGATCAAGAAGCCGAAGAAGCCCAAGAAGCCGAAGGAGAACAGCGCCAAGCGTGGCCTGGGTCGCTGGATGGACAGTGGCGACGAAGCGCCGGTCAAGTCGGTGCGCAAGGTGCCGAGCTTCAACACAGGGCCGAAAAAGCGCAAGCCGTAAAACTTGGGGTACTACTCAAAATCAACAAAGCTTGAACGGGCCTCTGTGGGAGCGGGCTTGTCCCGCGAACACGGGCGAAGCCCGTGCCAGGCTGCTCTGGTATCTGGGCCGGCCTCTTCGCGGGGCTAGCCCGCTCCCACAAGAGATCGCTGTAAGATCGTCAGCTTTGAGTTTTCAGCCAATCCGCCGCCGCCCGCCCGGCGCGCAACCCACTGGCAAAACACGCCGTCAGCAGATACCCCCCAGTCGGCGCCTCCCAGTCCAGCATTTCGCCGGCACAGAACACCCCCGGCATGCCCTTGACCATCAGCCCCTCATCCAGCCCCTCGAATCGCACCCCGCCCGCACTGCTGATCGCCTCGTCCAGCGGCCGTGTACGCACCAGCGTGATCGGCAATGCCTTGATAGCCCGGGCCAGCGCAGCAGGATCAGCAAAGGTCGCCTGATCGGTCAGCTCACGCAGCAACGCCGCCTTCACGCCATCGATGCCCAGCTGGCTGTGCAAGTGCTTGGCCATGGAGCGCGACCCCCGTGGCTTGGCCAGCGCGCTGGCAATTTTATCCACAGCCTTGTCTGGCAGCAGGTCGAGCAGCAAGGTGGCTTGGCCGTCACGGTTGATCGCCTCGCGCACCATCGCCGACCAGGCATACACCAGACTGCCTTCGACACCTTGCGCTGTGAGGATGAACTCGCCCTTGCGCGGCGACTGCCCCGGCACACTGAGGGCAATGTTCTTCAGCGGCGCGCCAGCGAACTTGTCCTTGAGCAGGGCACTCCAGCCCTCGACTTCAAAACCGCAGTTGCTCGGTTGCAGCGCCGAGATATCCACAGCCCGATCCTTCAGCAACGGCTGCCAGGCACCGTCTGAACCCAGCCTCCCCCAACTGCCGCCACCCAGGGCCAGCACCACAGCGCTGGCATTCACCTGCAATTCACCCTGTGGATAAGCGATCCGCAGGCTGCCATCGGCGTTCCAGCCCAGCCAGCGGTGACGGGTGTGGATAACTACACCGCTGTCGCGCAGGCGCTTGAGCCAGGCGCGCAGTAGCGGGGCGGCTTTCATGTCGGTGGGGAACACGCGGCCCGATGTGCCGACGAAGGTTTCGATGCCCAGGCCGTGAATCCACTGGCGCAGGGCCGCGGCATCGAAGTCGCGCAGCAGGCCGTCAATCTCGCCTTGGCGCTCGGCATAGCGCCCCACGAACTGTGGATAAGGTTCGGAATGGGTGATGTTCATGCCGCCCACGCCGGCCAACAGGAACTTGCGGCCTACCGACGGCATGGCGTCGAACACCTCCACGGCCAGGCCGCGCTGGGCCAGTGCCTCTGCAGCCATCAAGCCGGCGGGGCCGGCGCCGATGACAACGGCGCGGGGAGGGGAGGCAGGGGATAAATCGGACATGATCGGCGGCAGGCTGTGGAAAAAGACCCGGCATTCTACCGCAGCGCGACCCGGATAAGCACTGCACAAAAAATGATCAGTTCTCTGCAGGCTAGGCGGAACAAGGGATGCAGCGGCTTTCCCGCAGCTTATCCACAAGCGGTTCCACAGTCATTGTGAACAACCGATGACCTTTGCAGCTGTGTGATGGAGTATGCCGTGGCGCCTGGCCAAGGCTTCTCGGTCCTTGCTGTAACCGCCGCCGATCACGCCGACCACTGGGATATCGCGGCCCAGGCAATGGCGCATGACCCGCTCGTCGCGCGCGGCCAGGCCCTCGTCGGTCAGTTGCAGGTAGCCGAGGGCATCGTCCTTGTGTACATCCACCCCGGCGTCGTACAGCACCAGATCAGGTTGATAGAGCGGCAGCAGGTAATTCAGCGCGTCGTCCACCACCTTCAGGTAGGCCGTATCGCCCATGCCGCGGGGCAGGGGGATGTCCCAGTCGCTATGGGCCTTGCGCGCCGGGAAGTTCTGCTCGCAGTGCAGCGACACGGTGATGGCGTCCGGGGTGTCCTGGAGGATGCGCGCAGTGCCGTCACCCTGGTGCACGTCGCAATCGAAGATCAGCACCCGATGCACGCGCCCGGCTTCGAGCAGGTAGCGGCTGATCACGGCCAGGTCGTTGAAGATGCAGAAGCCGGCAGGGTGGTCGTAGTGGGCATGGTGGGTGCCGCCTGCGAGGTGGCAGGCGAGGCCATGCCTGAGCGCCATCTCGGCTGTCAGCAGCGAGCCACCCACCGCGCGCACGGTGCGCCGGGCCAGGGCCTCGCTCCAGGGCAGGCCGAGGCGGCGCTGGTCTTCGCGGCTCAGGTCGCCGTTCATGTAGCGCTCGATGTAGCCGCGATCATGGGCCAGGGCGAGGATGTCGTTGGGGCAGATGTCCGGGCGCAGCAACGCCTGGTCGCAGGTCAATCCGCTGTCGACCAGGTGGTCGTGCAGCAGGCGGAACTTGTCCATGGGGAAGCGGTGCTCGGCGGGGAATTCCGGGCTGTAGTCGTCGTGGTAGATCAGTGGCAACGGCATGGTGGGGTCGCAATCGGGGCCAGTGCTGATCTTGCCATGGTTGGGGCCGCTTTGCGGCCCTATCGCCGCGGTTCGTCGCCACGACAAGCCGGCTCCCACAGGGATGGCACCGCCCTCAAGACCTGCGGTGTACCTGTGGGAGCCGGCTTGCCGGCGATAAGGGCGAAATCATTTACCCGCGCTAGCCAACACCCGCTGCCAGTCCGGCTCATTCAGGCGGCCAAGAATCCGCGCCTTGCCATTGCCATCCACCGAAACGAACAGCGCACTGGCGTAGCCACTCTCACGCCCGCCCCCCACGACACGCTGCTCGCGCTGGAAGTGATCAATACAACCGTTGTGAGTCACCAGCACCAGGTTGTGCCCAGGCCGTTTGTGCGCCAGGGCTTGCTGGGCGAACTGCTTGTCACAGCTTTCCAGCCAGTCTTCACTGGGCACCGCCTGGCCCAGGATGAAATGCGCGGTCTGTCGGGTGCGCAGTTTCGGGCTGCTGAACAGGTCGGCATTGGCCAGCCCCAGCTCATTCAAGCCCTGGCCAACCCGGGTGGCAGCTGCGCTGCCGGCCACGGTGATGCCGGTGGGGTCGTCGAGGCACGGGCCGGGTGCGCTGTCGCAGCGCTCGGCATGGCGGATCATCACCAGCACCGCGCCCTCGGCCCAATCCTGTAGCAGGCCGCTGTCGCTCAATTGCCGTTCATTGCCAAGGTCCACGATGGTTGTCCTCGTCGCCAGCCAGGTGCTCAACGCCGCCACTACCATGCACAAGCCGAGGGCGGCACCGAGGGCTTTGCGTGACAAACGCCGCTTGCGACGGGCGTGAATGGCGGTGTGTCCCAGGGTGTTGCTCGACTGCATGCTGCACTCCGATGGCAGGGCCGCTTCCTGCGCGGCGGTGGATGGCGGCATTGTGCGAAGCGGCCTGTCGGGGGCCGGTGAAGGGCATGTGAAAATTGCATTTCGCCTACGCTGTAGACTGCAGGCCAAGCACCGGAGCACACCCCATGACCCGCATCCTGGAACTTGAAAGCGCGCGGCTGGTACTGCGCCAATGGCACGACGACGACCTGCGCGAATTCGCCGCGCTGTGTGCCGACCCGCAGGTGATGCGCTACTTCCCGGCACCGCTGACGCGGCTGGAAGCGGCGGCGCTGATCGGCCGGGTGCGTGGCCATTTCAATGAATACGGTTTCGGCCTGTGGGCGCTGGAGCGCAAGGACAGCGGCGCCTTCATCGGCATGACGGGGTTGCTCAACGTCAATTTCGAAGCCCCCTTCGCACCGGCGGTGGAGATCGGCTGGCGCCTGGCCCGGCGTCACTGGGGCCTGGGTTTTGCCAGCGAGGCGGCGTGGACTTGCCTGCGTTGTGCTTTCGCCCAATTGCGCCTGGGGGAGGTGGTGTCGTTCACTACCGAGGGCAACTTGCCGTCACAGAAAGTCATGCAGGCCATCGGCATGGTCCACGACCCGCAGGGCAACTTCGAACACCCCCGCCTGCCCAGCGGCCACCCGCTGCGCCCCCACGTGCTGTACCGCATCGACCGCGCCCGCTGGGAACAGACACAGCGCGCTGAATAGGCAGGCATGCGCGGCGGCGATGACAAACCCTGTATCATTTGCCTTCATGAGAGCGCCGTAGAGCTGTGATGCCTTGCTAGGAGAAACCCCGATGAGTCATGTGTTGGACGACCTGGTCGATCTGTTGAGCCTCGAGTCGATCGAGGAGAACCTGTTTCGTGGGCGTAGCCAGGACCTGGGCTTCCGCCAGCTGTACGGTGGCCAAGTATTGGGCCAGTCACTGTCGGCGGCCAGCCAGACGGTCGAGGACGCGCGCCATGTGCACTCCCTGCACGGCTACTTCCTGCGCCCGGGCGATGCCAGCCTGCCGGTGGTCTACTCGGTCGACCGTGTGCGCGATGGCGGCAGTTTCAGTACCCGGCGGGTAACGGCCATTCAGAAAGGCCACACCATCTTCACCTGCAGCGCCTCGTTCCAGTACGACGAGGAAGGCTTCTCCCACCAGGCGCAGATGCCGCAGGTGGTGGGGCCGGAAAACCTGCCGACCGAAGTGGAGCTGGCCACCGCCATGGCCGACCAGCTGCCCGAGCGTATCCGCGACAAGGTGCTGTGCGCCAAGCCGATCGAGATCCGCCCGGTCACCGAGCGCGACCCGTTCAACCCCAAGCCCGGCGACCCGGTGAAGTACGCCTGGTTCCGCGCCGACGGCAACCTGCCGGACGTGCCGGCGCTGCACAAGTACCTGCTGGCCTACGCCTCCGACTTCGGCCTGTTGACCACCTCGCTGCTGCCCCATGGCAAGTCGGTGTGGCAGCGTGACATGCAGATCGCCAGCCTCGACCATTCGCTGTGGTTCCATGGCAACCTGCGCGCCGATGAATGGCTGCTGTACGCCATGGACAGCCCCTGGGCCGGCAACGCCCGTGGCTTCTGCCGTGGCAGCATCTACAACCGCGCCGGGCAACTGGTGGCTTCGTCCAGCCAGGAAGGCCTGATCCGCCATCGCAAGGACTGGGCATGAAGCTGAGCGAAGTGCGCAACTGGGTGTTCGACATGGACGGCACCCTGACCGTGGCGGTGCACGATTTTGCGGCCATCCGCGAGGCGCTGGAGATTCCCGCCGAGCACGACATCCTCACTCACCTGGCGGCGTTGCCGGCGGCGGAAGCGGCCGCCAAGCATGCCTGGTTGCTGGAGCACGAGCGAGACCTGGCGATCGCCTCCACGGCGGCCAGTGGGGCGGTGGAGCTGGTGCGCGCGCTGGCCGAGCGGGGTTGCCGGCTGGGGATCCTCACCCGCAATGCGCGTGAGCTGGCGCATGTCACCCTGGAGGCCATTGGCCTGGCGGACTGCTTTGCGGTCGAGCATGTGCTGGGGCGTGACGAGGCAGAGCCCAAGCCTAGCCCGGATGGTCTGCTGAAGATCGCCAGGGCCTGGGGCGTGGCGCCGAGTGAGCTGGTGATGGTGGGCGACTACCGCTTCGATCTGGATTGCGGGCGGGCTGCCGGGGCGCGCACGGTGCTGGTGAATCTGCCGGATAACCCGTGGCCGGAGCTGGTGGATTGGCATGCGGTGGATTGCCGGGCATTGCGGGTGATGCTGGGCTGAGTTTTGTGGGGGGGGGCGGGCCCTATCGCCGGCAAGCCGGCTCCCACAGTGACCTTCACTGCCTTTGGCTTCACTTGTGGGAGCCGGCTTGCCGGCGATAGGGCCACCACTGTCTATGCTGAACTCCAGTCTTTCCCCAGAACTGGAGACCCAGCCATGACCAGCAAGGCCATCTATGTGAAACCCGGCGGCGGCTACGACAAGGTCGAAATCGGCACCAGCAAGGCGGCGGCACCCAAGCCCGGCGAAATCACCGTACAACTGCACGCCAGCTCCCTCAACTACCACGACTTCGCCGTGGTCAGCGGCATGTGGGGCCCGAGCGAGCGGCGCATTCCCATGGCCGATGGCGCAGGCGAAGTCATCGCGGTAGGCGAGGGCGTCAGTGAGTTCAAAGTGGGCGACAACGTCGTCAGCACCTTCTTCCCCGACTGGATCGACGGCCAGGCCCTGCTCGAAGGCTTCGCCAGCGTGCCAGGCGACGGTATCGACGGCTATGCCCGTGAGCAGGTCACTGCACGCGCCACCTCTTTCACCCTTGCGCCCAAGGGCTACAGCCACGCCGAGGCGGCCACCCTGACCACCGCCGGCCTCACCGCCTGGCGCGCGCTGATGAGCGACGATCACCTCAAGCCCGGCGATACCGTGCTGGTGCAGGGCACCGGCGGTGTGTCGATCTTCGCCC
Source organism: Pseudomonas sp. GM84 (assembly GCF_000282535.1). Taxonomy (GTDB): domain Bacteria; phylum Pseudomonadota; class Gammaproteobacteria; order Pseudomonadales; family Pseudomonadaceae; genus Aquipseudomonas. The sequence goes on along the minus strand of NZ_AKJC01000099.1, from coordinate 4,479 downwards.
TGCAGTTCGCCAAGCTGGCCGGCGCCACGGTGATCGCCACCTCGTCCAGCGATGCCAAGCTCGAACGCCTGAAGGCCTTGGGCGCCGACCACCTGATCAACTACAAAGGCACGCCGGCCTGGGGCGAGAAAGTGCGCGAGCTCACCGACAACCGCGGCGTCGACCATGTGATCGAGGTCGGCGGGCCGGCGACCCTGGAGCAGTCGATGATCGCGGCACGGATCGGTGGGCATGTGTCACTGATCGGCATCCTCACCGGCGTCGCCGGGCAGTTGCCGCTGGTCCAGGCACTGGTGCGGCAGATCCGCCTGCAGGGCGTGCTGGTGGGCAGTCGCGCGCAGCAGCAGGCGATGGTCCGGGCCATCGATGCCAACGGTATGCGTCCGGTGGTGGACAAGCATTTCGAGCTGGAGCAGATCGTCGAAGCGTTCCGCTACCAGGAGAGCAACCGCCATTTCGGCAAGATCTGCCTCACCTGGTAATAACCCCGACCCCTGTGGGAGCCGGCTTGCCGGCGATTGGGCTGCAAAGCAGCCCCTAGTCCGGCAACAACCGATCCCGGCTATTGGACAAATGCAGGCAAATCGCCGCCCGCGCCGCATCCGGATCCTGCCGTCGAATGGCATTGAGGATCGCCTCATGCTCCAGGTTGGCCAGGTAAGCATGCCGCGCCAGGTTAGCCCCGGCGCGTTCGGCCAAGGCCATGCGGTTGCGCGGGATCAGGCCATTGCCCAACTGCGCCATCATCTCGCTGAAGTACAGGTTCCCCGTGGCCTCCGCGATCAGCAGGTGAAAGCGCCGGTCCGCCTCGATACAGCTGTCGCCAGCGGCCGCCAGGTCCTGGTAGTCGTCCAGCGCCTGGCGCATGCGGGCCAGCTGCTGGTCGTTGCGGCGCACGGCGGCGAGGGCAGCGGCCTGGCCCTCCAGGCCGATTCGCAATTCCAGCAGGTCACGCACGCTCGCGGCGTTCTCCGCCCCCACCCGCAAGCCGGCCTGCGCCGGGCGCGGCATCACGAACGACCCAATACCGTGGCGTGGCTCCACCAAGCCTGAAGCCTGCAGCTTCGACAAAGCTTCGCGCACTACCGTGCGGCTCACGCCATGCTCGCGTACCAAGGTGTTCTCCGAAGGCAGTTTGTCGCCCGGCTTGTAGGTGCCCAGCAGTATCTGCTGGGTCAGGCTGGACACCAGATCGTGGGCACGGCTGTGGCTACGTGGGCGAGGGGGCTGAGACATGGGACAGGCTCCGGGCGGCAATCTAGCTTGTACGACAAGTTAGCCGACAAAATTATTTTTCGCCCGTTTTTTCGCTACGCGGTGCAAACATGCTTGTCTAGATAGCGGCGAGATCGATGATTTTGTGCTGTTTATAAGCTTGTATTTTGCAATTTAGCCGCCGCTGATGATCTTGTCGTACAACTTTGCCGGGCATATGCTCCGCTCCATTGTCTTTGCCAGACAACCTCGACCCGCACAAAAACAATTAGTGGGAGACCCGCAAGTGAACGACACCCTCGATCCGTCTGCCCGGAATGAAGGCGACGTGCTGGCCAGTGCTGTATCCAAGGTCAAGCGCCACGTGCTGCCGTTGTTCGTCATCATGTTCATCGTCAACTACCTCGACCGCGTCAACATCGGCTTCGTCCGCCCGCACCTGGAAAGCGACCTGGGCATCAGCGCCGCGGCCTTCGGCTTCGGCGCCGGGCTGTTCTTCATTGGCTATGCCCTGTTCGAAGTGCCGTCGAACATGTTGCTGCAGCGCGTCGGCGCGCGCCTGTGGCTGACCCGCATCATGTTCACCTGGGGGCTGGTGGCCACGGCCATGGCCTTCGTCCAGACCGAAACCCAGTTCTACGTGCTGCGCTTCCTGCTGGGGGTGGCCGAGGCCGGTTTCTTCCCCGGCGTGATCTACTACTTCACCCGCTGGCTGCCCGCCGCCGAACGCGGCAAGGCAATCGCCATCTTCCTCAGTGGCTCGGCACTGGCCTCGCTGATTTCCGGCCCACTGGCCGGGGCGCTGATGCAGATCCAGGGCCTGGGCCTGCGCGGCTGGCAGTGGATGCTGTTCATCGAAGGCATGGCCTCGGTCACCCTGTGCTTCTTCGTGTTCTTCTGGCTCGACTCGAAACCGCACGATGCCAAGTGGTTGAGCAAGGCCGAGCAGGACGCGCTGGTCGACACCATCGACCGCGAGCAGCGTGAGCGCGAGGCGATCGGTGCGGTCAGGCCGTCGTCCTGGAGCCTGCTCAAGGACCGCCAGATCGTGCTGTTCTGCCTGATCTACTTCTGCATCCAGCTGACCATCTACGCCGCCACCTTCTGGCTGCCGAGCATCATCAAGCGCATGGGCGACCTGAGCGACCTGCAGGTCGGCTTCTTCAACTCGATCCCGTGGCTGATCTCGATCCTGGCCATGTACGCCTTCGCCGCCGGCTCCACCCGCTGGAAGTTCCAGCAGGCCTGGGTAGCGGGCGCGCTGGTGATCGCCGCCATCGGCATGTTCATGTCCACCACCGGCGGGCCGGTGTTCGCCTTCGTGGCCGTGTGCTTCGCCGCCATCGGCTTCAAGTCGGCCTCGTCGTTGTTCTGGCCGATCCCCCAGGGTTACCTGGATGCACGCATCGCCGCCGCCGTGATCGCGCTGATCAACTCGGTCGGCAACCTGGGCGGATTCGTCGCGCCGACCACCTTCGGCCTGCTGGAGCAGCACACCGGTTCCATCCAGGGTGGCCTTTACGGCCTGGCCGTGACCTCGGTGCTGGCCGCCATTGCCGTGTTCTTCATCCGTACTCGCCCAAAGGGCGCCGCCTCTCCTGAAGCCAAGGCGCCTTCGGCGCTGGGCCAGACCCACTGATTGACTGCGAGACAACAACCATGACCCAGCAGACTCCCGCTTCTCACACCCCCGTGGTTACCGACCTGCGCGTGATCCCGGTGGCCGGCCACGACAGCATGCTGCTCAACCTCAGTGGCGCCCATGGCCCGTTCTTCACCCGTAACGTCGTGGTGCTGCGTGACAGCGCCGGCAATACCGGCCTGGGTGAAGTGCCGGGTGGCGAGAGCATTCGCCAGACCCTGGAAGACACCCGCAGCCTGGTGGTGGGCCAGCCGATCGGCCATTACCAGCGCGTGCTCAACGCCATGCGCCAGACCTTCGCCAACCGCGACTCGGCCGGTCGTGGCCTGCAGACCTTCGACCTGCGCATCACCGTGCATGCGGTAACGGCCATCGAATCGGCGCTGCTCGATTTGCTCGGCCAGCACCTCAACGTACCGATGGCGGCGCTGCTCGGAGAAGGCCAGCAACGTGAACGCGTGAAGATGCTCGGCTACCTGTTCTACATCGGCGACCGTCAGCAGACCGACCTGACCTACCGCAACGAGGCCGACGCCGATGACGACTGGTTCCGCCTGCGCCACGAAAAGGCGCTGACGCCAGAGGCGGTGGTACGCCTGGCTGAGGCGGCCAAGCAGCGCTATGGCTTCAGCGACTTCAAACTCAAGGGCGGCGTACTGCGCGGCGAAGAGGAAATGGAAGCGGTGACGGCGTTGGCCGAGCGCTTCCCGGAAGCACGCATCACCCTCGACCCCAACGGTGCCTGGTCATTGAAAGAGGCCATTGCCCTGTGCCGCGACAAGCACCAGGTGCTGGCCTATGCCGAAGACCCCTGCGGCGCCGAGAACGGCTACTCGGGCCGTGAAGTGATGGCCGAGTTCCGCCGCGCCACCGGGCTGCCGACCGCCACCAACATGATCGCCACCGACTGGCGGCAGATGGGCCATGCGATTCAGTCGCAGGCGGTGGACATCCCCTTGGCCGACCCGCATTTCTGGACCTTGCAAGGCTCGGTACGGGTGGCGCAGATGTGCAACGACTGGGGCCTGACCTGGGGCTCGCACTCGAACAACCACTTCGATATTTCGCTGGCGATGTTCACCCAGGTGGCCGCTGCGGCGCCGGGTGAGATCACGGCTATCGATACCCACTGGATCTGGCAGGACGGCCAGCGCCTGACCCGCGACCCGCTGCGCATCGTCGACGGGCATGTGCGTGTGCCCGAGCGGCCGGGGCTGGGGGTGGAGCTGGATGAAGACCAACTCGCCAAGGCCCATGAGTGTTATCGCAACATGGGGCTGGGGGCGCGGGATGACAGTGTGGCGATGCAGTTTCTGATTCCGGGGTGGCGCTTCGATAACAAGCGGCCTTGCCTGGTGCGGTAATTACCTTCTGCCTGTACTGGCCTCTTCGCGGGACAAGCCCGCTCCCACAGATTGACTCCAGACTTTGACTTCAATGGGTACCTGTGGGAGCGGGCTTGTCCCGCGAAGAGGCCAGTACAGGCAATACGTGCTGAAGCTTCGCTTACCTGTTGCTGGCCCGGCGCTTCGAGCGTACCGGACAGGCGTAGGCAGACGCCTGAGCAACAGAGGCCCCGGGAGACCGGGGCTTTTTTTGCCTGTACTGGCCCTATCGCCGGC
>NZ_AKJC01000098.1 GCF_000282535.1 Pseudomonas sp. GM84 | reverse complement strand
GCAACGTACAGCTTCGCCTACGACGCGTCGGATCGGCTGATTGAAGAAGTGCGGGTGGATAACCTGACCCGGCGCTTCAGCTACAACGATGGCGGCCACCTGACTCGGTTGAATGAGATTGGCTATGGCGAAAACGGCGAGCGCCCTGAACGCGACACGCTGTTCGAGCGTGACGCCATTGGCCGTCTGGTCGCCAAGGTCAACCGCGATGCGCGGCAAGACTTCGAGTACGACGATGTCGACCGCTTGCTGAGCATTGAGCGGCAACCCACCGGTATCGGCAAGCAACTCGGGGTCACCGCAGAAAAGCTGGAATACGCCTACGACCTGCTGGGCCGTCTGACCCAAGAAATCACCGCCAGCGGCACACTGGCCTATGAGTACGGCCCGCTCAGCAAGCTGACCACGCTGACTCTGCCGGATGGTCGCAAGGTCAACCACCTGTATTACGGCAGTGGGCATCTGCACCAGTTGAACCTGGACGGCCAGGTGATCAGCGACATGGAGCGTGATGACCTGCACCGCGAGGTGTATCGGACGCAGGGCAAGCTGACCAGTTGCTTCGGCTATGACGCGATGGGGCGCAAGGCCTGGCAGTTCGCGTCTACATTGCCCGCCGACAAACTCTCCCAGGTGCACAACGCTGGCATCCATACGTCGCTGCTGGTGGAGCATGCCTATAACCCAATTCACCGTCGCTACCAGTACGACCCGGCCGGCGAACTGGTGCGCACCCTCGATAAACTGCGCGGCGAGATCAAGTACGAGTACGAACCCAACGGTCAACTACTCAGCCGCGACACCGGCTCGCTGGTGGGCAGCGAAGAGTTCCGTTATGACCCGGCGGCCAATCGCTTGGACTTCAATGCGCGGCAATTTGACAAGGTCAAGGACAACCGGATCCAGCAGTGGCGGGATCAGGAGTACCGCTACGATCCGTGGGGCAACCTGGTCGAGAAGCGCTCTGGGCATAGCAAGTTACAAAGCTTTAGCTATGACTGTGAAAACCGACTGGTGCGCGCCGAAACGCTGGTTAACGGCAAGCTGGAGAGTACTGGGGAATATCGATACGACAGTCTCGGACGTCGGATTTCCAAGCAGGCTGAAATCAACGGCGAGGTCGAGCAGAAGCGGTTCCTGTGGCAAGGGCTGCGGATGCTTTGTGAGGAAACGCCAGGGCAGAGCATCGTATACCTGTACGAACCGGGTAGCTATGCGCCGTTGGCGCGTGTGGATCAGGCTGAGGGTGAAGGGCAGAAGGTCTATTACTTCCATACCGACCAGATTGGTACTCCGTTGGAGCTGACGAACAGTGAAGGAGAGATTGTTTGGCAGGCGACCTATCGGTCTTGGGGGGCAATAGATCAGCTGACGGTAAATGAAGTCGAGCAAAACCTGAGATTTCCAGGGCAGTACTTTGACTCAGAAACAGGTCTACACTACAACACATTCCGATTCTACGATCCCGAGTCGGGCCGCTTTATCATTCAGGATCCTATAGGATTGTCTGGAGGTATAAACCTCTATCAATATGTAGTAAATCCGATTGCATGGATTGACCCCTGGGGTTGGAGTGCAAAACCAACGCACTCACCCGATGTTGCTAAATGGTTGGAAAAGGGTGGCACAGTGCATATGGAAGTTGAGGGTCGTACCTGGGTTTACCAAGATTGGGAAGGTAATGTCGTTAGGTATCCTGAAGGTCATCCGGATTTTACTCCTTATCAACGGCAGCAGGTTGATGTCCCTGATTTAAAAGGAAATCATGGTAGGAACCCAGGTGGAGATTTCGGGAAGTCCGATGCTCTAGCGCCTAAAGGTAAGGCTGATTATTCGAAGAATACATGGCATCATCATGAAAATATGAGGGCCATGCAAGAAGTTCCCAAAAAGATACATAACCGATTTACCCACTCCGGTGGTGTAAAAATATGAAGGCTTCTTGTTGAGTAGGATTAATTATGCCAATCGTATACAGAGCTGGGTTGAGTGATTCTGAAATAAATGCAGTTGAATTTTCACTGAAAACAACGCTGCCGGACAGCTACAGAAAGCTGCTAAAACGGATGAATGGTTTTTACCTTTCTGACCCAGATTACGGTCAATTGCAGTTGCCAGCTATTGATGATGGCGTTATCAGTTTTGATCGGCTTTTTGGGGTTATTCCTGATGAGGAGTGTAATGATTTAGTTGGCTTCAATAGTGAATTTATTGACGAGTTGAGCTTTATAGAGGGAGTAGTGGCAATCGGTGAAGATGGGGGTGGGAATCCATATGTCCTGATAAGTGAAGAGGGTCGGGAGGGCGTTTATTATTGGGATCGAACTCACTTGCACGAGGGGGGGTCTATTAATAATTATGATATTGCAGAACAGAATGAGTGTGGTCACCTGTACTTCGTGGCGAAAAATGTCGACGAGTTGGATGCTGCGCTGATGTCTTCTCTCGGAGAGGGTGTAATCATGATCGAAGAGATGTGATATTAGTAAACCTTATTTTTGGGAATTAATATGTCGACTCAAGACTTAAAAGAAAGTGCTGCTGAAGCTCTAATGGGATTTATGAGGGAAATGAATTGTTGGGAAAGTGAGTTTTTCGAAAAGAGGCAAGAGTCTTTGGGGGGTAGATGATCCGGAGTTGCGCAAGGAGTACGCCCTAAGGTTGGAGTCTATACTTGATGCTTATGCGGTGAAGGATAAGTCCCACTACGGTCGTCTTATAGATCTTGGGTGCACAAAACCTGCTACATATGATCCCGACAATGATGAGGTGGTGGTTTTGGGGGGTGGTGCGAGTGAGCAAGTGTTTCAAGTGCAACAGCTGAAAGGAGTGGAGACTTGTTCTAGGCTTCAGTTGATTGTTCGTAATGGGCGATGGAGGATAAAGAAAAAGGAGATAATGGATTTTAATGATAAATGGCGGAGATCACCTCTATAGGTTTAATGTCCTGTGTTGATGAGGGAGTGCAGGGTAGTCTTGGAAGGTTTTATGATTGCAATGTGTCAGAGTCTTTTAAAAATATGATTGTCAATTATGGGGCGGTCGCCCCGTGTTTTATTAAGGGGCTTGGCGGATGGTAAAAGCAGATGATGTTCGCACTTGGGTAACTGATGAAAGGTACTCGAGTCTGCTGTGCGGCTTGACAAGAAATCTCAATTTGGAGATAAATTCTGAAAGTGCTCCGGACGTGCTTTTCCAGCATGATGCCAACAAGCTTAATTGCGCAGATTTAGAACTTCATAATCTCGAAATGGTCGCGTGCAATTCCGAGGTGGTTTGTAAGTATGTCTCTCAAAAGCTTAAGTCTTTGGGGGCTGTTGATGAGCAGGAGGGTAAGAGCTCGGAGGACGAAGAGGATGTAGTTCTCGAAACACATGCATTTTATCGGAATTTTTTAAATATACATTTGATTGAGCTGCACTTTTTAGAATTTGATCCAGCAGGGTTGGAGAGGTACTTGAAAGCTATTCGCATCCCGGGGGCGAAAAAATATGCCTCACAAATTGAGAAAATATATCAATCAGTTGTTTGTTAAGGTGCCATTAAGGCAGTTATTTGCTGGGAGAGCTTTAGGTGCTAATTTGAATTTTTCTAGGGGTGCGTATAGATTCAGTGTTTTGCGACTACAAAGCACGTCGTATTGAGGGAGCTATGAAAACTTATAGCATGCGAGAGGTACTGGAAGGCTTGGATAGAATGCCAGACGCTTGGTTTTATTTGCCTAATACGAGTTGGACTTTAGATACAAAAGGGGCGTTTTCGTTAGATAGTCGTGATTTTGCTCCGGGCTCGACTGATTTTCTACCCCCGCAAGTGGCAAGTGAGGGGTGGATTGAGACATTGGATGCGCCAATGATACAGGATGTTATTGACTATACTGATCAGCAGTTGCCGTCGGCTACGGTTCAGGATTATTTTGAAGCATTTAAGTACTACTTCGATAACGATGCATTTCTAGAGTTTTGAGTGCGAGGCGTTAGCACCTCGCTTGGCCTGGGCTTTGGCCGGCAAAGGGTATCTGTTGCGACAGTGCATGTAGGTATACAACTTTCCTGGCGACAGTTGTAGTGTAAAAACTGTGAACCAGCTCCCACTCAGCCTGCCCCTTGGCTTGTTCCAGGCCGGTCACTCATTTAACCTCCGCTCCACTGGCCACCGCAGGGCCAGTCATCTCCACGGAAGAAACTGACAGGAGTCACCATGGAAAGCACCCCGCAAACCGAAGTCCGCTCCAGCAATCTCAAGCCAAAATGGCAAGAGCGCTTCGCCTTCTTCGACCAGCACGGCGGCCCGCGCACCGAGACCTTCAAGGCAGCGTTTCGCGCCTTGCCGTTTCGCAAGAAGCTGCTGATCAACTGCAACGTCATCGCGTTCTTCTTTGGCCCTATCTATTGGTTTGTGCTGGGCATGTGGAAGAAGAACCTGGTCATGCTGGGGATCATCATGGCCATTGGGCTGCTGGAGGGCGTTTATGAGGCAGTGACCGGCAATGTGGTGCCTCGGGCGGTGGATCAAGGCCTCAGCACAGCTTTCGCGTTCTTGTATGCCGTGTTGACCAACTATGCCTATTACCTGAAGCAGAACAAGGGGAACCAGGGCTGGAACCCGTTCGAAGGGCAGCGGCTCAACTGAATTTGGTGTTGCAGCAGGCCGCTGCGAATGCACGGCGTACCATTTTTAGCGCCTAGTAGATCGAGCGCCGCCCGCGCGGCGCATCGCGGATGAATCCGCTCCTACATTTGTCGCAACGTGCCACAGCCTGTCAGGTCATGGTTGTCCGCTTTTTAGCGCCCGCCGAGATATCGTGTCGTACCAACAAGGCGAGCAACCATGGCCTATCAGGCATAGGTACGTTGCAACAAATGTAGGAGCGGATTTATCCGCGATGCGCCGCGCGGGCGGCGCTCGATCTCAAGATCGCCAGAGATGCGATGAAAAGCACCTCCAACCCAAACATTCACTTCGGATAAAGCGGCGGCAAGCTGCCACTCTCACCCGTCGGCAACAACACCTGCTCAGCCGTCGGAATGGTGCCAATCGCCCGCCACAGGTCTTCACCCTGCCAATACTGGCCACTCTCGCTATACAACGCCCCGTTCAACCCATCCAGCGCATCGGACAACGGCACGAACCGCGCCGCCATCTCCGCCAGGGTTTCCGGATGCTGCCGGGCCCAGGCATCCAGCGCCTGGCGGGTGGCCTGCGGGTCGTTGGCCTGGCAGGCGCGCTTGAGGTCGTCGAGCAGGGTGCGAGGGCTCGGGCCGTTTTGAGCGGCGCGCAGCACGGCCGGTTGCGAACGGGCGCGCCACCACAGGGTGAAGCCGAGCGCCGTGGTCAAGGCGAACACCAGCGTGGCGAGCTGCCAGGGCCACAGCAGCGCGCTGCTGCCGCTGGCATCACTGGCCGGGGTGTCGGCGCTCAATGCCGGGTTGTCCTGCACGTCCAGGGTGCGCGCGGGCAGGCTGCTGTGTTCCAGGTGGTCTTCACGGGTGTTCCACCAGGAGACCTCCAGCGCCGGCAGGGCCAGTTCGCCGCTGTGGGTCGGCACCAGCGCCTCGCGTTCCTCGCGGTTGGCGGTCATGCCGCGTTCGCTGATCTCGTTGCGCAGCAGCGGCTGGTCCGGGTAGCGGCGCAGGCCGACGATCTCGGTGGCGGGCAATTGCGGCAGCTGAGTGCTCGACAGGCCCTCGGCACGCAAGGTGATGCTACGGGTCAGGGAGTCGCCAATTTGCGTCTGCTGGCTGCTTGGGTCCGGGTTCCAGTGCTCTTCCAGGCTCAGGCTGCGGGCCGGTAGCCAGGGTATGTCTGCCGGCCAGTCGGCAGGAACAGGGCGTACCGCCAGGTGCAGTGGCAATGAACTGACCTGGACCTGGCGACCTGCCCGCGCGGTGCCGTTGGACGCTGGCGCATTGTCGGCGGCGGTGGCGGTAAAGGTGAGCGGTGGGATTTCCAACGCGCCGCTTTGCTGCGGATAGACCGCATAGCGCGTCTCGATCACGCCGTGGCGCACGCCGTTGATTTCCTTCTCGTAGGTGCGTGACTCGCCCAGTGGTTCGACCTTGGCGTTTTCCAGCTGCAGCGGACTCAGGCTGCTGTCGTCGTACAGCGACACCGAATGGTAGATGCGCAAGGTCAGCACGGCCTGGGCCTGGACGTACACCTGATCGCTGTCGAGAGTGGCTTCAACGAATACCTGGGATGCACTGCCCTGGCGGTTGGCGTCGGCTTGCAGCACCTGCAGCTCGATGGGCTGGCTTTGCGACTGGCCCAGTTGCAACTCGGGGATGCGCAGGCTGCCGCTGCGTCGTGGCAGCAGGGTGATGATCCAACGCGTGCTGGCGCGTGTCTCGCCGTCGAGGGTGTGCAGGCTGTTCAGCTGGCGCGTGCCACGCACCTCGAAGTCGCCCTCCAGCGCGCGCAAGTCGGGCTTGCCGAACTGGGTGACGTCCTGGCTTTCCAGGGTCAGCTCCAGGGTTTCGCCCGCTTCCAGGCGGGCGCGGTCGACGCTGGCCTGCAGGGTCGGTTCGGCTTGGGCGAGGAGGGCCCACAACAGGCTGAGAAGAAAGACGCCGAGGCGACTCATCGTGGGGTTTCCTGATGCAATTGCTGTTCATACCAGAATTTGCGCCGCAGCAGCTCCGCCGGGTTGTCGGGGATCTCCCGCAGCCATTGTTCCAGGGCCTGGCGCTGCTCGGCATCGAGGCTGGTCGAGATCGGCCGCTGGGGCGGCTGGGTCACGCCGTCGTCATCGCCTGCCTGGTTTCCGGGGGTTGCCTGGCTGTTGCTGTTGCTATCGCCGGCTTGTTCGGCGCTGGCGGGTTGCTCCTGACCAGGTGTGCCTTGGGTCTGGCTGCTGGCCGAGCTGCTGTTGCCCTCGGTTTCGCTGCCGGGCGTGTCTTGGGCATCGCTGTTGGCCGGTTGTTCTTCGGCCTGCGCCTGGCGTTGCTGCAGCAGTTGCTGGACCAGTGCCTGGTTGGCCAGGGCCGGCTGCAGATCGGGCTGGCGTTCCAGGGCCTGATCGTAGGCATCCAGCGCCGCTTCAAGTTCACCGCCACGGGCCAGGGCATTGCCACGATTGTAGTGTGCCGCGGCGTTGTTGCCCTGGGCGAAGGCCTTGGCGGCTGCGGCATAGTCGCCGGCCTGGTACAGGGCCATGCCGCGCCACTGCGGGTCCAGGAAGTGGCGTGCGGCCTCGGCGGGTCGATTGTCTTCGAGCAGGCGCTGGCCCTGCTGGTCGGGGCGCAGCCACAGGTCATCGAGTTCGAACGCCTGGCTCGGTTGCGGCAAGGCCAGCAGCAGCGGCAGGCAGAACAGCCAGCCACGGCGCCCGGCGCAGGCGGCCAGCAGCAACAGGGGCAGCAGCAGCCAGTAGCCTTGGTCGGCCCAACTGTCGAGCTGCACGTTGTGACCGTCGTTGCGCAGGCTGCGCGGGTTGTCGAACAGGCCAAGGCCGCGCAGGTCGAGGTCATCGATGCGGGCATGGCGGTAGCGTCCGCCGGTGCCGCTGATGAACGCCTTGAGGCCCGGGCTGTCCAGGCGCGGCACGAGGATACCGCCTTGCTCATCCTTGAGGAATTCGCCATTGGCCTGGCGCACCGGTGCACCCTCGGCACTGCCGATGCCCAGCATCGACAGGCTCGGGCCCTGGCGGCCCAGGGCCTGGACGATGCCCTGGCGCTCCGGCGCGCTCAGCGCCGAGCCGATCAGCAGCAGGCGGCCCTGGCCCAGGCCGCTCTGGGCCAGCAGTGCCAGGCCTTTCTGCACGGCGAGGTCGGCGCGCTGGCCGGGTTGCGGCATGATCGACGGGTCGATGGCCTCGAGCAGGTTGCGCGTGGTGCCCAGGTCGTCGGACAGCGGCACCAGGGTATGCGCACTGCCGGCATAGACGATCAGCGCGGTCTGGCTGTCGCGGCGGTGTTCGAGCAGGTCGAGGATCTTGCGTCGGGCCTGTTCCAGGCGGTTGGGGGCCGTGTCCTCGGCGAGCATCTGCGGGGTCAGTTCGAGCAGGATCACCAGCGGGTCGGCCGGGCGCTGGCGGGATTCTTCCAGGCGCTGCCAGCTCGGCCCGAGCAGGGCCAGCACCACCAGCAACCAGGCCAGGCCCAGGGCGACCCAGGGCAGCTTGCTGTTGCTGCCACTGCCGCCGCCGAGCAGCACAGGGTGGAACGCCGGCGGCAAGATCATCTGCCAGCGCCCGGCACGTTTGCGCCGGTGCCAGAGCTTGAACAGCAGCCAGGCGAGCAGCGGCACGACAAGCAGCCAGAGGGGGCGCAGCCATTGCGGCCAGAGATCGATCATCGGCGCTTCCTCAGGCGTAGCCGTTTGAGGCGCTCACGCCATTCCGGGTGGGGCTGCAGGAAACGCGGCCTGCGCAGCACACGCTGCAGCAGGTTGTCCGGCCATTGCACGGCCACCACCAGCAACACGCTGAGCAGCAGGGCCAGGGCCAATGGCCAGGCGTACAGGGCTGTGGCGGTGCGCGCCTGGGTCGGCTGTTGCGCCACCGGTTCCAATTGATCGAGGGTATCGCCGATGGCGTCCAGCTCCTCGCCATCGTGGGCGCGGAAGTAGGCGCCATGGGTCAGATCGGCGATCTCCTTGAGCGAGGCTTCGTCCAGGTCCAGGCTCGGGTTCAGACCGAGCAGGCCGGGGGTGCCGCTGGCTTCGGGGTTGGCGCCGATGCCGATGGTGTAGATGCGCACGCCTTCCTGGGCGGCCAGGCGGGCGGCGGTCAGCGGGTGGATCTGCCCGCCGTTGTTGGCACCGTCGGTGATCAGCACCAGCACCCGGCTTTGTGCCGGACGCTGGCGCAGGCGCTTGACCGCAAGGCCAATGGCGTCACCGATGGCGGTGTTCTTGCCGGCGATGCCGATCTGCGCTTCGTCGAGGAAGGTGCGCACGGTGCGTCGGTCGAAGGTCAGCGGCGCCTGCAGGTAGGCCTGGCTGCCGAACAGGATCAGGCCGACGCGGTCGCCTTCGCGGTCCTGGAGAAAGTCGCCAAGCAGTGCCTTGACCAGCTCCAGGCGGCTGATCTCCTCGTCCTTCCACTGCATGTCGGGGAAGTCCATGGAACCGGACACATCCACGGCCACCAGCAGGTCGCGGCCACTGGCGGCAACCGGTACCGGTTCGCCGAGCCATTGCGGGCGGGCGGCGGCCAGTAGCAGCAGCAACCAGATCAGCACGAACGGTGCCTGCTGCCGCCAGGTCGGCAGGTTCAGTCGCGCCCGGCGTCCGGCCAGGCGTTCCAGTTCATGGAGGAAACCGACCTTGAGCACCGGCTCGCCGCTGTCGGCAGCGGGCAGCAGCAGGCGCGCCAGCCAGGGCAGCGGCAGCAGCAGGAAGATCCACGGCCAGGCCAGTTCAAACATGTTTGCGGATCCAGGTTTCGACGGCCTGGCTGAGCCCGGCGATGGCCTTGTCGTCGAGCTTGCACTCGGGCTTGTAGGCGCCTTCGACCAGCACCATCCAGCGCGTCAGGCCGGCGGCCGGGCAGCGGTTGTCGAGAAAGGCCAGCCACTGGCGGCCATTGAGGGTATGGCTGTTGGCGCCGGGGTAGTGGTTGCGGCACAAGCGCTTGAGCAACGCGTTGATCTGCTGCAGCCAGGCGCCCGCCGGCGCGCCGTCGTAGGGGCGTGGCAAGCGGGCGAGCTCGGCCAGGGCTTCCTCGCGCACCGGGTCCAGCGGTTGTTCGGCCCGTACCACGCGGCGCTTGCCCGGGCGCCAGTGGCGCAGCCGCCACAGTCCCCAGGCCAGGGCGGGCAGCAGCGCGAGCAGCAGCCACCAGCCAGGCGCCGGTGGCCACAGCCCGATGGCCGGCGGCGCAATCAACGGTTGCAGTTGATCCAGCGGATTCATTGGCCGCTCCCTGGGCGCTGGGCGTTCAGGTATTCACGCAACTGCTCGATCATTTCGCTCTGGGTGCTCAGCGGCATCAGCACCACACGCAGCTTCTGCGCCATCAACTCCCAGCGGTCGATGCGTGCTTCTGCCTGTTGACGGTAGGCCTGGCGCAGGTTGGCGTCCAGGGTGTCGAGCTCCAGCTGCGCGCTGCGCTGGGCAAAACGCAGCAGGCCGGCGGCGGGCAGGGCGTGGTCGAGCGGGTCGGAAACGGGCATCAGCAGCAAATCGCAGTGGCGCGAGAGCATGGCCAGGTGTTGCTCGGCCTGGGGGCTGAGCGAGCGCTCGTCGCAAATCACGATGGCCAGGCTGCCGGGGCGCAGCACTTCCCGGGCGCGGCGCAGGGCCAGGCCGAGGCTGTCGGCCTGGGGTACGGCTTCGGTGTGCAGCGCCTGGTTGACCTTGGCCAGGCGGTTGAGCAGTTGCAGCAGGCTTTGCTTGCTGCGCCGTGGTTTGATTTCGTGGTGCTCGTTGTCGCCGAACACCAGGCCGCCGATGCGGTCGTTATGGCCCAGGGCAGCCCAGCCGAACAGCGCGGCGGCCTCGGCTGCCAGCACTGACTTGAACATCAGGCCCGAACCGAAGAACAAGCGTTGGCTTTGCTCCACAAGAATGAAGATGGGCCGTTCACGTTCCTCGTGAAACAGCTTGGTATGCGGCTCCTGGGTACGGGCGGTGACGCGCCAGTCGATGTTGCGCACGTCGTCTCCGGCCTGGTAGACACGCACCTGGTCGAAGTCCACGCCGCGTCCGCGCAGTTTGGAGTGGTGCAGGCCGACCAGCGGGCTGCGCTGGCCAGGGCGGGAAAACAGCTGGATCTCGCGCACGCGGTGGCGCATGTCGATCAGCTCGGCGAGGCCGATGCGGATTCCAGGTTCGGCTTGCTGCGCGGAGGGCATGGGCTCAGGCAACGGCGACGACGTCGAGGATGCGCTGGACCACGCGGTCCTGATCGATCCCCGCGGCTTCGGCTTCGAACGACAGGATGATGCGGTGGCGCAGCACGTCGAACAGCACGGCCTGGATATCTTCGGGGCTGACGAAGTCGCGCCCCGCCAGCCAGGCGTGGGCACGCGCGCAGCGGTCCAGGGCGATGGAACCGCGCGGACTGGCGCCGTAGGCGATCCAGTCGGCCATTTCGGTATCGAACTTGCCTGGGGTGCGGGTGGCCATGATCAGTTGCACCAGGTACTCCTCCACCGCGTCGGCCATGTACAGACCGAGGATTTCCTTGCGCGCGGCGAAGATCGCCAACTGGCTGACCCGGCGCTCAGGCTTCACTTCGCCGCCCAGGGCTTCGCCGCGGGCCTGGGCGAGAATGCGCCGCTCCACGGCGGCGTCGGGGAAGCCGATTTTCACGTGCATCAGGAAACGGTCAAGCTGCGCTTCGGGCAGCGGGTAGGTGCCTTCCTGCTCGATCGGGTTCTGCGTGGCCATGACCAGGAACAGCGGCGACAGGTCATACGTGCTGCGGCCGACGCTGACCTGGCGCTCGCCCATGGCTTCGAGCAAGGCCGACTGGACCTTGGCCGGGGCGCGGTTGATTTCGTCGGCCAGCACCAGGTTGTGGAAGATCGGCCCCTGCTGGAACACGAAGCTGCCGGTCTCCGGGCGATAGATTTCGGTGCCGGTGATATCGGCCGGCAGCAGGTCGGGGGTGAACTGGATGCGATGGAACTGCGCCTCGATGCCCTCGGCCAACTCCTTGATGGCCTTGGTCTTAGCCAGGCCAGGCGCACCTTCGACCAGCATGTGGCCGTCGGCCAGCAGCACGATCAACAGACGTTCGACAAGCTTTTCCTGGCCGAGAATCTGCGAGGAGAGAAAGGTGCGCAGCGCGATCAGCGCTTCACGGTGTTCCATCGATGACGGTTCCTGGAATAGGGCCAGGGCGAGCGCGGAAGGCAACTGACCTGGCAAGGGGGGATACTTTAATGCATCCGCAGTGCCGCGTCGAAATCTGCGCTCGATGTTTGTGGCAATCGCTGATTTTCTGCCGGCGCCAACCGACGCTTGCTTGTTCGCTCCATTTCATCAAGGAGCGTTACGATGGACAAGCAAACTGGCTCAGCCACGCTACGGGTGGGCATCTTCTTCGATGGCACCGGCAACAATCAAGCCAATGCCATGGACTCTGACGGCGGCGAAGCGGGCAGTTACGGCAATGCCCCGAGCAACATCGCCCTGCTGCACGCGCTTTACCCCAGTGGCCGCATGGGCGATCAGTGCTTCCTCAAGCTGTATGTGGAGGGCGTCGGTACTGTGCAAGGGGCGCCCGACTCAGCCTATGACGGGCTAACCGGCAGAGGGTGTACCGGTGTCCAGGCGCGCGTGGATACGGCACTGCTCGACGTGGCGGAGCAGGTACGCCATTGCCTGGCGAGCGCTCCCCAGGTGTTGCCCGGATACATTGCGTTCGACCTGTTCGGTTTCAGCCGTGGCGCGGCAGCGGCCAGGCATCTGGCCAACAGGTTGGCCAAGGGCGGGCAAAGCCTGCCGAGCGAGCTGCAAGGTGACAGGGTGATCGAATTCGTGGGGCTGTTCGACACCGTGGCGGCGATCGTTGCGCCGTTACAGGGCAACTTCGACCCCGCCAATGACGATTACGATGGCCTGCAGCTGGGGCTTGGCCAAGGCATTGCGCGGCAGGTGGTGCAACTGGTGGCCGGCGATGAGCGGCGACACAACTTCCCGCTGATACGCAGCGACAACGATATTGTCGTGCCAGGCGTCCACTCGAACATCGGCGGTGGTTATCCGCTTTCCCTGCGCGAACAGGTGCTGTTGTGCAAGCCGCAATCGAGCCGGGTGCTGGCGATTACCCCGGCCGAGCGCACTCAGGCGTACCTTGCTGTGGATGCCTTGCTGGACTCGACTTTCGCGGAGCTGGATGAGCCTCGGGCTCGTGTCCAGGTCTGGGAGGAGCCTTTAGCCGGGCACCGGGGCAGGCGGGACGACCCCGAAAAAAAGGTGTACGCCGCGGTGTACCGGGAGCGTGAGGTGAGCGGGCATCTCTCGCGGGTGTACCTGAGCGTCATGCGTGAACTGGCGGTGAGGGGTGGCGTGCCGTTCGAAGCGTTGGGCGAGGACGAGGCGCATCGGCTGCCTGAGGAGCTGCAGGTGATCAGCCGCAAACTGCATGACTTTGCCCTTGGGCGTTGCCTTCAACCGCAGCTCACGCCCGCTGAGCACGCCTTGCTGCGCAGCAAATACGTGCACACGTCGGCGCATTGGAATGCCTTCAAGGGATTACGCAACAGTGCGCTGGACATGCTGTACATAGACCGACCCGCCGCAGGTGGCAGGGTGGTGCATGACAATCCGCCCAGCTGATCAGTGAGGGTTGGCGCTGTCGGCGACTTCGCACGCGAAGGCGTCGACAGCGCCGCCGAGCCTCAGTTTTTCGAGGTCGAGTGCTTGCGGACCTGGGTCTTTGTAGCGGTGTCCTGCTTGAGGATCTTCTCGGCGATCATCTCGCCGATCGGAATGGCCGACGTGGCAGCCGGCGACGGGGCATTGCAGACATGCACCATGCGCGGGGTCTCGGCGAACAGGAAGTCGTGGACCAGGGTGCCGTCGCGCATCACCGCCTGGGCGCGAATACCGGCTTCATAGGGCAGCAGGTCCTCGACTTGCAGCGACGGGCAATACTTGCGGCATTGCTCCAGGTAGCCACGTTTGAACAGCGAGTTCTTCATCTCGGTGGTGCCCGAGCCGAGGTTGTTCCAGATGGTTTTCCAGAACCCCGGGAAGCTCGCGTACTCGGCCACATCGCGCCAGTTCACCCCGAACTTGCGATAGTTTTCCCGGCCAAAGCCCAGCACGGCGTTGGGGCCGACGGTGACGCTGCCGTCGATCATGCGTGTCAGGTGCACGCCGAGGAACGGCAGCTCCGGGTCTGGGATCGGGTAGATCAGGTGGTTGACGATCTGGTTCTTGCTGGCCGGCAGACGGTAGTACTCGCCGCGGAACGGGATGATCTGATGGTCGATCTTGACCCCGGCCAGGCGCGCCAGGCGGTCGGATTGCAGGCCGGCGCAGGCGACCAGCTGGCGAGTGTGCCAGGTCTGGTTCTGGTCGCGGATTTCGACATGCTCGCCCAGCTCGCGGATGGCCTGCACGGTGGTGCCCAGGCGCACTTCGCCACCGGCCTGTTCGATGACCTTGGCCATGGCGTAGCACACCTGCTTGTAGTCGACGATGCCGGTGGCGTCGACGAACAGCGCACCGAGGCCGGCGATGTTCGGTTCGCGGCGTGCGAGCTCGGCGGCGTCGAGGCGCTCGACCTTCAGGCCGTTCTGCTGCGAGCGTTCGTACAGCGCCTGCATGCGCTGCATTTCCAGCGGGTTGGAGGCTACCAGCAGCTTGCCGCAGACGTCGAAGGCGATGTCGTGCTCGCGGCAGAAGTCCTTGGTGGCCTGGGCGCCGCGCTTGCACAGCTCGGCTTTGAGGCTGCCCGGTGCGTAGTAGATGCCTGCATGGATTACGCCGCTGTTGTGGCCGGTCTGGTGGCGGCCGAGGCTGGTTTCCTTCTCCAGGATCAGCAAGGACGCGCCGGGGCGCTGTTGCAGCAGGGCCATCGCAGTGGCGAGGCCGACGATGCCGCCGCCGATGATGCAGTAGTCGTAAGTCATGCAGGAGTACCTTGAAGTTTTTATCGGTTGACTGCTTATCAGGTTGTCAGACTAAGTGATGCGTGCGCAAGGCCTCGCCAGGCCGCGAAGTATTCTCCGGGTCAGTCGAGGGCGGGAAGGTCGATCTTCAGACGTTTGGCCGAGGCGCGCAGGTGGGCTTCCGCGCAAGCCGCCGCCGCCTGGCGATCACCGTCGGCAATAGCCTGGTACAGCGCCTGGTGCTCATGGCTGGCATCCGCCGAACCGCCTGCCGAGTGGGCGGAATTTTCCCAGGCGGTGCGCCGCGCGCTGGCCAGCTGGCCGCCGAGGAAGTCGTGGAAGGCCACGAAGTAATCGTTCTTGCTGGCTTCGGCAATCGCCCGGTGGAAGGCCACATCTGCGGCCGAGGCGGTGGCGAAGTCGCTGCGTTTGTCGCGCATGGCCTGCAGGGCCTCGGCCATGTTCGCCAGGTCATGCGGGTCGCGGCGGCGCGCGGCGATGGCGGCGGCCTGGGTTTCGATCCACAGGCGCATTTCGAACATCTGCACCAGGTCCGGCTTGCGCCCTTGGCTGGCGGGGAAGCGGAATACGGTGCCGTTGGGTGTTTGCGAGATGTAGGAGCCGAGCCCGCGACGGGCAATCAGCACGCCATCGGCCTTGAGCTGTGCCACGGCCTCGCGCACCACCGAACGGCTGACATTGAGCTGTTCGGCCAGTTGCTGCTCGGTGGGCAGGCGCGATTCGGCGGCCAGGCGGCCGGAATCGATCTCGGCGCGGATGGCGTTGACAACCCGTTCGACCAGGGTGTCGGGGCGCTGGAGCTCTAGCATGGAAGCGGTTGCCTAGTAGTCAGGTTGTCAGACAATGCCTGTCGTGGGTGTGGGCTGTCAATGGTTTGAGGTTGTCTGTCAGGGCCCTGTCGCCGGCAAGCCGGCTCCCACAGGTACGGCGCACAGTTCAGATTCAGTGGGGTGCCTGTGGGAGCCGGCTTGCCGGCGAGAGGGCCGGCGCAGGCGAAACTCAAAGCTCGCTGACGAAGGTCCCGGTGCCATCGAGGATATTGCGCAAGGTCAGCTCGACCTCTTCCAGGTCAGTCCCCGCCGATGTCAGCACGATCTCCAGCGCTTCATCGCCCTTCAGCGCATCGCGATCCCCAGCCGCCACCTCGATCAGCAACCGCTGGGCACTCAAGGTCACCTTCAACCCATCCAGTGTCGAAGGCTCGTCGTCCAGGGTCAGGTCGACGGTGTCTTCGTCCGGATAACGGGTCAGCAGGAACATCTGGCCCTTGTCGCTGTGGCAGCACAAGGTCGCCATGTTGTCTTCCTCGTCGTCGCAGGGCGTGGCGAAGAGCAGGGCGGTATTGATTTGCATGGCGGGCTCGGATCAAGGAAATGAAAGGGAATTCTGACAGTGTTGTCGGCATCCATAAACGTAAAGTTACCCCCCCTTGACCGAAATTGTCGCAGCGCTGCAAGCGGCAATGACCGATCAGTCGTTAAGCTTCGGCGAGCCCTGAACTTTACGTCCGGCTTGCCACGGGTTGGCTATCGTTGATCCGTAATCGTCGGACGCACGCGACGCTTCAACTATTACAAAGCCCAAGCGGAGTACCACAGATGGCGTTCTTCACCGCAGCCAGCAAAGCCGACTTCCAGCATCAACTGCAGGCGGCCCTGGCGCAGCACATCAGCGAACAGTCACTGCCACAAGTGGCGCTGTTCGCCGAGCAGTTCTTCGGCATCATCTCTCTGGACGAACTCACCCAGCGCAGGCTGTCGGACCTTGCCGGCTGCACCTTGTCTGCCTGGAGCATCATCGAGCGCTTCGACCCCGAGCAGCCGCAGGTGCGGGTGTACAACCCCGACTACGAGCGCAACGGTTGGCAGTCGACCCATACCGTGGTCGAGGTCCTGCACCATGACCTGCCATTTCTGGTCGACTCGGTACGCACCGAACTCAACCGCCGCGGCTACAGCATTCACACCCTGCAGACCACCGTACTGAGCGTGCGCCGCGGGGCCAAGGGCGAGCTGCTCGAACTGCTGCCCAAGGGCACGCAGGGCGAGGGTGTGCGCCACGAGTCGCTGATGTACCTGGAGATCGACCGCTGCGCCAACGCCGCCGAACTGAACGTGCTGACCCGCGAGATCGAGCAGGTGCTGGCCGAAGTGCGCGTAGCCGTGGCCGATTTCGAGCCGATGAAAGCCAAGCTGCGGGAGATCGTGGCGTTGGTGGAGCAAACCCCGTTTGCCCCGGTTCAACATGAGAAAGGCGAGGTAAAGGCGTTCCTCGAATGGTTGCTGGACAACCATTTCACCTTCCTCGGCTATGAAGAATTCACCGTGCAGGCCGACTCTGGCGGCGGCCAGATGTTCTACGACGAGCATTCCTTCCTGGGGCTGCCGCGTCGCCTGCGCGTAGGCCTGACGCCCGAAGAACTGCGTATCGAAGACTACGCCGTGGCCTATCTGGCCGAGCCGCTGCTGCTGTCGTTCGCCAAGGCCGCATTGCCCAGCCGCGTGCACCGCCCGGCCTACCCGGACTATGTGTCGATCCGCCAGCTGGACGCCGACGGCAAGGTCGTCAAGGAGCACCGCTTCATGGGCCTGTACACCTCCTCGGTGTACGGCGAGAGCGTGCATGCCATCCCTTACATCCGCGTCAAGGTCGCCGAAGTCGAGCGCCGTTCGGGCTTCGACCCGAAAGCCCACCTGGGCAAGGAGCTGGCCCAGGTACTCGAAGTGCTGCCGCGCGACGACCTGTTCCAGACCCCGATCGACGAGCTGTTCAGCACCGTGATGTCGATCGTGCAGATCCAGGAACGCAACAAGATCCGCGTGTTCCTGCGCAAGGACCCCTACGGGCGCTTCTGCTACTGCCTGGCCTACGTGCCGCGGGAAATCTACTCCACCGAGGTGCGCCAGAAGATCCAGCAGGTGCTGATGGAGCGCCTGAAGGCCAGTGACTGCGAGTTCTGGACCTTCTTCTCCGAGTCGGTGCTGGCGCGCGTGCAGCTGATCTTGCGGGTCGACCCGAAGAACCGCATCGACATCGACCCCCAGCAGCTGGAAAACGAGGTGATCCAGGCCTGCCGCTCGTGGCATGACGACTATTCGGCGCTGGTGATCGAAAACTTCGGTGAAGCCCAGGGCACCAACATCCTCGGCGACTTCCCCAAAGGCTTCCCGGCCGGCTACCGCGAGCGCTTTGCCGCGCATTCGGCGGTCGTCGACCTGCAGCACGTGCTGGCGCTGTCCGAGAACAAGCCGCTGGCGATGAGCTTCTACCAGCCGCTGACGCGCGTGGGCGAACGCCTGCTGCACTGCAAGCTGTACCACGCCGATACCCCGCTGGCGCTGTCGGACGTGCTGCCGATCCTCGAAAACCTGGGCCTGCGCGTGCTCGGCGAATTCCCCTACCGCCTGCGCCACGCCAGCGGTCGCGAGTACTGGATCCACGACTTCGCGTTCACCTACAGCGAAGGCCTGAGCCTGGACATCCAGCAGCTCAACGACATTCTTCAGGACGCCTTCATCCACATCGTCCAGGGCGATGCCGAAAACGACGCCTTCAACCGCCTGGTGCTCACCGCCGGGCTGCCGTGGCGTGACGTGGCGCTGCTGCGTGCCTATGCCCGCTACCTCAAGCAGATCCGCCTGGGCTTCGACCTGGGCTACATCGCCAGCACCCTGAACAACCACACCGACATCGCCCGCGAGCTGACCCGGTTGTTCAAGACCCGCTTCTACCTGGCGCGCAAGCTCACCAATGAAGACCTGGACGACAAGCAGCTGCGCCTGGAGCAGGCGATCCTCACCGCCCTGGACGATGTCCAGGTGCTCAACGAGGACCGTATCCTGCGTCGCTACCTGGACCTGATCAAGGCCACCCTGCGTACCAACTTCTACCAGCCTGATGCCAACGGCCACAACAAGTCGTACTTCAGCTTCAAGTTCAACCCCAAGCTGATCCCCGAACTGCCCAAGCCGGTGCCGAAGTTCGAAATTTTCGTCTACTCGCCACGGGTCGAGGGCGTGCACCTGCGCTTTGGCAACGTTGCCCGTGGCGGCCTGCGCTGGTCGGACCGCGAAGAGGACTTCCGTACCGAAGTACTGGGCCTGGTGAAAGCCCAGCAGGTGAAGAACTCGGTGATCGTGCCGGTCGGCGCCAAGGGCGGCTTCCTGCCGCGGCGCTTGCCGCTGGGCGGCACCCGCGACGAAATCGCCGCCGAAGGCGTGGCCTGCTACCGCATCTTCATCTCGGGCCTGCTCGATATCACCGACAACCTCAAGGAAGGGGGCGTGGTGCCGCCGGCCAACGTGGTGCGTCACGACGACGATGACCCGTACCTGGTGGTGGCGGCCGACAAAGGCACCGCGACCTTCTCCGATATCGCCAACGGCATCGCCATCGACTACGGCTTCTGGCTCGGCGATGCGTTCGCTTCGGGCGGTTCGGCCGGTTATGACCACAAGAAGATGGGCATCACCGCCCGTGGGGCCTGGGTTGGCGTACAACGCCACTTCCGCGAGCGCGGCATCAACGTGCAGCAGGACCCGATCACCGTGATCGGTGTCGGCGACATGGCCGGCGACGTGTTCGGCAACGGCTTGCTCATGTCGGAAAAACTGCAGCTGGTGGCGGCGTTCAACCACCTGCACATCTTCATCGACCCCAACCCGGACCCTGCCACCAGCTTCGTCGAGCGCAAGCGCCTGTTCGACCTGCCGCGTTCGGCCTGGAGCGACTACGACACCAGCATCATGTCCGAAGGCGGCGGGATCTTCCCGCGCAGTGCCAAGAGCATTGCCATCAGCCCGCAGATGAAGGAACGCTTCGCCATCGAGGCCGATCGCCTGACCCCGACCGAGCTGCTGCACGCACTGCTCAAGGCGCCGGTGGACCTGCTGTGGAACGGCGGCATCGGCACCTATGTGAAAGCCAGCAGTGAAAGCCACGCCGATGTCGGCGACAAGGCCAACGACGCACTGCGGGTCAACGGCAACGAGCTGCGCTGCAAGGTGGTGGGCGAGGGCGGCAACCTCGGCATGACCCAGCTGGGCCGTGTCGAGTTCGGCCTGAACGGCGGCGCCACCAACACCGACTTCATCGACAACGCCGGCGGCGTGGACTGCTCCGACCACGAGGTCAACATCAAGATCCTGCTCAATGAAGTGGTGCAGGGCGGCGACATGACCGAGAAGCAGCGCAACCAGCTGCTGGGCAGCATGACCGATGAAGTGGCCGGCCTGGTGCTGGGCAACAACTACAAGCAGACCCAGGCCCTGTCGCTGGCGGCGCGCCGCGCCCGCGAGCGGATCGCCGAGTACAAGCGCCTGATGGCTGATCTTGAAGGCCGCGGCAAGCTGGACCGGCCCATCGAGTTCCTGCCGTCCGAAGAGCAACTGGCCGAGCGTATCGCCGCAGGTCAAGGACTGACCCGTGCCGAACTGTCGGTGCTGATTTCGTACAGCAAGATCGACCTCAAGGAGCAATTGCTCAAGTCGCTGGTGCCGGACGACGACTACCTGACCCGCGACATGGAAACCGCGTTCCCGCCGTCGCTGGTGAGCAAGTTCGCCGAGGCCATGCGCCGCCACCGCCTGAAGCGCGAAATCGTCAGCACCCAGATCGCCAACGACCTGGTCAACAACATGGGCATCACCTTCGTGCAGCGCCTGAAGGAGTCCACCGGCATGAGTCCGGCCAACGTCGCCGGCGCCTATGTGATCGTGCGCGACATCTTCCACCTGCCGCACTGGTTCCGCCAGATCGAGGCGCTGGACTACCAGGTGCCAGCGGAAATCCAGCTGACCCTGATGGACGAGCTGATGCGCCTGGGCCGTCGTGCCACCCGCTGGTTCCTGCGCAGCCGGCGCAACGAGCAGGATGCCGGGCGCGACACCGCGCACTTCGGGCCGAAAATCGCCCAGCTCGGGCTCAAGCTCGACGAACTGCTGGAAGGCCCGACCCGCGAACGCTGGATGGTGCGCTACCAGGGCTTCGTCGATGCCGGGGTGCCGGAACTGCTGGCGCGCATGGTCGCCGGTACCAGCCATCTGTACACGCTGCTGCCGATCATCGAGGCGGCCGATGTCACCGGGCATGAGCCGGCCCAGGTGGCCAAGGCGTTCTTCGCCGTGGGCAGTGCGCTGGACCTGACCTGGTACCTGCAGGAAATCAGTAACCTTTCGGTGGAGAACAACTGGCAGGCCCTGGCCCGCGAGTCGTTCCGCGACGACATCGACCTGCAGCAGCGGGCTATCACCATCTCCGTGCTGCAAATGGCCGATGCGCCGCAGGACATGGACGCCCGCGTGGCGCTGTGGGCCGAGCAGCACCGGGTGATGGTCGAGCGCTGGCGCGCCATGCTCGACGACCTGCGTAATGCGACCGGTACCGACTATGCGATGTACGCGGTGGCCAACCGCGAGCTGGTCGACCTGGCGATGAGCGGGCAGGCGGCGGTGGTGCCGTCCTGAGCGGTCAGCTGAAATGAAAAAGCCCCGGCAGTGATGCCGGGGCTTTTTTGTCTGTTCCGGCCCTATCGCCGGC
>NZ_AKJC01000097.1 GCF_000282535.1 Pseudomonas sp. GM84 | reverse complement strand
TGCCGGCGATAGGGCCGGCAAAGCCACCTCAAAGGCTGGCAACGTCCTTGAGCCACTGGATCAGCACCTGCAAGCGCCGTGGCATCGGCTCATGCCGCGGATGAACCAGGTAATAACCCTGCTTGCCCACCTGCAAGAAATCCCCGAACGGCAGCACCAATTCACCCCTGGCCACCCGCTCACGCACCAACTGCTCGCGGCCCATGGCAATACCCGCATGGTGCATGGCCGCCAGGCTGCACAGGTCGGAGCGGTCGAAGGTCAGAAAGCGCGACGGCAGCGCCCGGTGCCAGCCCGCTGCACGCATCCACAACTGCCACTCGGCATCGAAGGCGGCGTTGTCCCAGGCCGCCACATCGTGCAGCAAGGTACTGTCGCCCAAGGCGCCCAGGTTATCCGTAAGGCCCAGCTGCCGTGCGTACTGCGCCGAGCAGACCGGGGCAATCCGTTCGGGCATCAACCGCGTACTGACCAACCCGGGATGTTCGCCGTCCGAATAGCACAGCAGCAGGTCGACCTGGCGCGTGCGGTAGTCGATACGCTCGTTGCCCACGCGGATATCCAGCTGGATATCCGGATAGCGGGCAGTGAAATCGGCAAGCTTCGGCACCAGCCAGCACTGCGCCACCGACGGCCGCACATGGAACGTCAGTTGCCCGGCCACCTGTTCGTCCGAGCGTGCCTGCACCGCTTCGGTCAGCGCGTCCATGGCCTGCTGCATGGTGCGATAGACGCGCTCGCCGTCCTCGGTCAGCACCACCCTGCGCGGCAGGCGCTGGAACAGTTTCAGCGCCAGCTCGTCCTCCAGCCGCGCGATGCGGTGGCTGACCGCACTGGCGGTCAGGCACAACTCATCGGCGGCCCGGGCAAAGCTCAGGTGCCGCGCCGCGACCAGGAAGGTATGCAGGTTGGCCAGGTGGGCACCGCTGAGCTCGCGCATCCCGTCAGCTCCGGCCTTTGGCCAGGTAGGCCGCGTATTCCTCGGCAGGCACCATGCTGCCGCCGGTGCCCCAGACCAGGTGCGTGGCATTGGCCAGGCGCGCCGGCGACAGCGCCATGCGGTCAAGGTAAGGGGCGGCCTGCAACACCCGCACCATGCCCGGCACACCGGCCAGCGCCGAGGGTTCCAGGCGCGCCTGCTCCTGGTCGTGGGCGAGCACCAGCAGGCGGTAGAGCTCCTCGTCGGTCACTGTGTAATAACCGTCGAGCAGACGCTGCATGGCCTTGCCGACGAAGCCGGACGGGCGACCCACCGCCAACCCGTCGGCGGCGGTGACGTTGTCGATGCCGAAGTCCTGCACGCACACTTCATCGTGCAGGCCGGTGTAGACCCCCAGCAGCATGCACGGCGAGTGGGTGGGCTCGGCGAAGAGGCAATGCACATGGTCACCGAACACCAGCTTCAGGCCGAACGCCACACCGCCAGGCCCGCCGCCAACGCCGCAGGGCAGGTAGACGAACAGCGGGTGCTCGGCATCGACCGCGATGCCCTGGTCCTCGAATTGCCGTGCCAGACGCTCGGCGGCCACGGCATAACCGAGGAACAGGTGCGGCGAATTCTCGTCATCGACGAAGTAGCACAGCGGGTCGCCAGCCGCTTGCTGGCGCCCTTGTTCCACCGCCACGCTGTAGTCCGACTGATGCTCGACCACGGTCACGCCGTTGGCGCGCAGCTTGTCCTTCTTCCACTGCCGGGCATCGGCCGACATGTGCACGGTGGCCTGAAAACCGAGCTTGGCACTCATGATGCCGATCGACAGACCCAGGTTGCCGGTGGACCCGACCGCCACCTTGTACTGGCTGAAGAACTGCCGCGCCGGCGCGTCGGCCAGCACCCGGTAATCGCTTTCCAGGGTAATCAGGCCGGCTTCCAGGGCCAGGTCCTCGGCATGCTTGAGGACTTCATGGATTCCGCCACGGGCCTTGATCGAACCGGAAATCGGCAGTTCGCTGTCGGCCTTGAGCCACAGCGCGCCGGCAGGCGCCAGGCCAGCCTCTTGCAGCAAGCTGCGCTGCAGGTGGGGCAGTGGCCGCAAAGGCGATTCGATGATCCCGGCGCTGGCCGCCGTGTCCGGGAACACCGTCGCCAGGTATGGCGCGAAGCGTTGCAGTCGGGCACTGGCGGCCTGCACGTCGGCCGCCGTCAGGCCGACGTCGCCCAGGGCTTCGGCCGCGGGGGCGATGGCGGGGTTGAACCATTGGGTTTCCCGCAGCGCCATCAGGTCCTCGATCAAGGGGTGTGAGGCGCACCATTGAGCTGGGGTTTTTCCGTGAATCATTGCAGGCGCTTCCTGGGGGGCTGTCTGGTCGTTCGCAGGCATTAGAAAACAGCGACCGAGGCCTGGCAAACGATCGCTCGTCAGGACGTGGATGATGCTGCGTCATGTGAAACCCAACGTTAGGGTCAGTCGGCCTGTTGCGCAATCAACGCCAGGCAGCGTTGCACCATCGGACTCATGTCGCCTTTGCGTCGGCTGAGGATGATCGGGCTGACCGCGCTGCTGTCGAGCAGGCTGGCGTACTCGATATCGGTGCGGTGCTGGCGCTGCACCGAGTCCGGCACCAGCGTCACACCGAGGCCAACGGCAACCAGGCCGATGGCGGTCTGCAATTCATTGGCCCATTGGCTGACCTTGATGCTCATGCCGTGGTGGGCGAACAGCGCCAGGATGTGGTCGGCATAGCTGGGCCGGGGGTTGGCCGGGTAGAGGATGAAGGCCTCCCGCGCCAGCTGCGATAGCGACAGGGGCGCGCCGGCCAGGGCATGGCCCTTGGGCAGCACGGCCACCAACGGGTCTTCGCGCAGCACCTGTTGCACGATGGCCGGGTCGTCGATGCGGATGCGGCCGAAGGCGATGTCGATGCGGCCGCTTTTCAGGGCCTCGACCTGTTGCAAGGTGGTCATCTCGCTCAGGCTCAGCTCCAGCTCACTGTCCTGGCGCAGCTCGCGGATCAGCTCCGGCAGCACGGTGTACAGGGTCGACGGGGCAAAGCCGATGCCCAGCCACTGGCGCTGGCCCTGGCCGATACGCCGGGTGTTGTCGCTGATGTTGTCCAACTGCTGCAGCAGGGTGCAGGTCTGCTCATAGAAGAAGCGCCCGGCTTCGGTCAGGCGCAGCGGCCGCTCGCGCACCACCAGCAAGGTACCGAGCTGTTCCTCGAGCTGGCCGATCTGCCGGCTCAGCGGTGGCTGGGCGATGTGCAGCAGCTCGGCGGCGCGGGTGAAGTTCAAGGTTTCCGCCAGGACCTTGAAGTAGCGAAGGTGGCGCAGCTCCATCAGACCTCCTGGGTATGGTGGGAGATTCATTTGATATTGGACGGCCCTCAGGGTCTCGCGCAATGCTTGAATAATCAAGTAAATGTAGTATCGGATCTGCGCCCTGCAGCCCGATTTCACGGGACCCTGGAACCATGACAAACGCCCTGATCGAGCGTATCGACGCGATAATCGTCGACCTGCCGACCATCCGCCCGCACAAGCTGGCGATGCACACCATGCAACAGCAGACCCTGGTGATCCTGCGCCTGAAATGCAGCGACGGCGTGGAAGGCCTCGGCGAGGCCACCACCATCGGCGGCCTGGCCTACGGCTACGAAAGCCCCGAGGGCATCAAGGCCAACATCGACGCGCACCTCGCGCCCGCCTTGATCGGCCTGCCGGCCGACAACATCAACGCCGCCATGCTCAAGCTCGACAAGCTGGCCAAGGGCAACACCTTCGCCAAGTCCGGCATCGAGAGCGCGCTGCTCGACGCCCAGGGCAAGCGCCTGGGCCTGCCGGTCAGCGAACTGCTCGGCGGGCGCGTGCGCGACAGCCTGGAAGTGGCCTGGACCCTGGCCAGCGGCGACACCGCCCGCGACATCGCCGAGGCCGAGCACATGCTGGAAATCCGCCGCCACCGGCTGTTCAAGCTGAAGATCGGCGCCAACCCGCTGGAGCAGGACCTCAAGCACGTGGTGGCGATCAAGCGCGAGCTGGGCGAGCGCGCCAGCGTGCGCGTCGACGTCAATCAGTACTGGGACGAGTCCCAGGCCATTCGCGCCTGCCAGGTGCTGGGCGACAACGGCATCGACCTGATCGAGCAGCCGATTTCGCGCATCAACCGCGGCGGGCAGATTCGCCTGAACCAGCGCAGCCCGGCGCCGATCATGGCCGACGAATCCATCGAAAGCGTCGAGGACGCCTTCAGCCTGGCCGCCGACGGTGCTGCCAGCATCTTCGCCCTGAAGATCGCCAAGAACGGCGGCCCGCGCGCCGTGCTGCGCACCGCGCAGATCGCCGAAGCGGCCGGTATCGCCCTGTACGGCGGGACCATGCTCGAAGGCTCGGTCGGCACCCTGGCCTCGGCCCACGCCTTCCTCACCCTGCGCCAGCTGACCTGGGGCACCGAGCTGTTCGGCCCGTTGCTGCTGACCGAAGAAATCGTCAACGAGCCGCCGCAGTACCACGACTTCCAGCTGCATGTGCCGCGCACCCCGGGCCTGGGCCTGAGCCTGGACGAAGCCCGCCTTGCGCGCTTCGCCCGCCGATAACCGAAAAGGAGAACCCCATGCTGTTCCACGTGAAGATGACCGTGAAACTGCCGGTCGACATGGACCCGGCCAAGGCCGCGCAACTGAAGGCGGATGAAAAGGAACTGGCCCAGCGCCTGCAGCGCGAGGGCACCTGGCGCCACCTGTGGCGCATCGCCGGGCACTACGCCAACTACAGCGTGTTCGACGTGCCCAGCGTCGAGGCGCTGCACGACACGCTGATGCAGCTGCCGCTGTTCCCGTACATGGACATCGAGGTCGACGGCCTCTGCCGCCACCCTTCGTCGATCCATGCCGACGACCGCTGACTTTCATCCGCACAAGAACAAGAGGTACGCAACCATGACCGTGAAGATTTCCCACACTGCCGATGTACAGACGTTTTTCGAAGAAGCCGCAGGCTTCGGCAATGACCAGGGCAACCCGCGCCTCAAGCGCATCATCCAGCGCGTGCTGCAGGATACCGCGCGTCTGATCGAAGACCTGGAGGTCAGCGAGGACGAGTTCTGGCATGCGGTGGACTACCTCAACCGCCTGGGCGGGCGCGGGGAGGCCGGGTTGCTGGTGGCGGGCCTGGGCATCGAGCACTTCCTCGACCTGCTGCAGGATGCCAAGGACGCCGAAGCCGGCCTGGCCGGCGGCACCCCGCGCACCATCGAAGGCCCGTTGTATGTGGCCGGTGCCCCCCTGGCCGAAGGCGAAGTCCGCATGGACGATGGCAGCGAGGAGGGCGTGGCCACGGTCATGTTCCTCGAAGGCCAGGTACTCGACCCCGCCGGCCAGCCGCTGGCCGGTGCCACCGTCGACCTGTGGCATGCCAACACCCGTGGCACCTATTCGTTCTTCGACCAGAGCCAGTCCGCGTACAACCTGCGCCGGCGCATCGTCACCGATGCCGAGGGCCGCTACCGGGCGCGTTCCATCGTGCCGTCGGGTTATGGCTGTGACCCGCAGGGGCCGACCCAGGAATGTCTCGACCTGCTCGGTCGCCACGGCCAGCGGCCGGCGCACATCCACTTCTTCATTTCTGCGCCGGGGCATCGCCACCTGACCACGCAGATCAACCTTTCTGGCGACAAGTACCTGTGGGATGACTTTGCCTATGCCACCCGCGATGGGTTGGTGGGGGAGGTGGTGTTCCGTGAGGGCGGCGAGGGGCGCTATGCCGAGTTGAAGTTCGACTTCCAGCTGCAGAAGGCCCAGGAAAGCGCCGATGAGCAGCGCAGCGGGCGGCCTCGGGCATTGCAGGAGGCCTGACGCACCGCGCTGACTTCTTCGCGGGACAAGCCCGCTCCCACAGGGTCACCGCTGCACCTGAAAACGGCGTCATACCTGTGGGAGCGGGCTTGTCCCGCGAAGCAGGCACCACAAGAACAAGCGCGCCAGCCACCGAGGCCGGCCGATGCCCTGCGCGAGGCCCGATGAAAACCCTGATCAAGGACTGCTCCCTGTCCGCCGTCGTCGCCGGCTGCATCGCGACGATGATTTCCTACGCCGGCCCGCTGGTCATCATCTTCCACGCCGCCGAAGCCGCCGGCCTTTCCCACGGCCTGCTGTCTTCCTGGGTCTGGGCCGTGTCCATGGGCAGCGCCGTATTGGGCGCCGTGCTCAGCCTGCACTACCGCGTGCCGGTCGTGGTCGCCTGGTCGATCCCAGGCTCCGCACTGCTGGTCAGCGCCTTGCCCCAGCTTGGCCTTGCGCAGGCGGTGGGCGCGTACCTGATCGCCAACCTGGTCCTGCTGCTGATCGGCATCAGCGGGGCCTTCGACCGCCTCATCGCGCGCCTGCCCGGTTCGATCGCCGCCGGCATGCAGGCCGGCATCCTGTTCAGTTTCGGCAGCGAAGTATTCCGTGCGCTGCCGCTACAGCCGGGGCTGGTGCTGGCCATGTTCGTCACCTACGTACTGATGCGCAGGCTGCAACCGCGCTACGCCGTGGCCGCAGTGCTGGGTGTCGGCGCCGTCGTGACCTTTGCCAGCGGCGCGTTCCGAAGCGAGGCGCTGGTCCTTGAGCTGGCCTCGCCCCAGTGGATCACCCCGCAGTTCAGCCTGGCGGCGGTCTTCAGCCTGGCGTTGCCGATGGTCCTGGTGGCATTGACCGGGCAGTTCATGCCGGGCATGGCGGTGCTGCGCAATGCCGGCTACGCCACGCCGGCCAGCCCGCTGATCAGCGCCAGCGCCTTGGGCGGCGCGCTGCTGGCGCCGTTTGGTTGCCATGGCCTGAATCTCGCGGCGGTCACTGCCAGCCTGTGCACCGGCTTTGAGGCCCATGAAAACCCGCGTCGACGCTATGTCGCGGCCGTCGCGGGCAGTGTGCTGTACCTGCTGCTGGGCATCGCCGGGGCAACGCTGATGTCGCTGTTCGCGGCTTTCCCTGCCGCGCTGATCGCTGCACTGGCCGGCCTTGCCTTGTACGGCGCCATCAGCGAGGCGCTGGTGCGTAGCCTGGCTGAGCCCCGCGAACGCGATGCCGGGCTGTTCACCTTCCTGGTCACCGCTTCGGGTGTGTCCTTCCTCGGCCTGTCGGCCGCGTTCTGGGGGCTGCTGTTCGGCCTGCTGGCCCATGCGCTGCTCGGCGTGCGCCGGCCACAAACCGTGGAGGCCCTGCGCCGTAACCCCTGAGACCGCCGTATTCCCAACGCTTTACCCATAACAACAAGATCAAGAGAGCTTCGGAATGAACCAAACCCCCTGCGTCGCCATCGGGCTGACCCTGCTCAGCCAACCGCTGCTGGCCGCCGAAAGCGGCTTCTTCGAGGACGCCAAGGCCAGCCTCAGCGCCCGCAACTACTACTTCAGCCGTGATTACTCTGACATTGTCGGCGCCAATCAGCAGTCCAAGGCCCAAGAGTGGGCCCAGGGCTTCATCCTCGACTTCAAGTCCGGCTACACCCCAGGCCCCGTCGGCGTTGGCGTGGACGCGCTGGGCCTGCTTGGCATCAAGCTCGACAGCAGCCCGGACCGCGTCAATACCGGCCTGCTGCCGGTGCACGGCGATGGCCGCGCCGCCGACGAGTACAGCCGCCTGGCACCGACCTTCAAGGCCAAGCTGTCGAAGAGCGAACTGCGCATTGGCGAGTTGCAGCCCAACCTGCCAGTGCTGACCTTCAGCGATATCCGCCTGCTGCCACCGACCTACCAGGGCGTCAGCCTGAGCGCGTCGGAGCTGGAGGGCATGACGCTGCAGGCCGGGCATCTGAGGACGACGCACCTGCGCAACGAGGGCGGCGACGGCAAGATGAACGCCATGCTCGGCCACGTGCCACAGCGCCAGGCCGAGAGCGATGGCTTCAACTACCTGGGGGGCGACTACGCGTTCAATGCCAACCAGAGCAGTGTCAGCCTGTGGTACGGGCAGCTTGAGGACATCTACGCGCAGGGCTTTCTCGGTTTCAAGCACAGCAAGCCCGTGGGGGACTGGGTACTCAGTGCCAACCTCGGCTACTTCACGGCGCGGGAGGACGGTGATGCGTTGCTGGGCAACATCGACAACCAGGCGTTCTTTTCGCTGCTGACCGCCAAGCGCGGTGGCCACAGCTTCCACGTGGGCTACCAGGGCATTTATGGCGACAGCCCGTTTCCGCGGGTGTTCGCCAACATTTCGCCGTTGGGCAACGAGGTGCCGACCTATGAGTTCGCCTACACCGACGAGCGTTCGTATCAGGTGCGCTACGACTACAACTTCGCAGCCATGGGTATTCCGGGGCTGACGGCGACGGTGCGCTATATCACCGGCAATAACGTCGATACCGGGTCGGGTTATGAAGGCAAGGATCGGGAGCGCGACCTGGATATCGGCTATGCGGTGCAGAGCGGGGTGCTCAAAGGGCTGGGGATTCGCGTGCGCAATGCCATGGCGCGGTCCAATTACCGCACGGATATCGATGAGAACCGGTTGACGCTGGTGTACACCTGGCAGTTGTTCTGAGGCATCAGCGGCCCTGTCGCCGGCAAGCCGGCTCCCACAGGAGGATCACAGTTCCCACATATTGTGGTGAACCTGTGGGAGCCGGCTTGCCGGCGATAGGGCCATAAGGTGAACTTGCTATCAGTTGTCACACACCTGCATTTGCACCATCCCACTTCCCAGGGTTAGGTTTCCTACATCGCCCCTTCAGGAAGCCTTCCCTTGGACTCCATCACCCAAGCCGTTCTAGGCGCCGCCCTCCAAGGCACGGTGCTCGGCCGCCTCCAGGGCCGTCGCTCACTCATCTACGGCGCCGCCCTGGGCACCGTGCCGGACCTCGATGTGGTCATCCGCTACGCCGACCCGGTATCGCAGATGACCTATCACCGGGGGTTCTCTCACTCGATCTTCGTCCTGACGGGCCTGGCCTTGCTGCTGGCCGTGCTGGTCGACCGGCTCGGCCGAACGCGCTGGCCCGCCAAGGGCTACACGCTGCCACGGCTGTTCCTGGCCTTCTGGCTGGTGCTGGTGACCCACCCGATCCTGGATGCCTTCACGGTCTACGGCACCCAGTTGTTCTGGCCGCTGCAGTCCACTCCGCTCAGTTGGGCGGCGGTGTTCATCATCGACCCGCTCTACACCGTGCCGCTGCTGGCGGCCGTGCTCTACACCGCGGTCAAGGGCGTGAACGGCAAGGCGCTGCGTTTCATGAGCCTGGCGCTGCTGTTCAGCACCGCCTATCTGGGCTTTGGCCTGGTCGGGCGCATGGCCGCCGAACAGCGCTTCCAGGCTGCCCTCGATCAACAAGGGGTCGCCACGAGCGAAGTGCGTGCCGTGCCGATAGCCTTCAACAGCCTGGTGTGGCGGGTGCTGGCCAAGACCCCGGATGGCTATTACTACGAAGGTGTCAGTAGCGGGTTCGACCGGGAGCCGCCGGAAATGCAGCGCCTGCCGTTGAACCTGGAGGCCGCCGACGAGATCAAGGGCGCCCCCTTGCTGCAGCGCCTGCGCTGGTTCACCGATGACTGGCTGCGCTACGACCAGATCGGCAATGCGCTGGTGGTCACCGACTTGCGCATGGGCATCCCAGGCAACTACACCTTCCGTTTCAACATGGCCCATCGCGACAGCCAGGGGCACTGGGTTGCCGAGACGCCGAGCCGCTGGGTGGGGGCGGGGGTCGGCCCGATGTTCGACCGCCACGACCTGGCCTTGATCTGGCGGCGCATCCTCGATCAGCAACCGCCACTGCCTTTGGCGGCCTGGACGACCCGGTACATGGGCCAGACCGCCGAGCCTGGGCGCTGACGTATGCGCTCGGCGGGGCTGGACCTGGTCAAGTGGGTGGCGATCCTGACCATGGTCGCCGATCATCTGCGGTTCCTGTGGCCGGACGCTGATAGCTTGTTCATTGTCGGACGGCTGGCTTTTCCGCTGTTCTGCCTGGCCATTGCCGCCAACGTGGCGCGCACCCAAGATATCCCTGCACGTTATTTCGGCTGGATGTTCGCCTTCGCCCTCCTGTCCGAAGGGCCCTATAGCTGGCTGGACACAGACACACAGACGTTCAGCGTGATACCGACACTGGCGCTGGGCCTGCTGTTCGCCTGGGGCGTGCAGCATACCGCGCTGTGGGCTCGCCTGACCGGGCTTGCAGCCGCTTTGCTGGGGCTGCTGTGCAGCCAGCAGTTGATGTATGGCCTGCCAGGTGTGCTGCTGCCGGCGGGCTGGTTGCTGGCGCGCCGCCTGGGCGGATTGACCTGGTTGTTGCCCTGCGTGCTGGCGGTGGCGGCCAACCTGACCAACCCCTGGCTGCGCGGGCACCTTCTGGCGCTGCCCACCTTGCTGACGATGGCCGCTGCGCTACTGGCCATCCCCTGCGGTTGCCTGCTGCTGAGGCAAGACCATTGGCGTGTGCCTGCCGTGCGGCGCTGGGGCTACCTGTTCTACCCTGTGCATCTGCTGGTCATCAAAGCACTGATGTGAATCCTTGCAATGCCGCCGATTCGCACCCATCTAAGCGGGTCTTGATTACCTGCAGGAGCCCGTCATGGAACCCAACCGCTTCGGCGACATCGCCGCCTTCGTCAGCGCCGTGAAGGCCGGCAGCTTCACGGCCGCAGCGGCAAGCCTGGGGCTGACCCGCTCGGCCGTGGGCAAGAGCATCGCCCGCCTGGAAGCGCGCATGGCCGTGCGCCTGCTCAATCGCACCACGCGCAAACTCAGCCTGACCGACGAGGGCCTGGTGGCCTACGAGCGCTGGCGGCAGATTCTCGACGACCTCGACGAGGTGGAAAGCACCATGGCCCTGCGCCGTGGCAAGCCCACCGGAACCCTGCGCCTGACCGCGCCGCTGTCGTTCGGCCAACGCCATGTGCTGCCGATTCTCGATGACTACCTCAAGCAGTGGCCGGCGCTACGTGCCGACATTCGCTTCACCGACCGGTTCGTCGACCTGGTGGAAGAGGGCGTGGACGTCGCGGTGCGCATCGGCGTGCCCAAGGAAGACTCGCAGTTACTGACCCGCACGGTAGCATGGCAGCAGTTCGTCACCTGCGCTGCGCCCGACTACCTGCGTCAGCACGGTGTGCCACAGGTGCCGGCGGACCTCTACGCGCATGACAAGATCACCTTCCTGTCGGGCGAAAAGTCGATGCCGTGGCGTTTCCACAGCGCCGAAGGGCTGCACCTGTGCGAAGAGCCCGGGCGGCTGAACATCGACAGCTCCGAGGCGATGCTCGACGGTGCCAGAGCCGGTTTCGGCCTGATTCACCTGCCTACCTACATCACCGGCGACGACCTGCGGGCCGGCACGCTGGTGGAGGTGCTGCACAGCTACAGGCCCCCTGCGGACCCGATCCGGGTGGTGTACCCCAGCAAGCGGCACCTGTCGCCGCGGGTACGCGGATTCATCGATCTGCTGGTGGCGACCTGGGAGCAAGGCGTGCCCTGGGAGGACTGATTGGGGACTGCACGGACCGTATGTGGGGCCTGAAGCCGGGTTTATCCCAGGCGAACCAGCGCGGAAACTGGCGTCACCGATAATCCATCTGGAGACCCCATGACAGCCCTGTCCGTACTGGATCTGGTCATGATCGGCGAGGGCAAGACCTTCGCCGACGCGATCGAAGAATCCCGCCAACTGGCTCGCCATGTCGAGCAGCTTGACTACAGCCGCTACTGGATCGCCGAGCACCATGACATGCCCGGTATCGGTTCGGCCGCCACGTCGCTTGTGATCAACGAGATCGCCAACGCCACGCAACAGATCCGTGTCGGTGCCGGCGGCATCATGCTGCCCAACCATGCACCGCTGGTGGTCGCCGAGCAGTTCGGCACCCTCGACACCCTGCACCCTGGCCGTATCGACCTGGGCCTTGGCCGCGCGCCCGGTACCTCCGGGCCGACCGTGCGCGCCTTGCGCGGCGCCGCCCCGGAGCGTGATTTTGCCCAGGACATCGCCGAACTGCGCGACTACCTGGCCGACAACGGCAAGCGCCAGGTGCGCGGCGTGCCTGGTACGCATGAAGTGCCGGTGTGGATCCTCGGCTCCAGCCTGTTTGGCGCCGACCTTGCTGCCAAGTTGGGCTTGCCTTATGCCTTCGCCTCGCACTTCGCCCCGCGGTTCTTGCTGCAGGCCATCGCCCATTACCGGGGGAATTTCCAGCCGTCCGCACAGCTGGCCAAGCCCTATGTGATGGTGGGGGTGAATCTGTTTGCCGCCGCCAGCGACGCTGAAGCCGATTACCATGCCAGTTCGCATCGCAAGTGGATGCTGGACCTGCACGTCGGCCGTTCTGGCCTGCTGCCCAGTCCCCAGGAAGGGTATGTCGAAAGCCTGCCAGCCCAG
This sequence comes from Pseudomonas sp. GM84, assembly GCF_000282535.1. Classification (GTDB taxonomy): domain Bacteria; phylum Pseudomonadota; class Gammaproteobacteria; order Pseudomonadales; family Pseudomonadaceae; genus Aquipseudomonas. The sequence goes on along the minus strand of NZ_AKJC01000097.1, from coordinate 9,954 downwards.
GAACGCGCGGTACTTGATCAAGTGATGGCCTGCACCATCGCCGGTGGTCCGGCGCGGGTAAGGGAAGGGCTGCGTTCGCTTTTAGCGCAGACGCGTGCCGATGAACTCATGATCGATTGCCGAATTCACGATCCGCTGGCACGTTTACGCTCACATGCGTTTGCGGCCCAGGCCTTGAACTCATTGGGCTGAGCGGTCGGTGCGGGAGGGTTGGGTAGTTGCCCCGAGAAAATGTCAGTGGCATCTTTTGCATGAAAGGCTGATTCTGACAGGGCCGAGACTTGTCAGGTAATGCGAGTACAGCCGAGGCAACACGCAGCCAGTAACCGAGGATTCAGCGCATGTCCAACAGACAGACCGGAACCGTTAAATGGTTCAACGATGAAAAAGGCTTTGGCTTCATTACCCCGCAGGGTGGTGGTGACGACCTGTTCGTTCATTTCAAGGCCATCGAGTCAGAGGGTTTCAAGTCCCTGAAAGAAGGCCAGACTGTCAGCTTCGTTGCTGAAAAGGGGCAAAAGGGTATGCAGGCCGCTCAAGTACGTCTCGAGTAGTCGACAGCTTCAAGAGGAGGGGCCCTTGCGGGCCCTTTCTTGTTTTCGACTGTCCCGCCCTGAAACTGCTGGAAATGCCAGCAGCCCCTCGGCCTCGTTTGCATAGTCGAATTGCGGGCGGTGCTCCTTCGATCAGCTACGCGCCAACCGCCCACCGACGAAATGCACCACATCGTTGAACCCAGGCGTCGAGGCATGCCCCGGCGTCACCAGCGAGTCGATGAAGGCTTCATCTTCTGCGGTGATCTTCACCTCCAGCGCCCCGGCGTAGGTATCCCACTGCGCCTCGGTGCGCGGCCCGACGATCGCCGAGCTCACCAGTTGGCTGTTAATCACCCAGGCAATCGCGAACTCGACCATGCCCACGCCCTTGGCCTGCACATGCGCCTGAATCTGCTGGGCAATGGCCAGCGACTCCTGCCGCCACTCCACTTCCATGATGCGCTTGTCCTGGCGCGCCGCGCGGCTGCCGGCTTCGGGCGCCACGCCCGGTGCATACTTGCCGCTGAGCACGCCACGGGCCAGCGGGCTGAACGGCACCACGCCCAGGCCATGGCAGGCGGCAGCGGTGAGCTGTTCGGGCTCGGCCTGGCGGTTGACGATGTTGTACAGAGGTTGGCTGACCACTGGCTTGGCCACGCCCAGGCGTTCGGCGATGTTGCAGATCTCGGCGATGCGCCAGCCGCGGTAGTTGGACACGCCCCAGTAGCGGATCTTGCCCTGCTGCAGCAGGTCACCCATGGCCCGCACCGTTTCTTCCAGCGGCACTTTGTGATCTTCACGGTGCAGGTAATAGATATCCAGGTAGTCCATGTCCATGCGCGTCAGCGTGGCGTCGATGCCATTGAAGATGTGCTTGCGCGACAACCCGCTGCGGTTGGGCAGGCCATCGGTCGGCCCCATGCCGACCTTGGACGCGACGATCCAGTCCTGGCGATGGCGTGCCACCGCCTCACCGACGATTTCCTCGGAACGGCCAGCGTTGTACACATCGGCGGTGTCGATGAAGTTGATGCCCTGGTCCCAGGCCTTGTCGATGATGCGCAACGAATCCTCGGTGCTGGTCTGTTCGCCGAACATCATGCTGCCAAGGGTGAGCGCGGAAACTTGCAGGCCGCTGTGGCCGAGGGGGCGGTAGATCATGCTGGAACATCCTGTGCACTGAGGTGGAAACGTCTGTTTTACACACAAGCGCCGTCCTTTTAAAGGGCGGCGCTTGTGGGTGGAACGGCGGCTTCAACCGATCAGTTCGAGGGCCTGCTGGCGGCTCAGCGGCCGCTTCATCCGTTGCGACAACAGCGCCATGGCATCGGAGTAGCCCTTGGCGATTACCGCCTCCACCTGCTCGCCCACGCACTGCAAGGCAATGAAGTCGCCTTGCTCCGGCGCCCCGACGAACACGATGTCGTCCCAGTGCTGCGCATGCCCCAGCACTTCATAGGTCCGCCCGTGCTGGTAGGTCCAGAAGAACGGCACGTCGGCATAGCGGCGCTGTTGCCCGAGCATGTTGGCCGCGGCGATCACCCCGTGTTGTTGCGCCAGGCGCCAGTGCTCGATGCGCACCGGGTGGCCGGCGAGCGGAAAACGGGCGATATCGCCGGCGGCCCACAAGCCGTCGGCAGCCCGCAGTTCGGCATCCACCTGCAACGCGCCATCGGCGTGCAACGGCACACCCTGGACGAAGGCCGTGGCGGGTTTGACCCCGGTGCCCAGCAGCACCAGTGCCGTAGGCAGCGTTTCGCCATTGGCCAGCAGCACGGCGTCTACCTGGCCCTCACCGCAGAAACGCACCACCTCGGTAGGGCCATGGAACACCACGCCCTTGCGTTCGTGCACCTCGCGGATGCAACGGCCGATACGTTCGCCCAGCTGTTTCTCCAGCGGCACCTGATGGCGGCTGACCACATGCACCTGGGCGCCATACTTGCGCAGGGCCGAGGCGGCCTCCAGGCCGATGAAGCCGTCGCCGACGATCACCACTGGTTGGCCCGGCTCGGTCGCATCGAGCAGGCGCGCGGCATCCTCACGCGAGCGCAGCGTCATCACGCCCGCCAGGTCGGCACCGGGGATGTCGGGGCGTTGCGGTTTGCCGCCGGTGGCCAGCAACGCGGCGTCGTAGTCGATGCGCTGGCCGTCGGCCAGGGTGATCTGGCGCTTGCTCGCATCCAGCGTGCGCACCTTGCCGACGCGCCGTTCCAGTTGGCCCTGGCGCAACTGATCAGCCTCCAGCAGGGCCGGCACTTCGTCCACGGGCATTTGCCCCGCGATCACGAATTTGCTCAGTGCCGTGCGGTCGTAGGCAGGTTGGCGCTCCTGATCGAGCCAGATCAGCTTGCCGGCAAAGCCGTTCGCCAACAGCGTGGCAACTGCCGCCGAGCCCGCAGCACCGGCACCGATCACGACAAAGCAGCGGGCATCACTGTGGCGGGGTGAGTCGGCGCGTGCCAGCGGCTGATCATCGACCCAGACCTGGCCATCCTTCACCCATGCCTTGTAGCGGCGCAGGTCGACCAGCGCTGGCGGTTCGCACACGGCCCCTTCGTCGACGGCAAAGGCCGCCTTGTGCCAAGGGCACACCAACAGGCCGTTGCAGACCACGCCTTCTTCCAGCGGGGCACCGGCATGCGGGCAGTTGGCCTGGTAGGCATGCACCTGGTCGCCCTGGCGAATCAGGATCAGTTCTTCGTTGCCAGCCTGGACCCGCAGAGGACGCTTGGGATCGAGCTGTTCGAGGCGGGCCACGGCGTGCTGGGTCATGGAGGTTCTCCAAAGGGGGCTTTGGAACCATTTGACGCCTGGGCTTTGGAAGGGATGCGTTGATCTGACGATCGGCGATTGGGCCGGAACATGTACCGGTAGGGACACTGTGGGAGCGGGCTTGTCCCGCGAAGGAAACACCGCGGTGGATGGCCAGGGCTTCGCCCTGGTTCGCGGGACAAGCCCGCTCCCACGGGATTTCTGTGTTGCCTGCAATATCGGGTGTCGGCGAAAGGGCCGCAAAGCGGCCCCTTTTTACTTCAACTGGCCCGAACAGCCTTCAACGCACCCGCCCGGGTAACCCGCAGGGCCACCAGGCTACCCAGCACGATCAACGCTGCCAGCGAATACAGCGCCGCATCGGTCGAACCGGTCTGGTCCTTGATGAAGCCCACCAGGTACGGGCTGAGGAACCCAGCCATCTGCCCCACCGAGTTGATGATCGCCAGGCCCGCCACGGCGGCGCTGGCACTGAGCAGCGCGGTCGGCATCGGCCAGAACATCGGCAGGCCGGTGAGCGCGCCCATGGTGGCGATCGACAGGCCAAGGATGGCGATGGTCGGGTTGCCGGCGAAGTTCACCGCGATCAGCAGGCCGAGCGCGCCCATCAGCATCGGCACCACAAGGTGCCAGCGGCGCTCGTTGCGCAGGTCCGCCGAGCGGCCGCAAAGGATCATGAACACCCCGGCCAGCAGGTACGGAATGGCGCTCAGCCAGCCGATCAGCAGCGGGTTGTCGAAGCCCATGTTCTTGATGATCGACGGCAGCCAGAAGTTGATCGCGTAGACGCCGCTCTGGATACAGAAGTAGACGAAGCCGAAAGTCCAGATCAGCGGGTTGGTCAGCACGGCCAGCACGCTGTCACCGGTAGTGCTGGGCTTGCTCGCAACGTCGGCCGCAAGGTCGGCGGCAATCAGCTGGCGTTCGGCCGGGCTCAGCCAGGCGGCTTTCTGGTAGCCGTCGCTGAGCAGGCCGATGGCCAGGAAGCCCAGTACCACGGTCGGCACGCCCTGGATCAGGAACATCCACTGCCAGCCGGCCAGGCCGTGTTGCCCGGCAGCGAAGTGTTCGAGGATCCAGCCGGAGAATGGCCCACCCAGCAGGCCCGAGACCGGGATCGCCGACATGAACAGGGCCATGATGCGGCCACGACGGTCAGCCGGGAACCAGCGCGAAAGGTACAGCACCACGCCCGGGAAGAACCCGGCCTCGGCGGCGCCGGTCAGCAGGCGCAGGGTATAGAACTCGGTGGGTGTGGTGACGAACAGCAGGCAGGTGGACAAACTGCCCCAGACGATCATCATCGCCGCGATCCAGCGCCGTGGGCCGAAGCGGTTGAGCGCCAGGTTGCTGGGCAGGCCGCAGAGCACATAGCCGATGAAGAAGATGCCGGCGCCAAGGCCATAGACAGTTTCGCTGAACTTCAGTGCATCGAGCATCTGCAGCTTGGCGAAGCCGACGTTGACGCGGTCCAGGTAGTTGAACAGGTAGCAGATGAAAATGAACGGAATCAAGCGCAGCGTGATGCGCCGGTATAGCGCGTTGCGGGTGCTCTGGGTGCCTTGGTCAGGGGCAGGGCTGTGTGCCATGATCGTGATCTCTGTTGTTATGGTTGTCGCCGCGTCGCCTGTGCCGGCGCTCACCGTGACGAGTCTCGGGGAGTGCGACGCGCCTGTCTTTGTGCTTTTGCACAGCGTATCGTGCGGGCCGCTGTGCCTCAGAACAAAACCTAACACGCCATAGGATCGCTCAATGTTCGAACTGGACCATGACCTGGCGCAGGATATCGTCAATCGGGCGATGGCCATCTTGCCGTGCAACGTCAATGTCATGGACAGCCAGGGGCTGATCCTGGGCAGTGGCGAGCCGGAGCGCATCAACACTCGCCACGAGGGCGCCCAGCTGGTTCTGGCCAATGGCCGCATCGTCGAGCTCGATGCCGATGCGGCCAAATGCCTCAAGGGCGTGCAGCCTGGGGTCAACCTGCCGTTGATGCTCGATGGTCGACTGATCGGCGTGCTCGGCCTGACCGGGGAGCCGCAGCAACTGCGCACCTATGGCGAACTGGTACGCATGACCGCCGAGATGCTCCTTGCCCAGCGCCACCTGCAGGTGGAGCAACAGTGGCGGCGCCAGCGCTGCGATGACCTGCTGGCCCTGCTGCTGGGCGGCACGGGTGATTCGCCGCGTTTGCTGGACGAGGCCCAGCAACTGGGGCTCAAGCCACAGCTGCCCCGCGTGCCCTGCCTGTTCGAACTGCGTGCCGGGCCGCCTAGCGAAACCTTGGCGGCCTGGTTGATGAACCGCTACCCCGACAGCTGGTGCGTCAGCCCCGCGCGGGATTCGCTGCTGTGGTGCCGCCCGGCCGGGCCGGTGCTGGACGAAGAACGGCTGGTCGAGCGCCTGCTGCGCAGCGGTTGGGAGGTCCAGCGCCTGGCCCTGGGTAACCCGGCGCAAAGCCTGGAGCAGCTGCGCCGAGGCTATCGGCGGGTGCGCGACCTGCTGGCCTACGGGCGCGAAGTGCTGCCCGATCAACAGCTGCTGAGCCTGGCCCGCTACCGCCTGCCGGCGCTGCTGTGGCGTCATCGCAACGAAGATGCGCTGGATGAGCTGCTGGAACCGCTGCAGCGCATCCGCGCCAAGGACGCCAGTGGGCAATTGATCGCCACCTTGCGCGCCTGGTGCGCACACGATGGCCAGAGCCAGGCCTGCGCCGATGCCCTGGGCATCCACCGCAACAGCCTGCGCTACCGCCTGGAACGCATCAATGAACTCAGCGAAGTCGACCCGTTGCGCCTGGAAGGGATGTTGAGCCTGTACCTGGGGCTGCAGTTGTTGCCGGCGGATTGAGCGGCGCTCAATGGCATTTGCCCAAACAACCGGCTGGGCATTTTGTGCATCCGACCGAGGCCGTCCAATCCGGTAGCTGTCAGCATGCCGCTATCTGCTCAGGAGAAGCCCCATGAAAATCGTCATCGCCCCCGACTCGTTCAAGGACAGCCTCGACGCCGCCGGCGTCGCCCGCGCCATCGCCGCAGGCCTGGCCGAGGCCTTGCCGGAGGCTGAGCTGGTCGAGTGCCCGATGGCCGATGGCGGTGAAGGCACCATGGAGGCCATCGTCGCCGCCAGCCACGGCCAATTGCGCCGCCAGACCGTGCGCGGGCCGCTGGGGCAGAACGTGGAGGCCGGCTGGGGTTGGTTGGCCGAGAGCCGCACGGCGATCATCGAGATGGCCCAGGCCAGTGGCATCCAGCTGGTGCCCAGCGGGCAGCGCGATGCCTGCCGCAGCAGCACCTGGGGCACCGGTGAGCTGATGGCGGCCGCCCTGGCTGCCGGCGCCCAGCGCATCGTCCTGGCGATTGGCGGCAGCGCCACCAACGACGGCGGCAGCGGCATGCTGCGCGCCCTGGGCCTGCGCTTGCTGGATGCCGACGACCAACCCCTGGAAGAGGGCGGCCTGGCCCTGGCCCGCCTGGCGCGCATCGATGCCGGCGACCTCGACCCACGCCTGGCCGAGGTTCAGATCGAAGTGGCGGCCGACGTCGACAACCCGCTGTGCGGCCCCAACGGCGCCTCGGCGATCTTCGGCCCGCAAAAGGGCGCGAACCCCGAACAGGTGCAGGCGCTGGACCAGGCGCTGAGCCATTTCGCCGATCACTGCGCACAGCTGTTGGGCGAGGATGTGCGTGAGTTCCCCGGCTGCGGTGCGGCGGGCGGCATGGGCTTTGCGGCCAAGGCGTTCATGGGCGCCCAGTTCCGCCCTGGGGTCGAGGTGGTGGCCGAACTGGCCGGGTTGGATGCCTTGGTAAAAGGCGCGGACCTGGTGATTACCGGCGAAGGGCGCTTCGATGCCCAGACCCTGCGTGGCAAGACGCCGATGGGCGTGGCACGGGTTGCCAAGCGTCATGGGGTGCCGGTGGTGGTGCTGGCGGGGACATTGGGGGAGGGGTATCAGCAGCTGTATGCCCAGGGTATCGATGCTGCCTTCGCCCTGGTTAGCGGGCCGATGAGCCTGGAGCAAGCCTGTGCAAACGCCGCGACGTTACTGCAAGCGCGTGCCAGCGATATCGCCCGGCTCTGGCGTAGCGCCAAACGGCCTTGAAGCGCTGGGGCATTACCGCCGATGGCGCATCTTTCCGGGCTGATGCGGCTTTGCAAATACAATAAATATCTTTGTCTGATATCAGACGATAAACAGGAACCCAATCGACAGCTATCGGTTGGGTTTTCCTGTTTATGAATCAGAATAAACGGTAGAGACTGCTGAATAATACTTTGCAACTATCACCGCCACTCGCAAATTAATATTTTACTTGCGCCCTCCGCTCGCCAATTCTCAGCGCCACTTTTTCGAGAGGGGCGAGTCGATGTTAGTTCACAGCGACCAGGATTACGGTGTGCTGAAGGCCGCACAGCGCGAGCTTGAGCAGCAAGTTGGGCATATTCCCGACACCGATTTTTATCACCGCAAGTTGCAGGCCGTCTGGGGGCGCGCGCAACAAAGCGCCCACTATGCACCTATCGGCGACTACAGTTTCGCGGCATTCGAACAATTGCCGCCGACACCCAAGGCGTTGCTCAAGGCCCAGCCATTGAACTTCTGCACGGTGCAACTTGGCGAAGCCGCCAAGTACTACGCCACCACCGGCACCACCGGCGAGCCGACGCCGACACCGCGGCTCAAAGAGGACATCATCTGGAACGCGGTCAGCGTCGCCAGCCACTGGCGCTCGGTGCTGCGCCCCGGCGCGCGGGTGGCCAACCTGATGCCCTCGGACATTGTTCCGGTGGGTGACCTGATCGCCAACGTCTGCGAATACCTGGACATATCCCACGTGCGGCTATACCCGTTCACCACGGGTATCACCGACTGGGAGCGGGTGTGCAGCACCTTCGCGACCTACCGGCCCAGCGTGATGTTCATCGCCCCCGGTGTGCTGGTGCAGCTGACCCGCTACCTGAAACAGCGCGAGCTGTTGCAGGCGTTCGCCGAGTCGGTGCACTCGATCATGCTGCTCGGCGAGGTCAACACCCAGCCGTTCCGTGAGCGCCTGGCCCGTTGGTGGCAGTGCGAGGTGTTCGACGCCAGCTACGGCAGTACCGAAACCGGCACCCTGGCGGCGCTGGGCGATGATCAGCAGATGCGCCTGGCCACCGCGACCAACTATTTCGAACTGCTGTTGCCCGACGGCCGATTGGTCACCCCGGCGCAAGGCCTGACCGGCCGGCTGGTTGTCACGCCACTCAACCTTTATGCGCGCCCGCTGCTGCGCCTGGACACCGGTGACAGCGTAACCATCACCGCGCCATGGGAGCCCGGTAGGGCGAGCCCGACCGTGCTGATCAACGGGCGCGACAACGACAGCATTGTCGTGGGCGGTGTCGGTCTGGAGATCCGTGCGGTCGAGGAGGTGGTGTACGGCACCTGTGATGCCACCGGCTATGTCATCGAAGTCGATCGCCGCAGCGACAGCGCCGCGCTGATTCTCGAGCGTGACGTGAGCTGGGACAGCAGCCAGGAACCCCACCTGCAAGCCCGATTGATCGAACGCTCCGTGCAACAGATGGGCCTGCGCTGGAGCCGTGTGCTGTTCGTCAACAACCTCTCCGCCCTGAACAAGAGCGGCGCTTCGCAAAAGAGCTGGAAGAAGACCAACCTGCGTTTTGTCGGGGGCCAGCAATGACGCCACCGCGCTTTCCGCAAGGGCAGGGCATGGTCAACGGCCAGCCTGATTTGTGGTGCACCTATGCAGCGATACGCACCTTGGCCTGGACCGAAAGGCTTGAGCAGGTCGACGCTCCGGCATTGCAGGCTTACATCCAGTCCCGGCGCAACCGCGATGGCGGCTTTGCCTGGAGCAAGGGCATGCCGTCCGACGCCTGGGCAACGTTCTACTGCACCGAAACGCTCAAGGACCTGGGTGTTGCTGTCGAGCGCAGCGACCAGACCGCTGCCTGGCTCCATACACTGTTCGATGGCGATGCGTATGCCATGTGCCCTGGCCAGACGGCAGACGTCTGGGCCAGCCACTATGCGCTGCGCACCTTGATCGAGGTGTGCCAGGGCCAGGTGCTGGACACCGCACCCTTGTATACCTGGCTGGAGGGCCTGCAATGCGCCAACGGCGGCCTGAGCTGGTCGGCCGATTTCGCCCGGCGCAACCTGGCCGACACCCGCGCCTGCTTCTACGGCGTGATGGCGGCGCGTGCCCTGGCACGTCAAGGGCTGCCAGCGCCGCAATGGGACCTGCCGCAGCTGATCGGCTGGCTGCAGGCGCAGCAGATGGACTGTGGCGGCTTTCGTTTCAGCGAAGCCGCAGACGTGCCGTGCCTGTGGGCGACCTATCGCGCCACGGCCAGCCTCGCGGCATTGCAGGCGCAACCGTTGGGTCGCCAGCGCTGCGTCGCGTGGATCGACGGCTTGCGCGGCCCGAGCGGTGCCTTCGTGCGCTGGGCCGGCTACGACGGCGAGGATGTCTGGGCTGCCTTCTGCGCGGTGGGTTCGCTCAAGGCGCTGGGCGAGCCGGTTGCGCACCTGGCCGATGACGTGGCAGCGTTCATCGCCACCTTGGCGATGCCCCAGGGCGGCTTCACCTATCGCCAGGCAGACACGGCCGCCGATGTCCTCACAACGGCGGCTGCC
>NZ_AKJC01000096.1 GCF_000282535.1 Pseudomonas sp. GM84 | reverse complement strand
GGCTGCCGCTTCTTCGACCCGCGCCTGGCATCCTCGATCACCATGCGCGGGCACCAGATCATGCGCCAGACCCGGGCACTGATCGAAGCGCGCGGCTTCGATGTGATCTATGGCGATACCGACTCCACCTTCGTCTGGCTCAAGGGCGCTCATGACGAAGAGGCCGCGGCGCGGATCGGGCGCGCGCTGGTGGTCGAGGTCAACCAGTGGTGGCGCCAGCACCTGCGCGACACCCTGGGACTGGAAAGCGCGCTGGAGCTGCAGTACGAAGTGCATTACCGGCGCTTCCTGATGCCGACCATCCGTGGCACCGACGAGGGCAGCAAGAAACGCTACGCGGGCCTGGTGCAGCGCGCCGATGGCACTCAGGAAATGGTCTACAAAGGCCTGGAGTCGGTGCGCACCGACTGGTCGCCCCTGGCCCGCCAGTTCCAGCAGGAACTCTATGGCCGGGTCTTTCGCGGCGAGCCTTATCGCGACTACCTGTGCGAGTACGTGCGGCGCACCCTGGCCGGCGAACAGGACGAGCTGCTGGTGTACCGCAAGCGCCTGCGTCGGCCGTTGGCCGACTACCAGCGCAATGTGCCACCCCATGTGCGTGCGGCGCGCCTGGCCGACGAATTCAACCAGCGCCTGGGGCGCCCGCTGCAGTACCAACGCGGCGGCTGGATCAGCTACGTCATCACCACCGCCGGCCCGCAGCCGCTGGAGAACCTGCACGCGCAGATCGATTACCAGCATTACCTGAGCCGCCAGCTGCAGCCCGTGGCGGATGCGATACTGCCCTTCGTCAACGATGACTTCAGTCGCCTCACCGATCGCCAGCTGCTGCTGTTCTGAGTGGGTGCTAGATAGCTAGCCGCCGTCGTTGCCCTGCATTGCCTAGCCTCGTGCCGACACGCACTCAGGAGGTCGCCATGCAGGAAAACACCCCGCCGCCGTCGGCTGAAGTCGATACCCTAGCCGTTGCGCAGGCCTATCAGGATCAGGTGATCGCCAAGCGCCTGCCCGGCTGGATGGCCTTGCTCAGCGAGTCTGAAAATGATGCATTGGGCGATGCGTTGCGCAATCTTTTGGCCTGCCGGCAAAAGCTGACGCTTGAATTCGCGCAGGTGCGCGGCATCGACGACTTCATCAAGCCTCTGTTGCAACAGGCGCTCGACCGCCTAGGGCGCTTCAGGGTCGATCAACTCTACATGCGTCGCTGGTACACCTTCACCTCCAACACCCTCAGCTACGTGGCAGGCCGTGTTCCCGTTCAGGACAGCGACTACTACGAACTGCCCTTGCTGGAAGCCGCGCTTTACAACTTCACCGAGGATGAGCGCAACGAGCAGCCCCGGCGCAACGCAGTGGTGGACGCTCAGGGGAGCGGCCAGGCGGGACTGTCCGCACTGGCCTTTGCCGGACTGTGCCGCGACCTGGACCTGGGTCAACAGTACCAGGACCACCTGGACGCCATCTTGCTTCAGCAAACCGGTCAGCAGAGCGTCAAGGCGTTACTGGCCGACTTTCAGCGCAACAGCATGCTGGCCGATGCCCTGCAGGCCAAGGCGCAGGGGGAGCTGAGCGAGGACGAGCTGCAACTGGTGATCGGCCTGTGCCGCGACAACCGCCCGGGCTGGCTCGAAGGCGCACCGGTACAGGCCCGGCAACTCAAGGTATTCGGGTGCTCGTTGCAGCGGATCGTGGTGCTGGAAGTCATCGATACGGGCGTGATCTACAACAGCACCCAGCGCGTATTGGTGTATGTCCCGGGCGACCCGCAAGGCGCATGGAGTGCCCGTGACGACCTGGACGATTATGTCCGCCGGGTGCTCGGCAAGCGCCTGCGCGACCAAGACTACCGACGTTTTTTCAGCCGCTTTGTGCGCCGCCGCGACGCCCAGCAGCTGTTTGCAGCCGTCGGCGACCGCCTTGATGACGTCGCCGACTGGGCCACGCGCGATCTCGATGAGCAGACCACCGGCTACCCGCTGCCGTTGTTCGACCACCTGGCCACTGCCTGGATCGCACAGATCAAGGACGATGCCGCGATGATCGCCCCGCCCGTGGCACGGCTGGACCGTCAGGCCCAGCAGACGCACGACCAGCGCCTGCGCGCCGAAGGGTTGACCCTGCTGACCATCGCCGGGCTCTACGTGCCGGCAATCGGTGCAGTGCTGGCGGCCGTGATGGCTTACGAGCTGCTGGAAGAGGCCTTCCAGGCGGTCGCCGACTGGCGTGACGACGAGCGTGATGCCGCGTTGGAGCACCTGTTGCACGTTGGCAAAGGCGTGGCGATGGTCGGCGCGACCGCCGCCACTGTCACCCTGGCCCGCCGCGCCTGGAGCCGAGTGGACAGCTTGATCACGGCACGGCTGGAGGATGGCAGCGAAAAACTGTGGAACGGCGACCTGCAACCCTACCGCAGCGAGGGGCCACCCGCCGACGCGGTGATGGACGAGCAGGGCATTCATCGCGCTGGCGATAGCCATTGGGTCGAGATGCAAGGCGATTGGTACCAGGTCACCCAGCACACTGTCGATGAGCAGTGGTCATTGCTGCCTTACCGCGGCCATGGCCCGCAGTTGCGTCACAACGGCGCGGGTGCGTGGCGGCTGTGGCATGAGCAACCGGCCGAGTGGCACGACACGTCGATGATGTTCCGGCGCCTGGGCAAACCCTACAGTGAACTGGATGACCGACAGATCGATCAGGTCATGGCTATTCATGGCCTGGACCACCAACACCTGCGTGCCTGGCACGTCTATGGTCGGCGTGCGGAGGCCGGCGTTGCCGATACAGTCAGCCGTCTTCTGCTGGCAAGCCGCATCCAGCGCCTGACCCATGAACTGCACGGTGGCCTGGAAGTTTCCGATGCCTCATTGCTGACGCACGCCATGGGCCTGGATGCAGCGGCTGGAAAAACAGGCCAGGCGCTGGCCGATACGATATGGGCCCAGCGTCGCGTGCTGTTCCAGCAGCGTTACGAGGCGCAGTTTCCCGACACCGACAGCAGCGTGATCCTGCGCAGGGATTTTGCCAGCCTGCACCGCCTGGCGGCAGACGAAGTGCTGCGCACTGCCAGCGAGGATGAGCGAGAAACGTTGTTGCAGGCGCAACGGGTTCCGCTGTTCATGGCGCAGGCTGCCAGGGCGCAGGTCATGGGTATTCGCGTGACGCGTGTGCATGAAGCACTGGCATTCGACACGCCGCAGAACCTCGACCTTGCCCGGATTGCCCTGCAGCTGCTCGCACGCCAGCCGGGCGCTGCGGCAGGGCCGGGTTGGCGGCTGTTCGACGGCGACGCCAGCGGCCCTGTGCTGACGATAGAGGGCGCTACAGCGCCTTTGGATCTGGTCCATCGGGCAGGGCTGTTCACCCTGCGCACCGGCAACAGCGAACCCATGGCCGAGCCGGGCGAGCTGTTCGACGTGCTGGCCCAGGCCCATGGCGCCGCGCAGCGTGCGTCCCTGGGCCTGGGTGAGCCCTTTGCCGCTGCGCTGCGGGAGAAACTGGCTGCGGATGCCAGCGCTCAGCGCAGCATGGTGCTGCACTGGCTCGGCCTCGATCGGCCGAATCGTACCGTCCTCGCCCCGCAACGGTTTGACGACGGCAGGATCGGCTACCCGCTCAGTGGCGGCAGGTTCTGGGCCACGCTGGGCGGGCGCAGCCCGAGGGCTCTGCGGGCCAGGCTGCGCGACCTTTATCCGGCATTCAGCGACGAGCAGATCGGTCGCTGGCTGGAGATGCCAGATGCGCAGTCCCGGCTGGAAGCCCTGGAGCAGCAGTACAGCCTGCTGCGCAGCCGTTTGAACCAATGGGTGCGAGGTGCCTTCCCCGCCTTGGAGCTGTTCGCCCGGCGCGAGTTTCGCAAAGGCCTGATCGACTGCTGGCGCTGGCTGATCCCCGAGCTGCAGGGTGAGCCGTCGGCAGCCCAGCGCTACCTGTTCGGACATATTGGCGGGCGTATGCAGCACCTCCCGAGCATCCCGGAACCCATCAGTTTTCCCCATGTCTCGATCCTTGCCCTGCGCGCCTTGCGCCTGGAGACGGTTCCGGACGACTTCCTGCGCGCCTTCCCCAACCTGCGCAGCCTGGAAGTCACCAATTGCCGCCTCCGGCGTTTGCCGCTGCCAGAGGCGCTCACCCAGCAACTGGAAGTGCTCGATCTCTCGGGCAACCAGATCGCGCTCGATGAAGGACAGGCGTTGGTCCTGGCCAGCTGCAGCTCGCTGGTGTACCTCAACCTGGCGTTCAACCCGTTGGGCAGAAGCTTCTCGATCTTCGGCATGCCCAGTCTTAATGCGCTGTACCTGCGCAGCACACGGCTGGACACCTTCCCTTACGGCGTCATGGACAGCACTGAGCTGCACACGCTCGATCTCAGAGGCAACTCGCTTTACGAGTTGCCTGAACAGCTCCATCAGTCGCAACTGTGGCAACAGGGGCGAGTCAGCCTGTTCGGCAATTTGTTCGCAGCGCCGTCAGAGCAGGTGAGTACCTGGCATTGGCTGGAAGAAAACCGCGTGCCGTACCGCCTGCGCTGGCTCGACGTTGCACCCACCGCCAGCCGCGACAGGATGGCTTCGTTGTGGACCCATCTGGAGTCGGAACAAGGCGCCGCCGATTTGTTCAGCACCCTGGCGGCGCTGACGTCATCGGGCAACTTCAAGTCCTATCCGCTTGCCAGGAACTTCGCTGTTCGCTTGCTGGACATGTTCGAACTCATGCTCCGGGACGCAGATTTGAAACAGGAGTTGTTCGAGCATGCGGCGGTGACCCATTGCCAGGACAACGCAACCATCCGATTCACCGACCTGGAACTGCGTGTGCTGGTCTGGCGTGCACGACACGGTGAACTGGCGCGCCAACCCGAGCTTGCACTGCTCCACCTGGGCGGCCAGTTATGGCGCATGCATATCCTGGATCAGGCGGCCGCGGAGCATGCCTTGCGGGCGGGTGCGAGCAATGAGTCGATCGAATTCGCACTGGCCTACAGGATTGCATTGCGCACCGAGCTTGATCTGCCGATTCAGCGGGATGACATGCTGTATGCGGGAATCCCCGACCTCACGCCGCAGGACATCCGTCGTGCCCGCCGCGCCGTCATCGCGGCGCAGTCGGTGGACGGGCTGGCACAGTTCCTGGCGCGGCAGCGGTTCTGGCAGCAATACCTGAAAGCCACCTTCGCGACTCGCCTGGCGGTTCCGCAGGATATCCATGACGAACTGGAAAGGCTCATGGAGCTGGGCAACATGGAACATGACATCGAACGCCTGCATATCCATAACCAGCAAAGGGAGCACGAGGTGATGGTGCAGCTGACCCGCGAGGCCATGGGCCGGGCACGCACTATCACACTTGGCGATAGCTGACCCCTGGCAGCTTTGAACTATGCTCTAACTGGGCTGCAATGTTTCCGGAGATGTCGTAGCCCAGTCATGGTAATCGAAAGTTACTTTTGAGCCGCGCAACCCCCAGGCAACTGGTTTAGGCTCCCGCGTCGGATCTTTCTCCATGATCTGTAGTCTTTGGTTTATCGAGAGAATAAGGAGATACGCATGCTCGTCCGGTCACTGACCCTCGCCACCTTGCTTGCTGTCGCTGGCCCTCTGTTTGCCGCCGACAGTGACGCACCTCTGGCCAAGGAACTGGGCAAGGCCAGGCCGTTGGTCGTCATTGCTCCGAGCAGCGCGGACCCCACGCTGCGCGGCCTCAACGACGCACTCAAGGACCCGGCCACCCAGGCCGCTTTCAAGGAGCGCGGGCTGGTGGTGTACAGCGTCGCCAACATGATGGGCAAGCGCGAGGACAAGAACCTCGAACAGCAGACCACCATGGCCTTGATCCGCGAGCTCAAGCTCGGCGCGAGCAAGGGCACCAAGGTGATCCTGGTGGGCAAGGACGGCGAGCGGCACGTACTCAAGGATGACGACACGGGCGAGAAGATCGACCCCCAGGCCATCCTCAAGGCAGTCGACGAGCTGCCGGCCACCGAGAAGGCGGTAACAGCACCTGAGCCGGTGGCGGCGGCTGTCCCCGAGCCAAAGGCCAAGGACAGCAAACCCGCCAAGCCGGCAAAACCTGCAGCGCCCCCCAAACCACTCGAAGATTGACCGCAGCGGCGTATCAGCGGGTCAGCACACGGGACCTGAGCCAGTGGTCCAGGCTCAGTCGCCCCGATCCTTTGAGCAGCAAGGGCAGCAGTGCCACAAGGTAGATCAGCGGCAGTTTGAAGTTGCCGAAGCCCCGATCGGTAATGGCGTAGCCCTGCGCCAGTTCCGCCAGGCTCGACCAATGCGCTGGCCAGTGCACGGCGGCGATGGCCACCACGGTGACCACCATCAGCCCCGCGGCGGCCAGCCGCGTGCCCAGGCCCAGCAGCAGTAGCAGGGGCAGTACCAGTTCGGCCCACATCGACAGCTGCCAGTTCAGCTCCGGTGGCAGTGCGCTGAAGGGGAATGGGAAGCTGGACTGCAGGTCACTGAACCAGTTGCTGCCATTGAATTTCTCAACGCCCGACTCGAAGAACTCCCAGGCCAGGAACAGCCGTAGCGGCAGGTCGGCGCTCCAGCTGCCGGCGCGGTCGAGGGTGGTGAAGGTGCGGGTCAGGGTGGTCATGGGGTGTCTCCCGGTGTGAGGGTGTGTGGCCGGGAGTGTGCGGGGGAGGGGTATCTGCAGTGTGTCGAAGGGGGTGGGGTTGTGTATCCGACTGTAATGATTGGGTGTTCGCACTGGCCCTATCGCCGGCAAGCCGGCTCCCACAGGAATATCACTGCCCTTGAGGCTTGCGCTGTACCTGTGGGAGCCGGCTTGTCGTGGCGACGAACCGCGGCGATAGGGCCATCAGCCTTCCATCACAATTCGATCTGTGCGCAAAGCCCGCCACTCTGGCGATTGCTCAAGGTCAGTCGCCCCCCCATGGCCTGGATCAGCTGGTGGGCAATCGCCAGCCCCAACCCTGTGCCACCAGTACTGCGATTACGCGAACTCTCTACCCGATAGAACGGCTTGAGCACTTCGCCCAGTTCTTCCGCCGGAATCCCCGGGCCGTCGTCGAGCACGCGGATCACGGTATGCCCTTGCTCGCGGCTCACCTCCAGCTGAGCCTTGCCGGCAAACTTCAAGGCATTGTCCACCAGGTTGACCAGCACCCGGCGCAGGGCATGCGGGCGGGTTTCCAGCAGGCTATCGGTGCTGCCTTGGCGTTCCACCTGGGCGCCGCTGTCCTGGTAGTCGAACACCAGGCTGTCGAGGAACGCGTCGAGGTTGATCCGGCACGGCGGCTCGGTGTTGATGTCCATGCTGCGGGCATAGGCCACGCCTTCGCGCACCAGGTGCTCCATGGCATCCAGGTCATGCCACAGCTTCTCTTTCTCGACCCCCTCGTCCATCACCTCGACGCGCAGCTTCATGCGCGTGATCGGGGTCTGCAGGTCGTGGGAAATGGCGGCCAGCAGCTGCATGCGCTCCTTGAGGTAAGCGGCAATCCGCGCCTGCAGGGCGTTGAAGGCGACGGCGGCATACTTCACTTCACGCGGGCCGCTTTCATCCAGGCGCACCCCGGGCTTGTCCGGGTCGAGGGTGTCCAGCGCCTGCACCAGACGCGTCAGCGGGCCAATGGCCAGGCGCACCGCCAGCCAGGTACAGAACAGCAGCACGGCCAGCTGGATCAGCAGCACCAGCGGCAGCCAGCGCGCGACCGGCACCGGCGAAGGGGTGACATCGATGGTCAGCGGTGCCCCATCGGCCAGGCGCAGGTGCGCCTGGAAGTGCGCGTTGGGGCCCGGAATATCCTGGAAGGTGAGGGGGTAGCGGTCGCCGATGGCCTTGACGATCGATTCGGCGGCCATCGGCGGCTCCCTGCTCGGCATCGCTTGCCCCGGCAGCCCCTGGTCCAACCGGTAACGGTAGGTACGCCGTTCCAGGCGCGGCAGCCAGGCGGCCCGTTCAGCCGCCGGCAGGCGATCGAGGATGGCCACCGAAGTGGCGACATCCTGCTCAAGGTTGCTGAGCATCATCGAGCGGCTGCTGATATAGCGCTCATAGGCCTGCAGGCTGAACGACAGCCCGTAGGCCAGCACCAGCCCGGTGAAGAAGATCAGTGCCAGGCGCGAAGCCAGGGTGCGAGGCCATTTCATGAAGGCGACTCGAGCAATTGTACGGGCAGCGAGAACACATAGCCCTCGCTGCGCACGGTCTTGATGCAACTCGGCTCGCGGGCGTCGTCGCCCAGGCGCTGGCGCAGGCGGCTGACCAGCAGGTCGATGGAGCGGTCGAAGATGTCCGCCTCGCGGCCCTGGGTCAGGTTGAGCAGCTGCTCGCGGCTGAGCACCCGCTGCGGGTGGTCGAGAAATACCCGCAACAGGCGGTACTCGGCACCGCTCAGGGCCACCAGGGTGCCTTCGCTGTCGAGCAGGTGGCGCGCGGTGGTGTCCAGGCGCCACTGGCCAAAGCCCAGCAGGCGGCTGCTTTCGCTGATGGTCAGGTTGGGCGGCAGCATGCGCGTGCGGCGCAGCACGGCATTGATGCGGGCCAGCAGTTCGCGGGCGGAAAAGGGTTTGGTCAGGTAGTCGTCGGCGCCCATTTCCAGGCCGATGATGCGGTCGGTCTCGTCGTTGCGCGCGGTCAGCATCAGCACCGGTGTGTTGCGATGCTTGCCGGCGCGCAGCTCGCGGCACAGCAGCAGGCCATCATCGCCCGGCATCATGATGTCGAGCACCACCAGGTCGACGCTGTTGGCTTCGAGGAACGCGCGCATCTGCCTGCCGTCGGCGACGATGCTGGTGCGCAGGCCGTTCTTTTTCAGGTAATTGCCGACCAGCTCGCGGATTTCGCGGTCGTCGTCGACGATCAGGATGTGATCGACATGTTCCATCGCAGGGGTCCTGTGCAAGGGCAGTGGGGCGCAGTGTACCGAGCGCACTCGCGCTTGCCTGCCGGGGTTTGTATTGCAGTGTATCTGGCCCTGACACAGATACAGGAGGAAGCACATCACCGGTACAAACGACACATACGAGATACCTGGCAGGCGTGAAATGGCTCTCGACCGGGGAACATCACTCCCCACTTCTCGAAGATGCCAGGAGAAATGCCATGAACGTAAAGACCTTCGCCCGTGCCAGCCTGATCGCCGTACTCGGTTTCGGCGCCATCGCCGCCCAGGCGGCCACCGCGCCGATGAACAATGACGGCGTCATGCAGTACCACTACGGTGATCACCTGGACATCAAGAAAGTGCTTTCGGTCAAGGATGACCAGAGCAACGCCTGTGGCGTGGTCAACACCCGCCTGAACTACCTCGACTCCAAAGGCCAGCACGAGAGTGTGGAATACCGCACCTACGCCACCGGCGGTTGCCATGACAATTGATCGTCGGCTGTTGAAGGCGGGCGGCGTGGCCTTGGCGCTGGTGGGCCTTGGCCTGGCCGGCCAACTGCTGGCACGCGACAGCTACGGCGCCATGCCGTCGCTGGCCGGCGCCAGCCAGTGGCTGAACTCGCCGCCGCTGGACGCCCCCGTGCTCAAGGGCAAGGTGGTGCTGGTGGATTTCTGGACATGGGACTGCATCAACTGCCAGCGCAGCCTGCCGCACGTCAATGACTGGGCCCGGCGCTATGCCGACCAGGGGCTGGTGGTGGTGGGGGTGCATACCCCGGAGTACGACTACGAGCATGACGTCGCGCAATTGAAGCGCAAGGTGGCCAGCCTTGGCATCGGATATCCGGTGGCGGTGGACAATGACCATCAGGTGTGGAATGCCTGGGGAAACCAGTTCTGGCCGGCGCATTACTTTGTCGATCGCCAGGGTCAGGTGCGGCATGTGCATTTTGGCGAGGGGGATTATGACGGGCAGGAGAAGGTGATACAGGCGTTGCTGGATGAGAAAGGATGATTTACCTGTACCGGCCTCTTCGCGGGACAAGCCCGCTCCCACAAGTAACCCCGCTGACCTCAGGCTTGCGGGGGATCTGTGGGAGCGGGCTTGCCCCGCGAAAGGGCCGCTGCGGATTCAAGTGAAACTGGCAAAATGCGCCTGCATCCGCCGCGCATCCGCCTCCCGCCCACTGAACAGCTCAAACGCCTTCACCGCCTGAAACACCGCCATGTTGCTGCCATCCAGGGTACGGCAACCCAACGCCCGTGCCGCCCGCAGCAATTCGGTCTCCAGCGGGAAATAGATGATCTCCGCCACCCACAGCCGCGCATGCAGCCACTCGACCGGCAACGGCGTGCCCGGCAGCTTGGCCATGCCCACCGGTGTGGTATTCACCAGCCCATCCGCCGCCGCCAGCTCACCCGCCAGGTCGCTGCCGATCACCGCTCGGCCGGCGCCGAAACGCTGGTTCAGGTTGTCCACCAGCGCCTGCGCCCGCGCAGCGTCCACTTCGAACAGCACCAGCCTTTCGACACCTTCGCCCAGCAGCGCATGGGCCACCGCGGAGCCTGCACCGCCAGCACCCAGCTGCACCACCTGGCGTCGTGCCACATCCGGCAGGCCACGGCGCAAGCCTTCGGCAAAGCCCAGGCAGTCGGTGTTGTGGCCGACCCGCTTGCCGTCCTTGAGCACCACGGTGTTCACCGCGCCGATACCGCGTGCCTCGTCCGACAGCTCGTCGAGCAGGGGCAGGATCGCCTGCTTGAACGGGTAGGTAATATTCAGCCCGGTGAAACCGGTGCGCTGCGCGGCGTCGAGCAACTGGGGCAGGGCGCTGTCATCGAGCTGCAACTGGTCGGCATCGATCAGGCGGTAGAGGTAGCGCAGCGCCTGTGCATCGCCCTCGTGCTCGTGCAGGGCAGGGGTGCGCGACAGCTGGATGCCACGGCCGATCAGACCGGCCAGGATGGTGGGCTGGGTCATGCGGCGTGCTCCTGCAACAGCTCGGCGAAGTGGCTGAGGGCCATGCGGTAGCCTTGGCTGCCGAGGCCGCAGATCACGCCAATGGCGATCGACGAGACGAACGACAGGTGGCGGAAGGGTTCGCGCTTGTGCACGTTGGACAGGTGCACTTCGATCACCGGCAGTTCACTGGCCACCAGCGCATCGCGGATGGCCACCGAGGTGTGGGTCCAGGCGCCGGGATTGATCAGGATGCCCGCGCAGCGGCCGCGCGCGGCGTGGATCCAGTCGATCAGTTCGCCTTCGTGGTTGGTCTGGCGGAACTCGATCTGCAGGCCCTGTGCCTGGGCGGTGTCGGCGCAGCCCTGGGCGAGGTCGGCGAGGGTTTCACGGCCATACTGGGTGGGTTCGCGGGTACCCAGCATGTTCAGGTTAGGGCCGTTGAGCACAAGAATAAGGGGCTTCATGGCAACATCGCTTTGTTGTTTTTGGATGCGCCTATGTTTGTACTACCCGGTTAGTTTCGTCAATCGGACCCGTCCGGTAAGTGGGCGATTATCGAACCCAGGCAAAAGCGAGATGACAAAATTGTAATGTCCCAGCCACCGCCCCGATAACCACGCCTCCCTACAGTCCTCCGGCAACGCTCGCCGACGAGGACTTTTGAAGTGCCCATCCCCCGCAAGATCGCCGTGCTCTGCCTGCTGCTCGCGGCCACCGCCAGCGCCCAGGCCGCGCAGGGCTTGAGCCTGCCCGAAGCGCTGTCTGCCGCCTTTGCCAACAACCCCGAGCTGGCGGCCGCCGGCCGCGAGATCGGCATCGCCGAAGGCGAACGGCGCCAGGCCGGGCTGATCCCCAACCCGGAGCTGTCCTGGGAGGTCGAAGACACCCGCCGCGACACCAGCACCACCACGGTCACCCTCAGCCAGGCGCTGGAGCTCGGTGGCAAGCGCGGTGCGCGCATCGCCGTGGCCAGCAGCGGCCAGACCATCGCCCAGCTCGACCTGCAACGCCAACGCAACGGCTTGCGCGCCGACGTGGTCCAGGCCTTCCATACCGCCTTGCGCGCACAGACGGCGGTGGAGCTGGCGCAGCAGTCGCAGGCGCTGACCGCGCGCGGCCTGAAAGTGGTGCAGGGGCGTGTGACCGCCGGCCAGTCCTCCCCGGTGGAAGCCACTCGCGCGCAAGTTCAACTGGCTCAGGCACACGCCGAGGTGCGCCGCGCCGAAACCCAGCGCACGGTGGCCTTCCAGGCCCTGGCACGGCTGACCGGCAGCCCGCTGGCGGCATTCCGGGAGGTGCAGGCCGCCGACCTTTCCCCAGGCGCGGCCCCCAGCACAGACGCCTTGCTTGCCCAGCTCGAACAGACCGCCGAATGGCGACTGGCCGCCGCCCAGATCGAACGGGGCGACGCGTCGCTGGGGTCGGAAAAGGCCCAGCGCATCCCCGACCTGACCGTCAGCCTCGGCAGCCAGTACAGCCGCGAAGACCGCGAGCGGGTCAACGTGGTCGGGCTGTCCATGCCCTTGCCACTGTTCGACCGCAACCAGGGCAATGTGCTGGCCGCCGCGCGCCGCGCCGACCAGGCGCGTGACCTGCGCAATGCCGTGGAATTGCGCCTGCGCAGCGAAACCCGCAGCGCCGTCAGTCAGTGGCGCACGGCGCTGCAGGACGTGGAGGACTACGAACGCACCATCCTGCCGTCGGCGCAGCAGGCCGTGGACACCGCCACCCGCGGTTTCGAAATGGGCAAGTTCGCCTTCCTCGATGTACTCGATGCCCAGCGCACGCTGATCGAGGCGCGTGCGCTGTACCTGGAGGCACTGGCCCAGGCGACCGATGCGCGGGCGCAGGTCGAGCGCATCTATGGCGACGTAGCGGCTTTGAGCAATACAACGATCAGCAGGAGCAACCATGAATAACCCACGCAAGCTCGCCCTCCTGGCGGCTGCCGTTGCCGTGCTCGGCTTCGGCGGCCTGGCCTGGACCGGCAACCTCGGCCAGGGCAAGCACGATGACCACGCCGAAGACAGCCATGAGCACGCCGAAGACAGCCATGCCCATGGCCAAGCGAGCGCCCAGGCGCACCAGGAAGAGGAGGGCAAGGTTCACCTGTCCGACACCCAGATCGAAGCGGCCGGCATCCAGCTGGCGGCTGCGGCGCCGGCCGCGATGAGCAGCGCCATCAGCTTCCCCGGCGAGATCCGTTTCGATGAAGACCACACCGCCCACGTGGTGCCCCGCGTGCCTGGCGTGGTCGAGTCGGTGCAGGCCAACCTGGGCCAGGCGGTCAAGCGCGGCCAGGTGCTGGCAGTGATCGCCAGCCAGCAGATCTCCGACCTGCGCAGCGAGCAGCTGGCCGCCCAGCGCCGCCTGGAGCTGGCGCGGCTCACCTTCGAGCGTGAGCGACAGCTGTGGCAGGAACGCATCAGTGCCGAACAGGATTACCTGCAGGCCCGCCAGGCGCTGCAGGAAGCCGAAATCGCCATGGCCAATGCCCGGCAGAAAGTCGCTGCGGTGGGCCCGGCCGGCAGCGGCAACCGCTACGAGTTGCGCGCGCCGTTCGATGCGGTGGTGGTGGAAAAGCACCTGACCGTGGGTGAGGTGGTCGATGAGACCAGCAACGCCTTCACCCTGTCCGACCTGAGCCGGGTCTGGGCCACGTTCGCCGTCGCGCCGCGCGACCTGGCCAAGGTCACCACCGGGCGCAGCGTGATCGTCAGCGCGCCGGACCTGGGCGCCCAGGTCGAGGGCCAGATCAACTACGTCGGCAGCCTGCTCGGCGAGCAGAACCGCGCCGCCACCGCCCGCGCCACTCTGGCCAACCCGGACGGCGCCTGGCGCCCTGGGCTGTTCGTCTCCATCGCGGTCAGCGCCGAGCGCGTCAACGCCGCCGTGGTGGTGCCGCAAAGCGCGCTGCAGAGCTGGGAGGAGCAGACCGTGGTGTTTGCCCGTACCGCGGAAGGCTTCGAGGCACGCCCCGTGCAGATCGGCCGTCGCGACGCCGGCCAGGTAGAGATCACCGCCGGCCTGGACGCCGGTACCCAGGTGGCTGCCGCGGGCAGCTTCGTCCTCAAGTCGGAGCTTGGCAAAGGCTCCGCCGAGCACAGCCATTGATTGCGGGGACGCTTGCATGTTCGAACGCCTGATCCAATTCGCCATCGAGCAACGCCTGGTGGTGATGCTCGCCGTGGTGCTGATGGCGGCCGTGGGTATCCACAGCTACCAGAAACTGCCCATCGACGCGGTGCCCGACATCACCAACGTCCAGGTGCAGATCAACACCGCTGCGCCCGGTTACTCGCCGCTGGAAACCGAACAGCGCATTACCTACGCCATCGAGACCGCCATGGCCGGCCTGCCGGGGCTCAAGCAGACCCGCTCGCTGTCGCGCTCCGGGCTGTCCCAGGTGACGGTGATCTTCGATGACGGCACCGATCTGTTCTTCGCCCGCCAACTGGTCAACGAACGCCTGCAGGTCGCCCGGGCGCAGTTGCCCGAAGGGATCGAGTCCGGCATGGGGCCGATTTCCACCGGCCTTGGGGAAATCTTCCTGTGGACGGTCGAGGCCGAGGAGGGCGCGCTCAAGGATGACGGCACGCCGTACACGGCCACCGACCTGCGCGAGATCCAGGACTGGATCATCAAGCCGCAGCTGCGCAACGTGCCAGGGGTGGCCGAGGTCAACAGCATCGGCGGCCATGCCAAGCAGTACCTGATCGCCCCGGAGCCCAAGCGCTTGGCAGCCTACAAGCTGACCCTCAACGACTTAATCGGCGCCCTCGAACGCAACAACGCCAACGTCGGCGCCGGCTATATCGAGCGCAACGGCGAGCAATTGCTGATCCGCGCGCCGGGGCAGGTGGCCACGGCCGAGGACATCGCCAACATCGTCATCTCCACGGCCGATGGCACGCCGATCCGCGTCAGCCATGTGGCCCAGGTCGGTCTGGGCCAGGAGCTGCGCTCGGGCGCGGCCACCGAGAATGGCCGCGAGGTGGTACTGGGCACGGTGTTCATGCTGATCGGCGAGAACAGCCGCACCGTGTCCCAGGCGGTGGCGGCCAAGCTGGTGGACATCAACCGCAACCTGCCCAAAGGGGTGGTCGCGGTGACGGTGTACGACCGCACCCACCTGGTCGAAAAGGCCATCGCCACGGTCAAGAAGAACCTGGTCGAAGGCGCGATCCTGGTGATTGCCGTGCTGTTCCTGTTCCTCGGCAACATCCGCGCGGCGCTGATCACCGCCATGGTCATTCCGCTGTCGATGCTGTTCACCTTTACCGGCATGTTCAGCAACAAGGTCAGCGCCAACCTGATGAGCCTTGGCGCGCTCGATTTCGGCATCATCGTCGACGGTGCGGTGGTGATTGTCGAGAACGCCATCCGCCGCCTGGCCCATGCCCAGCAGCGCCATGGCCGCATGCTCAGCCGCAGCGAGCGCTTCCACGAGGTGTTCGCTGCGGCCCGGGAGGCCCGTCGGCCGCTGATCTACGGTCAGCTGATCATCATGGTGGTGTACCTGCCGATCTTTGCCCTGACGGGCGTCGAGGGCAAGATGTTCCACCCCATGGCCTTCACCGTGGTGATCGCGCTGCTGGGCGCCATGATCCTGTCGGTGACCTTCGTGCCCGCAGCCATCGCGCTCTTCGTCACCGGCAAGGTCAAGGAAGAGGAAGGCCTGGTGATGCGCACCGCGCGCCAGCGCTATGCCCCGGTACTGGCCTGGGTGCTGGGCCGGCGCAAGCTGGCCTTCAGCGCGGCGGCCGTGCTGGTGGTGTTGTCCGGGGTCATGGCCAGCCGCATGGGCAGCGAGTTCATCCCCAGCCTCAGCGAGGGTGACTTTGCCCTGCAGTCCCTGCGGGTGCCGGGCACCAGCCTGTCGCAGTCGGTGGACATGCAGCAGCGCCTGGAGCAGGCGATCATCACCCAGGTGCCGGAAGTGCAGCGGGTGTTTGCCCGCACCGGCACCGCCGAGATCGCCTCCGACCCGATGCCGCCGAACATTTCCGACGCCTACGTGATGTTGCGCCCTCAAGAGCAGTGGTCGGACCCTGGCAAGTCGCGTGAAGCGCTGATCGCCGAAGTGCAGCGCGCGGCCGCCAGTGTGCCGGGCAGCAACCATGAGTTGTCGCAACCGATCCAGCTGCGCTTCAACGAGCTGATTTCCGGCGTACGCAGTGACGTGGCGGTCAAGCTGTACGGTGACGACATGGACGTGCTCAACCGCACCGCCGCGCAAATCGCCAGCAGCCTGCAGCAAGTGCCGGGCGCCTCGGAAGTGAAGGTCGAGCAGACCACCGGCCTGCCGGTGCTGACCATCGATATCGACCGCGACAAGGCTGCCCGTCATGGCCTCAATGTGGGTGACGTGCAGGACGCCATCGCCATTGCCGTTGGCGGTCGCACGGCGGGCACGCTGTACCAGGGCGACCGCCGCTTCGACATGGTCGTGCGCCTGCCCGAGGCGTTGCGCACCGATGTCGATGGCTTGTCCAGCCTGCTGATTCCCGTGCCCGCGAGCGCCTCGGCCGGGGCCGCGCAAATCGGCTTCATCCCGTTGGCGCAAGTCGCCACGCTGAACCTGCAACTGGGGCCGAACCAGGTCAGCCGCGAGGATGGCAAGCGGGTGGTGGTGGTCAGTGCCAACGTGCGCGGGCGTGACCTGGGCTCGTTCGTCGAGCAGGCCGAGCTGGGGTTGCGCGAGCAAGTGGCGATACCGCCCGGCTACTGGACCCGCTGGGGCGGCCAGTTCGAACAGTTGCAGTCGGCGGCCGAGCGCCTGCAGGTGGTGGTGCCGGTGGCGTTGCTGCTGGTCATGGCGCTGCTGCTGATGATGTTCAACAACCTCAAGGATGGTCTGCTGGTGTTCACGGGCATTCCCTTCGCCTTGACCGGCGGGGTGCTGGCGCTGTGGCTGCGTGACATTCCCCTGTCGATTTCCGCAGGGGTGGGTTTTATCGCCTTGTCCGGCGTGGCGGTGCTCAACGGCCTGGTGATGATTGCCTTTATCCGAAGCCTGCGTGAGGAGGGCCGCAGCTTGCGGGTGGCGGTCGAGGAGGGGGCGCTGACGCGCTTGCGGCCGGTGCTGATGACCGCCTTGGTGGCGTCACTGGGGTTCATCCCGATGGCCTTGGCCACCGGCACCGGTGCCGAAGTGCAGCGGCCGCTGGCGACGGTGGTGATTGGTGGGATCCTGTCGTCGACGGCGTTGACCTTGCTGGTGTTGCCGGCGCTGTACCAGTGGGCGTACCGGCGCGAAGAGGTGTGAAGCAGGGGCCGCTTTGCGGCCCATTCGCGGGACAAGCCCGCTCCCACAGGTTGACTACAGGGTTTGAATGCAGTGAAGGACCTGTGGGAGCGGGCTTGTCCCGCGAATGGGCTGCAAAGCAGCCCCCCGTTTCAAACGCGAGCAGCCTGCCGGTGCCTATCGACCCCCGGCTCGTCATGCAACGAAATCCGCGCCGTTTCCGGCAACGCCAACCCCCCCACCAGCGCCACCAAAGCAATCACCACCAGGTAGAACGCCGGCGCCAGGCTACTACCGGTCAACCCGATCAACCAGGTTGCCACCAGCGGCGCAGTACCGCCAAACAGCGTGTAGGCCACATTGTAAGTAATGGCCGAAGCGGTATACCGCGTGCGGGTCGGAAAGCTCTCCGACAGCAGCGCAGCAGTAACCACCCCACTGCACAGCGCTCCCACCGCCAGCAGGATCACCCCCAGCAGCGCCCCCGACATCGAGCCGGAGCTGGCCAGCCAATACGCGGGGAACACACAGACCATCACCCACAGGCAGGTAAAGCCGATGGTCTTGCGCCGCCCGACGCGGTCCGAAAACGCCCCGGCCAGCGGGCAGCCGACCGCGGCGAACAGCAGCGCCACGGTGGTCACCAGCAGCGATTGGGCACGGGTCAGGTTGCCGACCAGTTGCAGGTAGGTGGCGAAGTAGGTGGTGAACATATAGAACGACAATGCCGTCAACGAAATGAACGCCCCCAGGTTGCGGAGGGTCCGGCCATGGCTGCGCAGGGTTTCCTTGAGCGGTGAGTGTTCATGGGCCTTGCCTTCGGCCAGGGCCTGGCGGAAGGCCGGGGTTTCTTCCATCCGCCAGCGCAGGTACAGGCCCACCAGCCCCAGCGGCGCGGCCACCAGGAACGGAATGCGCCAGCCCCAGGCGCTCATCGCTTCGGCCGACAGGCTGGCTTCCAGGCCATAGGCGATCACGGCTGCGCAGGCGAAGGCCGAGAAGGTCGAGACCGGCACGAAGCTGCCATAGAAAGCGCGTCGGTTGCGCGGCGCATGTTCCATCAGGTAGGCGCAGGCCCCGGCATACTCGCCGCCGGCGGAAAAGCCCTGCAGGCAGCGCGCCAGGGTCAGCAGCGCCGGCGCGGCGAGGCCGATGCTGGCGTAGGTGGGCAGCAGGCCGATCAGTGTGGTGGAGCCTGCCATCAGCAGGATGGTGAGGGACAGGATGCGCTTGCGCCCGAGCCGGTCGCCCAGGGCACCGAACACGATGCCGCCCAGTGGCCGCAGGGCGAAGGCCACGGCGAACACGGCGAAGGTCTTGAGCAGCGCCACGCTGGCATCGCCGCTGGGGAAGAACTGGCTGGCGATGAGGGTGGCGAGAAAGCCGTACACGGCGAAGTCGAACCATTCGACGAAGTTGCCGATGGCCGAGGCGGCGATGACGCGGCGTAGCGTGGTGGGGGATACCTCATGAGATGCGGACATGTGCAGGTGCTCCGGTTCCATAGGCAGCCTGAAGGGACGTGACGTGGTCACGGCCGCGTCATCGTTGTTGTTTCAGGCAGTAGACCGGGCTGTGCGGGGTTGCGCTTCCTCGTGGGCGACATCGGGATATCTGTTTTGACCGTGCTGGCCCGCGAAAAGGGGGGCAGTGGATGGCCAGGGCTTCGCCCTGGTTCGCGGGACAAGCCCGCTCCCACAGGTCCAGCGCCGTTTTCATGAACAGAGGTAGAGGTCCAGCACCGTTTTCATGAGCACGGGTGAACCTGTGGGAGCGGGCTTGTCCCGCGAACACGGGCGGAGCCCGTGCCATACGGCATCATGGCCGCCCCACCCGCCACGGCGCGTAATCCACCTCGCTGTAGCCGCTCGCCAGCCCCCTCTCATCGGTGACATAGCCGGGCATCTTGCGCAGGTCGAGTGCCATGCAGCGGCTGTTCAGCTGCGCCTGCAGGTTGCCATCCAGGCGAAACGCATCGCGGCGCAGCGGGTGCGGGTACAGCTGCACCAGGCAGCCCTCGACGTGACCCTGGGCGTCGGCCTCGTAATACACCGAAGCCCTGCCGATACTGGTCACCGCTTGGTCACGCAACAGGCTTTCCCAGAAGAACTGCTGCTGTGCAATGGCGCTGTGTCGCTGCGCGGGCAACACCACCACCATCGGCGCCAGCACTTCGACCTCGCCGTTTTCGTCGAGCATTTCCTTGGGCACGACCGGGTAGATGGTCTTCCAGCATTGCGCCTCGACCAGCGTGTTCAGCCCCTTGAGATTGGTCGGCATGACCCCCGCGGGCATTTTCAGTTCATAGGTCAGCGGGGCTCTGCGGGACTCGCAGCGGATGGGGGCGGAGTGCCGGTCCAGGGTGACCTTGAGCAACACGGCGCCCGCCTGTTCGCCGGTGTTGGCCATGGCGATGCTGCGGATCAAGGCCTGCTGCATATCGTGGGTGAAGGTCTTGAGGGTTTGTTCATCCACGTTGGACGAGGAGTGGCTTTTGCAACCCGCCAGGCAGACAAAGGCGGTGATCAGCAGAACCGGGGACAGCGTTTTGAACACGTGAACTTCCTTGCCATGAAAGTCGCCGGAGCTTCATGTGCCGGCAGGTGAGAGGTGGGCAGATTATCACTGAAGATTGCTTGGGAAATGGACGTATCAACGGTAGGACACTTTACATTGTGCAGTCCGGCCTGGCCGCCACGCTGGCGACCAGGCCGCCCCCATCAGAACCGCATGTCCACCGCCACCTCGAACGTCCTCGGCGCGCCCATGTAGTACTGCAGTCCGTACGCCTGCTTGGCATACACCTCGTCGGTCAGGTTGCGCACCCGCCCGGTGACCGTGGTGTGTTCGTCCAGCCGGTAGCGGGCAAAGGCACCGAACAGGGTATAGGCCGGGGCCTTGAGGGTGTTGGCATTGTCGGCATACACCGAATCGACATAGCGGCTGTCCACCCCGACCGACCACGCCGGGTCGAGGCTGTAGGTCAGCCACAGGTTGGCCACGTTGGCCGGCACGTTGACCGGGGCATTGCCCTTGCGCGATACCGACACGCCGTTGACGGCTTCGTTGAACTCATCGTACTCGGCATCGACATAGGCATAGTTGGCTTCGGCCAGCAGCTTCGGCGTCACCTGCAGCCGCCCCGACAACTCGATCCCGCGGGAAGTCTGTTGCCCGGCCTGGACCGTCTGGTTGGGGTCGACCGAATCGCGCACGGCGAAGTCCTTGCGCACGATCTGGTACAGCGCCACCGTTGCCGCACCACGTCCTTCCAGGAAATCGAACTTGCTGCCCACTTCCCACTGCTCGCCCCTGGACAGGTCGAACAGGCCGACGTTGGAGTAGGTCGCCGCCGCCAGCGAGCCGGCAGGCAGGTCGGCGGCGGTGCTGTACTGCACATAGACGCTGGCCGCTGGGGTCAGCGCGTAGGTCAGGCCGATGCGCCCGGACAGCGGTTCCCAGCGGCGTTCGAAGAAGGCCGGCGAGGTCGGCGTGACGGCGCCGTAGTTGGTCACTTGCATGTCCAGGTAGTCGTAGCGCAGGGCGGTCAGCAGGGCCAGGCGCTCGGTCAGTTGCAGGCGGTGCTCGGCGAACACGGCGCGGTTGGTGACTTCATGGCGGCGCCCCTTGGTCAGGCCCGCATTCACCCCGGGGATGTCGTCGAAGCTGCCCGGATCGAAGTGGTCGGGGTCGACCACGTCGGTGTAGCTGCTCGAGGTCGGGTAGAGCGTCTGGCGCATGCGCGAATAGTCCAGGCCCAGCGACCACTGGCTGGCCAGGCCGAACAGCCTGTGGTCATGGCGCAGCTCGACGCGGTCACCCAGCACGTTCTGGTCATGGCGCTGCAGGTAGGGGCTGGCGCGCAGCACGTTACCGTCGCTGGTATAGCTGTAGCGCTCCAGGTTGCGGTAGTCGCGCTGGGCGTTGTAGTGGTACAGCGTGTTCTGCACGCTGGTGCTGTCGCTGACCTGGTAGTCGAGGATCGAGCGCAACCAGCGTACCCGCTGTTCATAACGGCCGTCGGCGACGTTGTAGTTTTCAAAGCGGCGGCTGTTGTCGATCTTCATGGTGCTGCGCCCGGGCAAGATCGGCGCCCCCCAGTACGGGCTGTCCTCGCGGTCTTCCTGGTACTCCAGGGCCAGGGTGTGGGTGAGGTCGGGGGCCAGGTCGCTGAGCAGCGAAAACGCAACGCTGTCGGTCTGCCGCTCGTTGCGGTCGATGTAGCCGTTGCTGCCGCTGTGGCTGTAATCCAGGCGCATGAAGTGGCGGGCATCGGCCGGGTTGCCGGCCAGGGCCTGGTTGATGCCGAAGGCCGCTTCCGAGTCGTCGTAGCTGCCATAGCGCACCCGCCCGTCGATGATCTGCTGGTCGCGGGTGGCGAGCTTGGTGATGTAGTTGATCGAGCCGCCGACCGAGCCTGCACCGTGCAAGAACGACGAGGGCCCGCCGAGCAGCTCGACCCGGTCCAGCACCCAGGCATCCACCGGCCGCATCGCGCTGCTGTAGCCAAGGTTGATGCCGTTGAACAGCTGGGTGACCTGGTTCTGGGTGAAACCGCGATAGCTGACGAAGCCGCCAAAGCCGGGGTTGGCCGAGGCGTTCACGCCGGTCATGGCGTTGATCACGTCCTGGCTGTCCTTGGCGCCGCGTTCTTCGATCAGGCGGCGGTCGGACACGCTCACCGACGCCGGGGTTTCGCGGGCGGTCAGGCCCAGCCGGGAGCCTGTGCGGATCGGTTCATCCAGTTGCACGCCGGAGGGGGCGTCACGTTCGCCGTCGATGGTGGTGGCGCCGAGTTCCACGGCGGCGTCGTCCGCCCAGGTGAAGGTGCAGGTGCCCATGAGGAGCACCAGGGAGGTATTGCGGAGCATATTATTGTGTCTTCCACGCAAGGGTCATGGCTGACCACGACCGCGCACGCAGGCGCGCCCGGCTGGGGTCAGGCGATATGAAGGGCTGCTGCGGGGAAGGCGGCGGGGGGCGCGCGGGGGGTGAGGGCAGGGCGTTGGTAGCGGGGCGGCGGTTGCGCCCAGCTGCGCACGACAATGGGTGAGGTGGCGGCGCTGTGTGCTGGGGCGAACGAGAAGCCAGCGCTGCTCAGGGGTACTGCCATGCCGAAGGAAGAACAGACCGGGCAGTCGAGCTGGGCCATGTGCTGGTCGCCACCGGCGCCATCCAGGTCGATGGCGACACCGTGCTCGCTGTTCACCGAACAGAACCCGCCTTCCAGGCCGGCCAGGCGCAAGCCGCCCATCTGGCCATGGTGCAGGCCGCACAGCAATAGGCTGAACAGGACGCTGGCATAGAGCGTCCAGGCGGTCAGCGTGCGGGTCTGCCGGGTGGTTTTCATGGCGGCGAATCTATCACCCGGACGAGCGGTCGGGTAGCCCCTGCGCGTGGAAGATTTGCCCGGTCAGGCGGCCCGTTCCAGCACGTCGAGCAGGTCGACGAACTCCAGTGACAGTTTGTGCCGCGGTGCCAGGTGCACCAGCGGCACCGAGGCCTGGTGCGACTCGCGCATCTTGATCGAGCTGCTCAGGTACACCGGCAATACCGGCAGGCCTTCGCTGCGCAGCTGGTCGACCAGGGTCTGGTGCAAGGCTGTGCGCCCGGCGAATTGGTTGACCACCACGCCCTCGACCTGCAGCGACGGGTTGTGGTCCTGGCGCATCTCCTCGACCTCGGCCATGACGCTGAGCAGCGCCTGGCGCGAGAAGCTGTCGCAGTCGAACGGAATGAGCAGGCGCTCGGCGGCCACCAATGCGCTGAAGGTGTAGAAGTTCAGGGCCGGGGGCGTGTCGATGTAGATCCGTTCGTAGTCTTCGCCCAGCTCGATCAGCAGCTTGCGCAGCTTGTTGATCTTGAACTTGTGCTCCAGCTTGCTCTGCAGGTCGCTGAGGTCGGGGCTGGCGGTGACCAGGTGCAGGTTGGGGTAGCGGGTCTCAGTGATCGCCACGCGGTGCTTCTTGCCCGCGGCGGTAGAGGGCGACAGGGTCTGGCGGAAGAAGTCGGCGATGCCGGCCGGGATGGCGTCGTCGGTCAGCCCGGTGAGGTAATAGGTCGCGTTGGCCTGCGGGTCGAGGTCGACCAGCAATGTGCGATAGCCCTCGGCGGCACTGGCTGCGGCCAGGTTGCAGGCGATGCTCGACTTGCCCACGCCACCTTTCTGATTGAAAACCACACGACGCATGAGACGCTCATCCATGAAGTAGGTAAATGTCAGGTTGGGGTCAATCCTATGACCGAAAGACGACAGTATTATGACAAGACTTGTTACAGCTAGCGTAGCAGAGCGTTTTCTTCCCGCTCGCTCAGTTCATCTTCCACCTGCTGCATGCGCTGCGCGGCCAGTGCCTGCACCTTGGCATCGCGCGCCGTCTCGCGCATCAGCCGGGTGAGTTTTTCGCTCAGTCGCTGGCCTTCTTCGGTCTCTTCCATGGCCCGCGCCTTGGCCGGGTCGCGGGTGGCCGCGACGATGCTGGCGAACTCGGCGTCGCTGAAGTTCTTCTCGCTGTAGAGCTTGAACAGGTCCTGGCGCTGGTCCTCGACCGTGAGGTGCTTGCGCAGCACCTCGCGAATGGTCTGTTCATCGAGTTGCGGGTGGGTGCGGGTGAGCAGCGCGGCCATGCGCTCGATGTTGTGCGCGTAGGCTTCCTGCAAGGGCAGGTTGGCCAGGATCTGTTCTTCGCGGGTGGGTTTCTGGTCGCAGGCGCCGAGGGCGGCGATGAGCAGCAGGGGCAACAGCAATTTCGGCAAGCGGGGCATGTGGGGGGCCTTGGGCGCATTTCAGACGGAGGATTATAGCGAGGTCGCCCCGGCGCTGCGCACGCACTGGGCGTGCGCAGAATTTGCCACTCAGGGGGTGCCGTTGCGTCCGTGCGCAACAAAGCCGGGGCGGTCGGTCAGGCGTTCGAAGTAGGCGCTGACGGCCGGCAGCGGCGGGTGCTCGAAGGGGGTCTCGAACCAGCGGTTCACCGACAGCCCGATCGGGATGTCGGCCAAGGTGAACCGATCACCCGCCACATAGGCGCCGGTCGTGGCCAGCTGTCGCTCGAGGATCTGCATGTAGTGCACCCACTGCGCGCAACCTTCGGCCAGTGCCTGCGGGTCCTGATGCGCGGGGGAATGCCGGACCAGCGACATGAAGGCGTAGCTCCACGAGCGGTTCAGGTCCGTGGCCTGCCAGTCGATCCATTGATCCACGCGGGCCCTGGCGACCGCTTCGGCCGGGTAGCAACCCCCATCGCCATAGCGTGTGGCGAGGTAGCGGATGATGGTGTTGGATTCCCACAGGGTGAAGTCGCCATCCTGGATGACCGGCACCATGGCATTGGGGTTGAGCGCAAGGAATTCGGGGGCGTCGGTGGGCTGGAAGCCCGTGCCCCAGTCTTCGCGTTCGTACGGGATATCGAATTCGGCACAAGCCCACAGGACTTTGCGCACGTTGATGGAAGACGCTCTGCCCAGTATCCGTAACATGCCTTCGTCCTTGGTCGGGGAAGCGTCGATCGTCCATCAGGCCATGACCTGGGTCAAGGGGCTGGGTGAAGGCTGGGTGAAAATTACCCAGCCTGTTTCGCATTGGTGCATGTTCGCCTCCAGATGAGTCACGCGGCACACATTGCTTTCTCCTTGGCGACGCTATTCTGTGCAACCTGCACAGTCTTTCTTATGCCCCGCGCCTGCTTTTTCGGCTTTCCCTGCCTTGGCAAAAGCGGCCCGCATATTGCTCTTGTCGCTGCACCTTCAACCCGGAGCCACCCGACCATGAGCTCACCCTCCGAATTCCCCCTCTGCGAAGCGCCCCAGCATGCGCGCAAGGGCCTGTTGCCGATTGCCATGGTGCTGTTCAGTTTCACCTTCTTCACCGGCACCATGTTCGCCGGCGGCAAGCTCGGCATGGCCTTCAACTTCGTCGACATGCTGTGGATCGCCGCCATCGGCAACAGCCTGCTGGCGCTGTATGCCGCAGCGCTGGCGTTCATCGCGTCGCGCAGCGGGCTCAATACCGTGCTCATGGGCCGTTTCTGTTTCGGCGAGGCGGGCAGCCGGCTTTCGGATTTTCTGCTGGGCTTCGCGGAACTTGGCTGGTACGCCTGGGGCACGGCTACCGTGGCCATCGTGCTGGTCAAGCTGCTGGGGCTGGCCCCCGGTTTCACCGTGCCATTGATGGTGCTGTTCGGGCTGGGCTTCAGCATCACCGCCATCGTCGGCTTCAAGGGCCTGGACCTGCTGTCACGGGTGTCGGTGCCGTTGATGTTCGCGCTGTTGATCATTTCCATGGTGATCGCCACCCGCGATGTCGGGGGGGGGCAGCAGCTCGCGGCACTGGTGCCACACGAAACCCTGACCTTTTCCGCTGCGGTGACCATGGTCTTCGGCACTTTCGCCAGCGGCGCCACCCAGGCCACCAACTGGACGCGGCTGTCGCGCAGCGGGCGGGTGGCGGTCACGGCCAGTATCGTCGCGTTCCTGCTCGGCAATGGCCTGATGGTGGTGGCCGGTGCCTGGTGCGCGATGGTCTACCAGCAGGCCGACATCGTCGAAGTGATGATGCTCCAGGGCCTGTCGTTCGCGGCGGTGGTGATGCTCTGCCTGAACCTGTGGACCATCCAGGGGCCGACCATCTACAACGTCTCGGCGGCGGCCTGCCACCTGCTGCGCAGTGAGCGTCGGCGCACCATGACGCTGGCGGCGGCGGGTGTCGGCATCCTGCTGGCGATCGGTGGCATGTACGAATTGCTGATCCCGTTCCTGGTGCTGCTGGGGTCGATCATCCCGCCGGTGGGCGGGGTGATCATGGCCGACTTCTGGTACCGCCACCGTGGCAAGTACCCCGCGTTGGGTTCGGTCAGCCTGCCGCGCTACAACCTTGCCGGGCTGTTCGCCTATGCCGTCGGTGCGGTACTGGCCTACGCCTCGCCCTGGGTGGCCCCGCTTGTAGGCATCAGCGCCTCGGCACTGTGCTACATCCTGCTGCTCGAGCTGCGTGGCCGGCGCCAGGCGCTGGGCCAGGCCGAGGTCGAACCGTGAGCCTGGCACTCGAAGAACTCCTGTGCCTGCCGGGTTTGCAAGAGATGCGCGTGCGGGCCGGCGCACGCAACCTGCAGCGACGTGTGCGCTGGCCGTACGTGGCGGAAAATGAAGGCATCGCCGAGTGGGTGATGGGCGGCGAGCTGGTGTTCGTCACCGGCATCAATCACCCGCGTGGCGAAAGCAACCTGCTGAGCCTGGTCGAGGATGGCGAGGCGGTGGGTATCGCCGGCATGGTGATCCTCACCGGTGGCTCGTTCATCCAGCACATACCGCCCGCCGTGATTGCCCGTGCCGAGCAACTGGGCCTGCCGCTGATCGAGCAGCCCTATGCGCTGAAGATGGTGGTGGTCACCCACCTGATCGGGACTGCGCTGGTGCAGATGACCCAGGAGCGGCGTTCGCGCAACGACATCCTCGGCCAGTTGCTGACCGGTGATTACCCAAGCCTGGCCATCGCCCGGCAGCGTGCGGCGCACCTGCAACTGGCCCTGGACGGGCCGCGCCGGCTGGTGGCGCTGCGCCTGTCGGCGGTCGACGAGCTGTTCGAACGGCACGGGCTGGCCCAGGGCGAACGCTTGTGGCAGGGCACCCGGCAAGCGCTGGAAGACCTGCTCGAAGCCTGGTGTCGCGGCCGGCCCGAAGCGGTCACGGCGCAATTGGCGGGTGACCTGTTCGTGTTGCTGCTGCCGGATTCGCCGCACCTGCGTGCAGCCTTGGCCGACCTGCACCGACAACTCGCCGCGCTGGTCGGGGAAATGGGCCTGTTCATGGGGCTTTCCAGCCCCGCCGAAGACTGCGCCCATTATCGCCAGGCCCTCAACGAAGCCCGCCAGGCGCTGGAGGTGGCGCAGAACCTGCGCCCGGCCACGGGCCTGTGCGACTTCAGCGAACTGGGCGTGCTGCGCTTGCTGCAGGGGATCGTCGACCGTTCGCTGCTCGACGACTTCGTCACCCGCACCCTCGGCCCACTGCGCAGCACCGGGCGCAAACAGCCCAATACCTTGCTGCACACCCTCGACGCGCTGCTCATGGAAAACGGCAACGGCCTCAAGGCCGGGCAGCGCCTGGGCGTGCACCGCAACACCATCAACCAACGGATGCAACGTATCGAACAATTGAGCGGGCAGTCCCTCGACGACCCGCTTTTTCGTATGAATGCTGCGGTCGCTATGCTGATATGGCGCATGACCGAAGCCCAAGGCAAGGAGTAACCCCATGAACATCATCAATGCACGCCTGCGTGGCAAGGCCGGCCTGTTCCGCATCGAACTGCAAGGCGATCGCATCGCTGCCATCGAGCCCCAGGCCGACGTCGTCGCCGGCAGCGCGGTGGACGACCTGGACGCCCAGCAGAACCTGGTGGTGCCGCCCTTCGTCGAGCCGCACATCCACCTGGATGCGACCCTCACGGCGGGCGAGCCGAAGTGGAACATGAGCGGCACGCTGTTCGAAGGCATCGAGCGCTGGGCCGAGCGCAAGGCCATCACCACCCATGACGACATCAAGACCCGCGCCAAGAAGACCATCGGCATGCTGGTGGACCACGGCATCCAGCATGTGCGCACCCACGTCGACGTGACCGACCCCAAGCTCACCGCGCTCAAGGCCATGGTCGAGGTGCGCGATGAAGTACGCGACCTGGTCGACCTGCAGATCGTCGCCTTCCCCCAGGAGGGCATCGAGTCCTACGCCAACGGCCGGGCGCTGATGACCGAGGCGGTGGCCATGGGCGCCGATGTGGTGGGTGGCATTCCGCATTTTGAAAATACCCGCGACCAGGGCGTCTCGTCGGTGAAGTTCCTGATGGAGCTGGCCGAGCGCACCGGTTGCCTGGTCGATGTGCATTGCGACGAGACCGACGACCCGCAGTCGCGTTTCCTCGAAGTGCTGGCCGAAGAGGCACGGGTGCGCGGCATGGGCGCGCGGGTGACGGCGAGCCACACCACGGCCATGGGCTCCTATGACAATGCCTACTGCTCCAAGCTGTTCCGCCTGCTGAAGATGTCGGGCATCAACTTCGTCTCGTGCCCGACCGAGAGCATCCACCTGCAGGGGCGCTTCGACACGTACCCGAAACGCCGCGGCCTGACCCGCGTGGCCGAGATCGACCGGGCGGGGATGAACGTCTGCTTCGGCCAGGACTCGATCGTCGACCCGTGGTACCCGCTGGGCAACGGCAACATCCTGCGCATTCTCGAAGCCGGCCTGCACATCTGCCACATGCTCGGTTACGAAGACCTGCAGCGCTGCCTTGATCTGATCACCGACAACAGTGCCCGCACCCTCAACCTGGGCGAGCGCTACGGCATCGAGGCAGGGCGCCCGGCGAACCTGTTGCTGTTGTCGGCGGCCGATGACTACGAAATGGTCCGCAGCCAGGGCCATGCGCTGGTGTCGGTGCGCCACGGCAAGGTGCTGATGCGCCGAACCCCGGCCCAGATCGAGCGCTTTGCTTAATCCCTATCTAACGGTTGGCGCAATCCTTGTGGGAGCGGGCTTGCCCCGCGAAGAAAACACCGCGGTGCATGGCCAGGGCTTTGCCCTGGTTCGCGGGACAAGCCCGCTCCCACAAGGGGGGTCGTCAGTTGTTGGAACTTGAGCAAGACAGTTGCTCCCGCAGGACAGCGGCAAGGCAGGCCCTGCTTCAGCAGACATCCGCCCCCAGCTCTGGCATGGTATGACGCCGATCAAGCCAAGCTGACAAGCACCTATGGACTCGCTCTACCTCATCGCCGTTGGCGCCATCGTCGCCGGATTCGTCCAGGGCCTTTCCGGTTTTGCCTTTGGCATGGTCGCCATGTCGTTCTGGGCCTGGGGCCTGGAGCCACGGCTGGCGGCCTCGCTGACCGTGTTCGGCAGCCTCGCCGGCCAGCTCATCGCCGTATTCAGCGTGCGCCGCGGCTTCAGCTGGCCACTGCTGTGGCCCTTCGTGCTCGGCGGCCTGGCAGGCATCCCGCTGGGAGTGTGGGTGTTGCCCTACCTGAACATGCTCTGGTTCAAGGCCGTGTTCGGCACCTTGCTGGTGCTGTGGTGCCCGCTGATGCTGCTGGCACCGCGCCTGCCACGGCTGCCGGGCAACCGCCTGGCCGATGGTGCGGTGGGTATGCTGG
The DNA here is from genome assembly GCF_000282535.1 of Pseudomonas sp. GM84. Taxonomy (GTDB): domain Bacteria; phylum Pseudomonadota; class Gammaproteobacteria; order Pseudomonadales; family Pseudomonadaceae; genus Aquipseudomonas. The sequence goes on along the minus strand of NZ_AKJC01000096.1, from coordinate 6,805 downwards.
GCGGTGCCCTGGGCGGCATCGGCGGTTTTACCGGGACAGTGCCTACACTGTGGTGTACCTTGCGTGGTTTCGAGCGTGATACCCAGCGCGCGGTGATCCAGAACTTCAACCTGTCGATGCTGCTGGTGACCCTGCTCACCTACCTGGGCACCGGTGTGGTCACCCGCGACATGCTGCCCTCCTTCGGCGTCGTGCTGCTGGCCATGGCCTTGCCGGCGCTGCTTGGCACGCGGGTATACCTGGGGATCAGCGAGCAGGCGTTTCGCCGGGTGGTGCTGGGGCTGCTGACCTTGTCGGGTGTGGCCATGCTGATGGCCTCGTTGCCCCAGTTGCTGGGACGCTGAACGCTTGCCTAGGGGCGTTGAACTTGGCAACCTTTGGACCGCTGCACACTTACCAGGCGCTACAGAAGGAATCGCACCGTTGAGTCGGGACAACGTCGGGAAACGCCTTGTGGCCACGCTGCTGGGCCTGGTCGCCATGCTGCTGGTCTATCTGGTGTTCAAGGACACCGCTCGGCTGGATGCGTCGCTGACTTACGCCTACCTGACCTACCCGAGCCAATTCAGCGAGCGCATCAGCAGGGCCAACGATCAGCTCAAGTACGAACAGCTGCAGCCCCGCATCAGCCGCATCGGCCAAGGGGCCTTGAGCCAGGACCAGGTCGACAGGCTGGTGGAGCTGGCCCAGGCGCCCTACGCCCAGTTGTTCGCCAAGCCGTTCGAGGCGGGGCTGGTGGACCACCGCACCGGCTTGCTCATCGACCTGCGCAACACCGGCGACAAGGCCGTACGCGAGGTCAGGATTCACCTGCCGGCCAAAGGCCTGGTGCAGGTACGCGACGCGGCAGGCAACGACACCTTGTACGAGGCCTCGACGCCTTTGGTGGAGATCGCCAGCATCGACCCTGGCGGGGTGTGCAAGGTCTGGGTCTATTTCGATGCCGACTATTCGCAGATCCGCCAGGGCGGTATCAGCATCAGCCACGCCGACGGGGCAGCGGATGTGCGGGTCTACCGCGAATTTGCCGGCTTCCCGGCGCTGGTGGCGCGCTACAGCGGTGAGTTGGTGGCGCTGTTGGGCGTGCTGGTGCTGGCTGTGCTGGGCCTGGGCTATGCCTGCCTGGCGCGGCGACGCATGCCGAGCTTGCCGTCCTGAGCCGCTACCAGAATCCAGCGTGATTTCTGTGGGAGCGGGCTTGTCCCGCGAACCAGGGCAAAGCCCTGGCCATACACCACTATTGCCTGGGCCGGCCCTTTCGCGGGACAAGCCCGCTCCCACAAGGACCGCGTCAGCTTCAACATTCCGAGTAGGCCAGTTGCCCCACAGGCTCACTAGCGAACTGTCAGCTACCCCCATCGTGCAAGGCCAGGCTCTGGCGCAGCTGCTCGACCATGGCCATGCGCAATGCCTGCGGCGACTGCACACAGATGGAACCCGCCTGCGACAGCAGCCAGCCCATCAGCGCGCGACTGTCATGGACGGTGGCATCGAGTTTCGCCCCCCCGGTTTCCTGCGGCGACAGGCGCATGTCCTCGGACAGCGGCTGATCTTCAAGCCGCCGTGCCAGGCCGTCGTCCACCCAGGCGCGCAGTTCGATCTGCGCCGTGGGTGAGAGTACATCCGGCTGCAGCTGCTCCAGCTGGCTTGGGTCCAGGCCCGGCTGCCAATACCAGCCATAGGGCATCCCCTTGCTGTTGCAGTGCACCGCAAACAGCGTGGCCAGCTCATTGAGGTCGCGCTCGACCGTGCGCTTGCTGGTCTTGTGGCCAGCCTTGGCCAGCGCGGCTTGCAGCTGTGCAGCGCTCTTGCCTGGGTGCCGGTCGGGGAGCAGTTTGAGCAACTGCCATTGGCGGGCGATGGTGTGGCGGGTAGGGTGGCTAGGCACGAGTCTCTTCCTTGAGCGCCAGGCGCAAGGAGCGCCCGGAGTAATGGCGTTTAGCTATTGCGCGTAGCATACCCGCTCAACGAATGGGATCCAAGTTTTAGCCAAGCCGGCGCTTCGTGAGCGTCCCCCTTAGTCGAGGCTGGCTTGCAACGCTTCGATGAACACCTCTTCAGCCCGGCTCAAACGCTGCTCCCGGTTCCACAGCAAGTGAATGTCCACGTCCGCGATCCCTTCCTGCGGCGGCAGCTTCCACAGCAAACCCGCCGCCACATCTGCCGCCACCACATGCTCCGGCAGGCAACCGATGCCAAAGCCGGCGATCACCAGCCGGCGCACTTCCTCAAGGCTCGGCGAAGAGGCCACGATCCGCCCGGAAAACCCCTGCTGGTCACGAAAAATGGTCAGCGGCGAGAGCATGCCGCCGATCTGATCGCTGGTGAAACTGACGAAGTTTTCCCGCTGCAGGTCGCCCTGCGCCTGGCCGAACAGCGCATGGTGCTTGCCGCAGAAAAAGGCATAGCGCTGGCGCAGGAACAGGCGTTGCTCAAGCCGGGGCTGCGGTCGGCGGTTGAGGCTCAGGCCCGCCGTGGCGGTTTTTTCCTGCAGCGCCGCGACGATGTCGGAGCTGCGCATCACGTCGATCTCCACATCCACCCGCGGGTGCTGGCGGTGAAAATCAGCGAGATAATCGTCGAAACGCTCGCTGACGATGCGGCTGATCATCAGCAGGCGCACCTTGCCCACCAGCTCATCCGCCGGTTGCTCCAGCAGGCCGCCGATCTGCGACATCTGCCCGTACACCTCGCCGGCCAGCTGGAAGAGTTGCTCGCCCATGTCGGTGAGCACGAAGCGTGGCCCGCGCCGGGCAATCAGCTGGCGGCCGAGCTGGTCTTCCAGACGTTTGAGCGCCTGGCTCACCGCCGGCTGGGTCAGGTGCAGGCGCGCGGCGGCGCGGCTGATGGACAGCTCCTGGCCGATCACCCTGAAAGTGCGCAGCAGGTTCCAGTCGAGGCGGTCGTTGAGCAGGCGGTCGGACATGATCAAGCTCGATGATAAGCAGGGTTAATAGTTGGAATAATAAATAGAAAATTGACTAATCATAGCCCCGGAACGATAAATCTCGGTCAGAGCGCCGCCAGAGCGCCACCGTGACCCCGTAACTCCTGCCAAAAAAACAAGCAAAGGAGCCCCCATGAAGCCCATCGCTTCGCCCCAGCCGCGCCGTGCCGCCGCCGCCGCGTTCATCGGTACCATGATCGAGTGGTACGACTTCTACATCTACGCCACCGCCGCCGCCCTGGTGTTCGGCGCCTTGTTCTTCCCCTCCGACGACAGCCTGTTCAGCACCATGGCCGCCTTCGGCACCTTCGCCGTGGGCTTCTTCGCCCGGCCCCTGGGGGGCATCGTGTTCGGCCATGTGGGCGACCGCATCGGCCGCAAGAAGTCGCTGGTCATCACCCTGCTGATGATGGGCATCGTCACCGTGTGCATCGGCCTGCTGCCGACCTACGCGCAGATTGGCGCCGCCGCGCCGGTGTTGCTGATCATCCTGCGCGTGGTCCAGGGCATTGCCGTGGGCGGCGAGTGGGGCGGGGCGGTGTTGATGGCCGGTGAGCATGCGCCCAAGGGGCGCCGCAACTTCTTTGCCTCGTTCGCCCAGTTGGGCAGCCCGGCAGGTCTGATTCTCTCGCTGCTGGCCTTTGGCGCCGTCACCCGCCTGCCCGAGGAAGACCTGATGAGCTGGGGCTGGCGCGTGCCGTTCCTGGCCAGCGCGCTGTTACTGCTGGTGGGCCTGGCGATCCGCCTGGGGGTCAATGAGTCGCCCGAGTTCCTGGCCAGCCGCGAGCAGGCGGAAAAGGCCAAGCGCAAGGAGCAGGCGCCGGTGCTGGAAGTGCTGCGTACGGCCTGGCGGCCACTGCTGCTGTGCATCGGCGCCAATACCCTGGGTATCGCCGGGGTCTATTTCACCAATACCTTCATGATCAGCTACACCACCCAGCAGTTGCACCTTGAGCGCTCGCTGATCCTCGAATGCCTGTTCTTCGTGGCGATCATCCAGTTCTGTGTCCAGCCGCTGGCCGCCTGGCTGTCGGAAAAGCTCGGTGCCACCCGCTTCCTGGCCCTGGTCGCGCTGTTGGCGATGGCCTCCCCATACCCGATGTTCGTGCTGGTCAGCTCCGGCGAAGGCCCGCTGATCGTGCTCGGCATCGCCCTGGCGGCGGCCTGCATGGCCTCGTTCTACGCCGTGATCGCCGGCTACGTCAGCGGCATGTTCGAGACCCGCGTGCGCTATACCGCGATTTCCATGGCCTACCAGGTCTGCGGCGCCATCGCCGGTGGCCTGACCCCGTTGATCGGCACCTGGCTGGCCCACAGCTTCACCGGGCAATGGTGGCCGATGGCGCTGTTCTACACCCTGATCGCCAGCATTTCCCTGGTCTGCGTGCTGGCCCTGGCGCGCCAGTACGCCCGCAGCCAGCGTCTGGAACTGGCCTGAATCATCCGTTTTTGCGAGGAGTTACCCCCATGTTGAAAAGCAATGGCGAACGCCTGTGGGCGAGCCTGATGGCCATGGCCGAAGTCGGCGCCACCGCCCGCGGCGGCAGCTGCCGCCTGGCCCTGAGCGACGAGGACAAGGCTGGCCGCGAACTGTTCAGCCACTGGTGCCGCGAGGCGGGCCTGAGCCTTTCGGTGGATGCCATCGGCAACCTGTTCGCCCGCCGCCCCGGCACCGACGCCGATGCAGCCCCGGTGATGATGGGCAGCCACCTCGACACCCAGCCCGAGGGCGGCCGTTTCGATGGTGTCTACGGTGTGCTGGCGGGCCTGGAAGTGGTACGTCGCCTGAACGACTTGAACATCCAGACCCGCAAACCCCTGGAAATCGCGGTGTGGACCAACGAGGAGGGCGCCCGCTTCACCCCGGCCATGTTCGGCTCGGCGGTGTTCACCGGCACCCTCGCGCTGGAGCAGGCCCTGGCCATCCGCGATGCCGACGGCATCAGCGTCGCCGATGAACTGCAGCGCACCGGCTACGCCGGCCAGCGCCCACTGGGCGGCAAGGTCGATGCCTACTTCGAGGCGCACATCGAGCAAGGCCCGATTCTCGAAGACAACGCCAAGGCCATCGGCGTGGTCACGGGTGGCCAGGCCATCCGCTGGCTGGACGTGACTGTCGAAGGCATGGCCGCCCACGCCGGTACCACGCCAATGCCGCTGCGCAAGGATGCTTTGTATGGCGCCGCGCGGATGATCCAGGCGGTCGAGCAGCTGGCCGCCGATTTCGCCCCGCAAGGCTTGACCACCGTGGGCGAGCTGTCGATCGCCAAGTCTTCGCGCAACACCATCCCCGGTGCGCTGCGTTTCACGGTCGACCTGCGCCACCACCGTGACGAGGCGATCGAGGCCATGGAGCGCGACCTTGGCCAGCAGCTGCAGGCCATCGCCGCGCAGCGCGGTCTGCAGGTGCGCATCGAGCGCCACTGGGTCAGCCCGGCGACGCCATTCGATGCCGAGTGCGTGGCGGCCGTGCAGCAGGCGGTGGACGGCCTGGGCTATGCCCAGCAGGCGATCGTCAGCGGCGCCGGCCATGACGCTATCCTGCTGGCACGCTACTGCCCGACGGCCATGGTGTTCATCCCCTGCGTCGGTGGCCTGAGCCACAACGAGGCCGAAGACGTGCTGCCCGAGGACGCCCGCCAGGGTGTCGATGTATTGCTCAATGCCGTGCTGGCCCGCGCTGGCCATACAGAACAAGGAGAAGTCTGATGCGTTGCTACTTCCACCCCGAACAGCTGTTGCACCACCCTCGCAGCTACTACTCGCGCGGCGCCATGCGCACCCCGCAGGAAGTCCCCGAGCGCGCCCAGCGCCTGTTGCAGGCGACCAAGGACCTTGGCTTCGACATTCGCCAGCCCGACGACGCCGGCCTGGCCCCGCTCAAGGCCGTGCACGGCGACGCGTACCTGGCCTTCCTCGAAGAAGCGCACGCACGCTGGAAGGAAGTGCCCGAGGACTGGGGCGATGAAGTGATGTCGAACATCTTCGTGCGGGAGCCCAATGCCCTGCGCGGCATTCTCGCCCAAGCCGCTCGTTACCTGGCCGATGGCAGCTGCCCGGTGGGCGAGCACACCTGGCGCTCGGCCTACTGGTCGGCGCAGAGCGCGGTGGCTGCGGCCAAGGCGATTCTCGATGGTGAGCCGGCGGCATACGCCCTGTGCCGGCCACCGGGGCACCATGCGCGGTTCGATGCGGCCGGTGGGTTCTGCTACGTGAACAATGCCGCCGTCGCTGCCCAGGCCCTGCGCAGCCGCTACAGCCGCGTGGCGATCCTCGATACCGACATGCACCATGGGCAGGGGATCCAGGAGATCTTCTACGAACGCAATGATGTGCTGTATGTGTCTACCCATGGCGATCCGACCAATTTCTATCCGGGTGTGGCCGGGTTCGAGGATGAGCGCGGCAGTGGTGCGGGGGAGGGGTACAACCTCAACCTGCCGATGGCCCATGGGGCCAGCGAGGCGGATTTCATGGGGCAGCTGGAGATTGCGCTGGATGCTGTGAAGGACTTTGGCGCCGAGGTGCTGGTGCTGTCGCTGGGGTTCGATATCTACGAGTTGGACCCGCAGAGCAAGGTGGCGGTGACGACCGAAGGGTTTGCGACGTTGGGAGAGCGGATTCGGGCGTTGCGCATGCCGTGTGTGATCGTGCAGGAGGGGGGGTATCACCTGGAGAGCCTTGAGGCGAACGCGCAGGCGTTTTTTTCGCAGAAGGGGGATTGGCGGTAGGTGAGGGGCTCGCCACATAAATTTTGGCGCCCATGAGATCGAGCGCCGCCCGCGCGGCGCATCGCGGATGAATCCGCTCCTACATTTGTTGCAACGTGCCACGGTCTGTCAGGCCATGGTTGTCCGC